>JBIKSZ010000064.1:0-16258 GCA_044348345.1 Roseomonas sp. | reverse complement strand
CATCGGGCTCTTCGCTGCGACTAGCCTGTTCGGCCGCGTCTGGTGCGGCTTCGCCTGCCCGCAGACGGTCTGGACCGACCTCTTCATGTGGGTCGAGCGGCTGATCCAGGGCGACCGCAACGAGCGGATGAAGCTCGACAAGGCGCCGTGGACGGCCGTGAAGTGGCGCAAGAAGGCCGCGACGCATGCCGCGTGGGTCGCGATCGCCGCGCTGACCGGCGGCGCCTGGATCATGTATTTCCGCGACGCGCCGACCGTCGTCATGGAAATCCTGACCGGCGCGGCGAGCCTCGAGATCTATTTCTTCTTCGCGCTCTTCACGGGCACCACCTACCTCCTTGCCGGCTGGGCGCGGGAGCAGGTCTGCACCTACATGTGCCCCTGGCCGCGCTTCCAGGCCGCGATGCTCGACGAGAACTCCCTCGTCGTCTCCTACCGCGCCTGGCGCGGTGAGCCGCGCGGCAAGCTGAAGGAAGCGGGCCATGGCGATTGCGTGGACTGCAACGCCTGCGTCCATGTCTGCCCCACGGGGATCGACATCCGCGACGGGCAGCAGATGGAATGCATCGGCTGCGGGCTGTGCATCGATGCCTGCGACGACGTCATGGTGAAGCTCGGCAAGCCGAAGGGGCTGATCGCCTTCGAGACGCTGGGCAACATCGCCGCCGCCGAGGCCGCGACGAAGCCGATGTCGCCCTGCGCCGCGCGCACTGAGGCGGGGATGGCGGCGCGCACCACGCCGCGCTTCATCCGCCCGCGCACCGTCATCTATGCCGGCGTGCTGGCGGCAGTGATGGCGGTGATGCTCGGCGCCTGGCTGCTGCGGCAGGAGGTGACGCTGGCCGTCATCCGCGACCGCGCGCCGCTCTTCGTCAGCCTTTCCGACGGCGGCATCCGCAACGGCTACACGCTGAAGATCGCCAACAAGGCGCGCGAGGCGGGCACGCTGACCCTCGTGCTCGAAAGCCGCGCGCCGCTGGCCCTGACGGTGCAGGAGGCCGAAGCGATCGGCCCCAATCGCTACCGCGTCACCACGCGCGGCGACGGCATCACGCAGTGGCGGGCGCTGGCGACGCTGCCGCCCGGCCAGCCGCGCCGTGACGGCATACGGTCGCCGGAGGGCGCAGGCGCAGCCGAGCACCGGAGGCGTGAATCGGATGCCCAGACAACCTCCACGCCTGTCACCTTCCGCCTGCTCGATGACCGCGGCCGAACGGTCGTGCGCACCGACAGCGTCTTCCTGGGGCCGCACTGACATGAGCGACAGCACCGCCTCTCGCACGCAGGACTTCGACCCGAAGCGCAGCAACTGGATCCCCTGGGTCTTCGTCGGCGGCATGCTGCTGGTCGTCGTGGTGAACGGCTTCATGGCCTATGCGGCGCTCTCGACCTTCACCGGTGTCACCACGGGCCGCTCCTACGATCGCGGCCGCAGCTACAACCAGGTGCTGGCCGAGGCCGCGCGGCAGGATGCACTGGGGTGGACGACGCAGGTCGCGCTGGAGGGCAAGGTGCTGACCGTCACCGTCGCCGACCGCGAGGGCCTGCCCGTCGGCGGCCGCGTGGCGGGCGTGCTGCATCGCCCGCTGGAAGGCGCCGAGCTGCGGCTCGACTTTGCCGCCGCGGGCCCCGGCCGCTTCATCGCCTTCGCCGAGCCGCCCGCCGCCGGCCAGTGGGATGCGCGCCTGACCCTGACCGGCGAGCGCGGCGAGCGGCTCGAGATTCGTCAGCGGCTGTTCGTGCGGTGACCATCGCCGCCGGCTTCCCCGAAGGACTGGCACCGGGCTCCTTGCCCCATGTGGCAGGGCTCTCCCGCGCGACCTGCGCGCATTGCGGCACGCCGCTGATGCCGGGCCAGGGCGAATTCTGCTGCACCGGCTGCGCGGGTGCCCATGCGCTGGTGCGCGGCCTCGGCCTCGATGCCTTCTACCGCCGGCAGGAGACGGCGGCCGGCACGCTCCGCCCGCCGCAGACGGTGACGACCGACTTCGCGCCCCATGCGCGCGCCGCCGGGAAGGGGATGATGGAGCTCGACCTGATCGTGTCGGGCCTGACCTGTGGCGCCTGCGTCTGGCTGGTGGAACAGGCGCTGGCGGCCGAGCCCGACGTGATGCGCGCGCGCGCCAGCCTCTCCGCCCGCCGCCTCACCGTCGCCTGGCGCGGCGATGCGGCGCGCGCGCGGGGCTTCGCGCAACTCATCGCGCGGCTCGGTTTTCACGTCGCGCCCTGGTCGCCCGCCTGCCTGCGCGCGACCGAGGACGCGGAGGGCCGCGCGCTGATCCGCGCGCTCGGCATCGCCGCCTTCGGCTCGATGAACGTGATGCTGGTCTCGATCGCGGTCTGGGTCGGGCACGACATGGACCCGGCGACGCGCCACATGATGCACTGGCTCGCCGCGCTGATCGGGCTGCCGACGGTGCTGGTGGCGGGGATGCCCTTCTACCGCTCGGCCTGGGACGCGATCCGCGCGGGCCGGGTCAACATGGACCTCGCCATCTCCATCGGCGTGATCATGACCACGCTGATGAGCCTGTCGGAGACGTTGCACAACGGCGACTACACCTGGTTCGACGGCGCGACCTCCCTGCTGGCGCTGCTGCTCGCGGGCCGCGTGCTGGACCGCGCGATGCGCCGCCGCGCCCGCCAGGCGGTGGCCGAGCTGCTGGCGCTGCAGGACGGCAATGTCGCGCTGCGCCTGCCCGACGGCACGACGCGCCAGGTGGCGGCGGAGAACGTCAAGGCCGGCGACTTCGTCCTCGTCGCCGCCGGGGAGCGGCTGCGCCTCGACGGCACGGCGGAGGAGGCGGCGCTGCTCGACACCTCCGCCACCACCGGCGAGAGCCTCCCGCGCGAGATGGCGCCGGGCGAGGCGCTGCCGGCGGGTACGGTGAACATGGGCCAGCCCTTCGTGATGACGGTCGCGATGGCAGCGCGCGACGGATCGCTCGCGCAGCTCGCGCGGCTGCTGGAGAAGGCCGAGCAGGGCCGCGGCCGCTTCGTCTCGGTCGCCGACAAGGCGGCGCGGGCCTATGTGCCTGTGGTGCTCGTCGTCTCGGCGGTGACCTTCCTCGGCTGGTGGCTCTGGGTCGGCGTGGCGTGGCAGGCGGCGCTGGTGCCTGCCGTCGCGGCGCTGATCGTGACCTGCCCGTGCGGGCTCGCGATCGCCGTTCCGGCCGTACAGGTCGCGGCGGTTGGCGCGCTGTTCCGCAAGGGCGTGCTGGTCGCCTCGCCGACCGCGCTGGAACGTCTGGCCAGCGCCGACCACGCGCTGCTCGACAAGACCGGCACGCTGACCGAGGGCCGGCCGGAACTGATCGAGGATGAGCCCCTCGACCCCGAGACCCTGCGCGAGGCCGCGGCGATGGCGCGCGCATCGCGCCATCCGCTGGCGCAGGCGCTGGTGCGCGCCTGCCCCGACGCGCCGGTGCTGGACGGCGTGCGGGAGATCGCGGGCAAGGGGCTGGTGCGCGGCGCCCTGCGCCTCGGTAGCCCGGCCTTCTGCGGGATGTCCGACGCGCAGGGTTCCGGCATGGAGCTGGTCTTCTGCGTCGCCGGCGCGGCGCCGGTGACCTTCCGCTTCTCCGACCGGCTCCGCGCCGATGCCGGGCAGGCGGTGGCGGGGCTGCAGAAGCTCGGCTTCGAGACCGAGCTGCTGTCGGGCGACGGCGCCGGCGCGGTGGAGACGGCGGCGGCGGCGACGGGCATCGGCCCTTGGCAGGCGCGCGCGACGCCGGCCGACAAGGCCGCGCGGGTTGAGGCGCTGCGCGCCGCCGGCCGCCATCCGCTGATGGTCGGCGACGGCATCAACGACGCAGCCGCGCTCAGCCTGGCGCATGTCTCTGTCAGCCCCGGCTCGGGGACGGATCTCGCCCAGGCGGCGTCCGACATCGTGCTGCGCGCGGAGGGGCTGATCGCGCTGCCGGCGGCGGTGCGCGTCGCACGGCGGGCGCAGACGCTGGCGCGGCAGAACATCGCCTTCAGCCTGATCTACAATGTGGTCGCCGTGCCGATGGCCGTGCTCGGCTTCGTCACGCCACTGATCGCGGCGCTGGTGATGGCCAGCTCCTCGATTGTCGTGATTCTGAATGCACTGCGTGCAGGCAAGGAGCCCGAGGCATGAACGCGCTGGTGTTCCTCGTGCCGGCGGCGCTGGGCCTTGGGCTGCTGGGCCTCGCGCTGTTCCTCTGGACGCTGCGATCGCGCCAGTACGACGACCTGGACGGGGCGGCGAGCCGCATCCTCTTCGACGATATGCCCCCCCATCAACCAAGACAGGAAGGCAAGCCATGATCTATTTCACTCTCGTCGGCGCGATCCTTGCGATCATCGGCCTCGCGGCGATCTCGGTTGCAGAAGAACTCGGACTGATGTTGTTCGGCTATGGCCTGTTCGGCTTCGGTGTGCTGTTCGCGCTGTTCCTGGTGAAGCGCCACTTTGACCATGTGGATGGCATCGCCCGGCCTTGATGCTGTATGGTGCGGAATGGTGCGGAGACGTCCCGCGCTTGTGCGGCGTGTCCCGGTTACGTTGCGCAGCGCGCCTCAGGCTGTGACGCTTTCTGCCCACGACCATAACCGGAGACCCCCATGCGCGCCTGCCGCCTCCTCCTCGCCGCCGTCTGCCTTGCGCCCGGCCTTGCCGTCGCGCAGCAGCCTGCCGTCGTCGCCACGACCACCGAGCGCACCGCGATTGTCGAGACGGTGAACATGACCGAACGCTCGGTCCTGCTGCGCGGTGATGCGGGCGCGCAGAGCGGCGTCCTCGCCACGGTCCGCGTCGGGCCGGAGGTGCGTAACCTCGGCCAGGTCCGCCCAGGCGACCGGGTGGTGATCTCAGTCACGGATGCAATCGCGGCATCCTTCGCCCGGGCCGATGACGGCGCGGCGGCAGAGGGCACCGCGGTGGTCGCGGCCCGGGCGCCGGAAGGCGCGCGGCCGGGCGTCAGCTTCGGCGAGGCGAAGCGCGTCCGTGTTCGCATCGAGGGGATCGACCTCGGCCTCAACACCGTCACCTTCACCACGCCGGAGAATGAGCGCCGCACGGTCCGGGTGCAGGATCCGCGCATGCGCCAGTTCATGCGCACGCTCTCGCCCGGCAACCTCGTGGACGTGGTCTTCGTGGAGACGGTGTCGCTGCGCGTCCTGCCGCCGGGCTGACCCTGCGCGATGGCGCCGCGGCACGCCGCGGCGCCCGAAGGGGCCGGGGCTCACTCGGGCACCGGGGAGATCTCCTGCTTCAGGCTGCGCAGCGCGAAGCTCGTGCGGGTGTGACGCACGCCGGGCAGGCGATAGAGCCTGTCGCGCAGCAGCCGCTCATAGCCCGCCGTGCCGCCCACCGCGGCCTTGATCACATAGTCGTATTCGCCGGTGACGAGGTGGCATTCCAGGATCTCGGGGATGTCCTTCACCGCCGCCTCGAAGCGCTGCAGCTGCGCCTCGTCGTGGCGTTCCATCATCACCTCGATGAAGACTGTATCGGGTAATCCAAGGGCCGCCTGGTCCAGCACCGCCGCATAGCCCTTGATGATCCCGGCCTGTTCCAGCCGCTTCACCCGCGTCCAGCAGGGAGAGGGCGACAGGCCGACCTGCTCGGCCAGCTCCGCATTGGTCAGGCGGCCCTGGTGCGACAGGGCCCGCAGGATCTTCTTGTCGATCGCGTCCAAGGCGGAATCCCCTTCCGTTCTTTCGGCGCTGCATAACAGATTACGGAAGCATCCTCTGGCCAGGCCAGCGCATCCTTCGCATAGTCGAAGAAATGACTCCGGGAGACGTCGGATGGGCAGCCTGCAGCGGCCCGCAGCCTCGCTCGAGGACAAGTGGGATGCCGCCGGTGCGCCGGTGGTGCTTTCCGGCATCCAGGCGCTGGTGCGCCTGCCGCTGCTGCGACGGCAGCTGGATGCGGCGCTCGGCTGGAATACGGCCGGGTTCATCAGCGGCTATCGCGGATCGCCGATCGGCGGTTACGACCAGCTTCTGCTGAAGGAAGCGGCGCGGCTGGCGGCGGCCGACATCGTCTTCCGCCCCGGGCTGAACGAGGATCTGGCCGCGACGGCCGTCTGGGGCACGCAGCAGGTGCCGCTCTCGCCCGGTGCGCGGCATGAGGGCGTCTTCGGCATCTGGTACGGCAAGGGGCCGGGCACGGATCGCAGCGGCGACGTGCTGCGCCACGCCAACTCCGCCGGCAGCTCGCCCAAGGGGGGTGTGCTGGCGCTGTCGGGCGATGACCCGGCGGCGAAATCCTCCACCATCACCTCCGGCTGCGAGGTCAGCTTCCAGGATCTGGAGATCCCGCTGCTCGATCCGGCGGAGGTCGCGGAGGTGCTGGAATTCGGCGTGAAGGGGCTGGCCCTCAGCCGCTTTGCCGGCACCTGGGCGGCGATGAAATGCATCGCCGAGACGATGGACGCCTCGGCAACGCTCAGCGTGGATATGGCGGCCTATGCCACTGTCGCGCCGCGCTTCGACATGCCGGAGGAAGGGGTGCATCTGCGCATCCCCGACACTGCGGTGGCGCAGGAGAAGCGGCTGCGCCAGGTGAAGCTGCCGGCCGCCATCGCCTTCGCGCGCGCGAATGGCCTGGATCGGCTGGTGGTGGACGCGCCGCGAGCGCGCTTCGGCATCGCGGTGCGGGGCAAGGCTTTTGCGACGCTGCGCCAGGCGCTGGCCGATGCCGGCATCTCACCTGACTTCGCGCGCGACAATGGCATGCGCATCTGGAAGGTGGGGTTGGCCTGGCCGCTGGACGCCGAAGGCGCACGCGCTTTCGCAGAGGGCCTCGAGGAGGTGCTGGTCGTCGAGGATCGCCGCGCCTTCCTGGAGCCGCAGCTGAAGGACGCGCTGTACCCGCTGACCGATCGCCCGCGCGTCATGGGCAAGAAGGACGAGCGCGGCGCGCCGCTGCTGTCTGAACTCGGCGAGTTGGACTCCGGGCAGATCCTGCGCGCGCTCGCCCGCCGCCTGCCCGCCGCGCTGCGCACGGAGGCGCTGTCCGCCCGCCTGCAGGAGCTGGAGGCGCTGGATGCCGCTGCCGCCGAGCCGCTTGTCGCGCGCGATCCCTTCTACTGCCCGGGCTGCCCGCACAACACCAGCACGCGCGTGCCGGACGGCTCGCGCGGCATGGCCGGCATCGGTTGCCACTGGCTCGTCACCAAAATGCCGGAGCGCAACAGCACCGCCTTCACCCAGATGGGCGGTGAGGGTGCGTCCTGGCTCGGCATCGCGCCCTTCACCGAGGAGAAGCACGTCTTCGTCAATATCGGCGACGGCACCTGGGCGCATTCGGGCAGTCTTGCGTTGCGCGCGGCCGTCGCGGCCAAGGCGAATGTCACCTACAAGGTGCTGGTGAACTCGGCCGTTGCGATGACCGGCGGCCAGGCGGTGGAAGGCGATCCGGGCGTTGTGCGCATCGCCGCGCAGATCCGGGCCGAGGGTGTCGAGCGTATCGCCATTGTCGGCGACGATCCCGACCGCCATCGCGGCGACCCGCTGGTGCCCGCCGGCGTCACCTTCCATCCGCGCGCGGAGCTGGATGCGGTGCAGCGGGCGCTGCGCGAGGTGCCGGGCGTCAGCGCACTGATCTATGACCAGGAATGCGCGACGGAACGCCGGCGCAAGCGCAAGCGCGGCACGGCAGCACAGGCCGAGCGCCGCGCCGTCATCAACCCGCGCGTCTGCGAGGATTGCGGCGAATGCTCCCGCGTCTCCAACTGCATCGCGGTGGAGCCGCTGGCCACGCCCTGGGGCCGCAAGCGGAAGATCGAGCAATCCGCCTGTAACCAGGATCTGTCCTGCGTGCAGGGGTTCTGCCCGTCCTTCGTCACCCTGCTGGGGGCGGAGCCGGCCAGGCCCAAGGGTGTGGCGGCGCCCGATGGCAGCTTGCCCGATCCCGTCCTGCCGGAGCCGGTGGATGGGCGGGCGTGGAACATCCTCGTCGCCGGCATTGGCGGGCAGGGGGTGACGGCGCTCGGCGCGATCCTGGCCATGGCTGCGCATATCGATGGCCGCCCGAGCCGGTCCGTGGACACGCTCGGCTTCGCGCAGAAGGGGGGCGGCGTCTATGTGCAGCTGCGCATCGGCCGCCAGGGCACGGAGGAGGCGACGATCCCCAATCCGCGCATCGGCGCGGGCCAGGCGGATGTGCTGATCGCCTCCGACATGGTGGTCGCGCATGGGCGCAACGCGCGGCCGCTGCTGGGTGCGGGGCGCAGCGCTGCGATCGTCAATGCCGATCTGGCGCCCACCGCCGCCTTCGTGCGCGACACGGCGATGCGCTACGACACGGCCGCGATGCTGACGAGCCTGCGCACCGCGTGCCGGGAACTGCATCCCGTCCATGCCTCCGCAGAGGTGATGCAGGCGATTGGCGATGCGATCCACCTCAATATCTGGCTGCTGGGCCTTGCCTTCCAGCGCGGGCTGATCCCCGTGGCGGGCGCGGCGATCGAGCAGGCGATCCGCCTCAACGGCGCGCAGGTGGAGCGGAACCTCGCCGCCTTCGCGCTCGGCCGCCGCGCCGCGCTGGAGGGGCGGGAGGCCGAGCCGGCGCGGCCGGAGACGCTGGAGGAACTGGTCGCGCGCTGTGTGGCCGACCTGACGGACTACCAGGATGCGCGCTATGCCCGGCGCTACGCCGAATTCGTGGCGGCGGTCCGCGTGGCGGAAGCGCCGCTCGGGGCGGAGCGCCTGACGCGCGCTGTGGCGACGCAGCTGCATCGGCTGATGGCCTTCAAGGACGAGTACGAGGTCGCCCGGCTGCACAGCCTGCCGGACTGGCAGGCGCAGCTGGCGCGCGACTTCGCGGGTACCCCGCGGATCGAGCTGAACCTCGCCCCGCCGCTCCTGTCGAAGCAGGACCCGAATACCGGCCTGCCGGCCAAGCGCCGCTTCGGACCGTGGATGCTAACGGCGATGGGGCTGCTGCGGCATGGCAAGGTGCTGCGCTTCACCCCGCTCGATCCCTTTGGGCGGACCGAGGAGCGGCGGATGGAACGCGCGCTGATCGCGGAGTATCGCGCGGCGATCGAGGCCTTCCTGCCGAAGCTCACAGTCCAGAACCACGCCACGATCTGCGACTGGGCCGAGGCGGCCGCGGGCATCAAGGGCTTCGGCCCGATCAAGGCGCGCAACGTCGAGAAGACGCGCGCGCGCTGGCGGGAGATCGCGGCGGCGATATAGTCGGCGCACCGGGAAGGAACCGCCCATGCCGCTCGACGAGGCCGTCTTCGACCTGCCGGAGCCTACGCGCGAGTTGCGTGAGGTCGCACTCGCCTTCGCGCGCGACAAGCTCGCGCCCCACGCCCAGGAATGGGATGAGGCGCGGCACCTGCCGGTGGATGTGCTGCGCGAGGCTGCGGGGCTTGGCATGGCCGCGCTCTATGTTCGGGAGGAAAGCGGCGGGGCCGGGCTCTCGCGGCTCGACGCCGCGGTGGTGTTCGAGGCGCTGGCCACGGGCTGCCCGACCATCTCCGCCTTCCTCTCCATCCACAACATGGTCGCCTGGATGATCGACCGCTTTGGCTCTGACGCGCAGCGAACAGCGTGGCTGCCGAGCCTGATCTCCATGGAGAAGATCGCCAGCTACTGCCTGACCGAGCCCGGCGCGGGCAGCGATGCGGCCGCGCTCTCGACCCGCGCCGTCCGCGACAATGAGGGCTATGTGCTGAATGGGGTGAAGCAGTTCATCAGCGGCGCTGGCGTCTCCGACCTTTACCTAACGATGGTCCGCACCGGCGGGACGGGTGCTGGTGGTGTCTCCGCGCTGCTGATCCCGAAGGACACGCCCGGCCTCTCCTTCGGCGCGAATGAGAAGAAGATGGGCTGGAACGCCCAGCCGACGCGGCAGGTGATCTTCGAGGATGCGCGCGTCACCGCCGCCGTGCTGCTCGGCGAGGAGGGCCAGGGGTTTCGCTTCGCCATGGCGGGGCTCGATGGCGGGCGGCTCAACATCGCCGCCTGCTCGCTCGGCGGCGCGCAGCGCGCGCTCGACATCGCGCTGGCCTATGTGAAGGAACGCCGCGCCTTCGGGCAGGCTGTCGAGAAATTCCAGGCGACACAGTTCCGCCTTGCCGACATGCAGACTGAGTTGGAAGCCGCGCGCACGCTGCTGTGGCGCGCCTGCGCGAAGCTCGATGCCGGTGCGCCCGACGCGACGGCCTTCTGCGCGATGGCCAAGCGCTTCGCCACCGACACGGGCTTCCGCGTGGCGGATGAGGCGCTGCAACTGCTCGGCGGCTATGGCTACCTTGCGGATTACGGCGTGGAGAAGATCGTGCGCGACCTCCGCGTCCATCGCATCCTGGAAGGCACGAATGAGATCATGCGGCTGATCATCGCGCGGCAGATGCTCGGGCGGTGAGGCAGTTCCGCGGCGGGGGCTGGACCCCGCGTCGCGTGAGGGGCAGCCTTCGCCCCCTGACCTCTGCAACCGGATGCCGACTGCCATGCCAAGCCGTGACGCCGCGATCGCGCGCGCCCTGACTTTCTTCGACCAGGGCGGCTTCCAGGACCTGCTGGGGCGGCTTGTCGCCATCCCCTCCACCTCGCAGGAGCCAGAGGGCGCCCCTGCGCTCACGCGCTATCTTGAAGATGGCATGCGCCCCTGGCTTTCGCGCCTTGGCTTCGAGGTGCGGATTCATCCGAACCCAGAGCCCGGCTTCGGCCCCATCCTGGTCGCGACGCGCATCGAGGATCCGGCGCTGCCGACCGCGCTGCTTTACGGCCATGGCGACACGGTGCGGGGCTTGGAAGACCAGTGGCATGGCGGCCTCAAGCCCTGGGCGGTCACCGATGCGGGGGATCGCTGGTACGGGCGCGGCACCGCCGACAACAAAGGGCAGCACGCCATCAACCTGGCTGCGCTGGAGGCCGTGTTGGCCGAACGCGGCGGCAAGCTCGGCGCCAACGTCAAGCTGGTGCTGGAAATGGCGGAGGAGCGGGGCTCGAAGGGGCTCGCGGCCTTCGTGGCGGCGCATCGCACGGAACTCGCCGCCGATGCGCTGATCGCCTCCGACGGGCCGCGGGTCGAGCCGGGGCTTGCGACGATTGCTACCGGCACGCGCGGCACCTTCCATTTCGACCTGGTGGTGAAGCTGCGCGAGGGCGGCGTGCATTCCGGCCATTGGGGTGGGCTGACGCGCGACCCGGCGATCCTGCTGTCCCACACCATCGCCGCCATTGCCGATCGGGACGGGCGCATCCTGGTGCGCGACTGGCTGCCCGCGGGTGGCGTGCCCGCGCCCGTGCGCGCCGTGCTGGATGGCTGCCCGGTCGGCGGCGGCGAAGGGGCCGCGACGATCGATGCCGGCTGGGGCGAGCCGGGGCTGACGGCGGCCGAGAAGATCTATGGCTGGAACAGCTTCATCGTGCTGGCGATGGTCGCCGGCCGGCCGGAGAACCCGGTGAATGCGGTCGCACCGGAAGCGCGTGCGCATTGCCAGATCCGCTATACCGTGGACACCGATCCCGCCCGCTTCGCCCCCGCGCTGCGTGCGCATCTGGATGCGCTGGGCATGGGCTTCGTCGCGATCGAGAATGCCGCGGTCCGCATGGCCGCGAGCCGCACGGCGCCCGACCATGCTTGGGTGCGCTGGGCCCAGGCCAGCATGGAGAAAAGCCTGGGCGAGCGCGTGCAGGTGATCCCGAATTCCTCGGGCGGGCTGCCGGGCGATGTCTTCGTGGATCACCTTGGCGTGCCCCTGGTCTGGGTGCCGCACAGCTACAATGGCTGCAAGCAGCACGGGCCGGATGAGCATCTGCTGAAATCCACCGCGCGCGCCGGCATCGCGGCCTTCGCCGGGCTGTGGTGGGACCTCGGTGAGCCCGGGACGCCGCCTCGGGGATAGGGGTGGGCGCAGGGCGAGCGGACGGATGAGTAACCGGTAACGTTACCCTTCCTCACCCGCGGAGACCTTGCCTGCAATCGGCGCGTTGCATCGGGGCACCATCCTGCATCCATCGCCGGATCGGACCGGCTGAAGGAGACCCCCGATGAAGACCTCTCGCCTTGCCCTGCTTGCCGGCACCGCGCTCGTTGTGGCTGGCGCCGCGACGCTCACCTATCCCGCCCTGGCGCAGGGCAGCCACCACCGCGGCGGCGCAGGCGGCTTCGCCGCCGGCGAGGCCTTCGCGCGGGCAGATGCCAACAATGATGGCCGCGTGACGTTGGAAGAAGGCCGCGCCTGGCTCGCCGCACGCTTCGCCGAGGTGGATGCGAACCGCGATGGCGGCGTCACCTTTGAGGAGATGCGGACCTATGCCCGCAGCCGCATGGGCGACCGCCAGCCGCCCGCGGAGGCCGAGGCCCGAATGGAACAGCGCGGCCAGGCGATGTTCCGCGCCTTCGACGCCAATGGCGATACCCGCGTGACACTCGAGGAACTGCGCCCCTTTGCGGAGGCGATGTTCCGCGCCCGCGATCTCAACGCCGATGGTGCGCTGACGCGCGATGAGGTGACGCGCCGTGGCGATCGCCAGGAGCGGCGCGGCCAGGGCATGGGGCCCGGCATGGGCCCAGGCATGGGTCCTGGGATGATGGGCCCGGGCGGCGAGCGCCGTGGCCCGCCGGGCGCGCAGCCGAACTGAGGAAGGCGCGGCGCCGGCCCGCACGGCCGGCGCCGCAATGCCTGTCTCGCGCGGCGAGCCTGCCGATACTCCGCAACGTCGGGGATAGGGCGCTGGCTCTGGCCAGCGCTTCGAGACAGAGGACCGGTCGCAGCACGCCGTAGGCCTACGGGCCCCGAGCCACATAATCCTCAAAAGCGCATTGATGGCAGGCTGCGGATGGTGGGCGCGACAGGGATTGAACCTGTGACCCCCGCCGTGTGAAGGCGATGCTCTCCCGCTGAGCTACGCGCCCATCCGCGACGGCTTCCTAGGGGGGCGGCCGTGAGGGGTCAAGTCCCGACCAGACCCAGCAGGGGCTCTCTGCCGAACCCGGCGCGGCGGCAAAAAAATGGCAGGGCGTGAGGCGCACCGGCGGGTCGAGCTGTTCGCCGAAGGCGATGACGCGCGGGATGTTGTGGCTGGGTACGAAGCCACGCACCGCCCAACCCGAGACCGCCGCCTGCGACAGGCCGAGCCCAGCCGCCACGGCGTGCTGACCGCCCAGGCGCGCAATGAGATCGGTGATGTGGTTCTGGCGCGTTGGTCCACGCCCCTGTCGTTTCATGACCATTTATACCCAAAAAACAAGTTTCTCATCGCGCGCGCTCCGTGCGATCACGCGCCATGCCCCGTCGGACGATTCTCGATAGCGAGCGGCCGCCCTGGGCCCGCTCAATCCGCTCACGGCGTCTGGCCGCGCGGTTGTCGCAGGGGACGCTGGGCCGGATGATCGGGGTGTCGCAGGCGACCGTCGCGGACTGGGAAACCGGCCGCAGCCAGCCCCGCGACTCCGAGACGATCCTGCGACTGGCCGCCGCCCTTGGCGCCACGCCGGCCGATGTGTCGCCCCACAGCTTCAGCCGGCCGCCCTTGGCCGAACCGGGCAACCCATTCCAGGCGGATGAACTCGACCAGCTCTTCGGCAGCCTCTTTGCATCACTGCTCGATGCGATGCCGGCGGCCGAGCCCGCCTTACCGCCGGCGTTGGTCGCGCGATGGGCACGGCGGATCTGGCGCCTAGCGGGCGGTACGGAGCATGGCGCCCCCGACCCCGAAACCGCGCGACGCCTTATCGCGGACCAGGCGCGCATTCTCGCCTTCTCCTCCTCTTCGGGGCCGTCCCCGGCCGCGGTGCGTGCCGAGCGGGAAGAATAATCTCAATTTAATCGCATTAATCGCATTTATCCATAAATCAATCATTTCAATAGTGGGGTGAGCTGCGCTTGGGGCGCATGGTTGGCGCTAGGCGCAAGCTGGGCAGCCGGCCTTGTCGGCCTTGCGCACCCGGGTGAGGCGCGCTCGGCTTTAAACGGCGTATCCCATAAAACTTCATTGTCCCGGATCCGCCAAGCTGGGGCCGCGACCTTTTGCCTTGCCCGTCGGGAAGCCGCGGCCTATGCGCCGGGCATGCCGCGCCCAGCTGCCCTCTCGGCCGCCTTTCTCGTCTCTCTGCTTCTGGTGCCGGCACACGCCGCGGCGCAGGCGCTGCGCGCGACCTATGAGGTGCATGCCGCCGGCATGGTGGTGATGGAACTCGAGGCGCGCTTCGACCTGGCGTCGGACGGCTACCGGGTGGAAACGCGGCTGCGGACGCGAGGCATGGCCGCGGTCTTCGCCTCGGGCGAACAGACCACCCGTGTCACGGGCGGCTTCGCGGGCTCCGCGCCGCAGCCGACGGGCTATGTTTCCGAGGGCACCTGGCGCGGCCGGCCGCGGCGCATCGCCTTGGACTGGCAAGGCGGGACACCGCGTGTGCTGGAGCTGCTGCCCCCGAATGAGGAAGAGCGGGAACCCGTGCCGGAGGGGCTGAAGGCCGGCACGGTGGATGCGCTCTCGGCCCTTGCCGCGCTCTCACGCCAGGTGGCGCGGGAGCAGGGCTGCACGCTGACCGCCCCGGTCTTCGACGGCCGCCGGCGCAGCGATTTCACCACCGGCGGCGGGCGCTGGGAGCGCATGCTGCCCTGGCGCGGCGGCTGGAGCGGCGATGCGCTGCGCTGCGATTTCGAGGGGCGGCAGGTCGCCGGTTTCCGCCGTGATGGCGAGGGGCGCGAAGCCGCGACCCCCCAGCGTGGCACCGCCTGGATCGCAGCGCCTTATGCGGGTGCGCCGCCGGTGCCGGTGCGCGTGGACATTCCGACGCGCTGGTTCGGCACCGCGACGGCGGTGCTGCTACGCGCGGAGCCGATCGAGCGCCGCGCCGAGCTCGGCCGGTAGCGCCTCGGGCCGTGCAATGATGGGCGCGCCCTCGGCCATGGCCGGCGGTCCGTAGCCCCAGCTGACAAAAAGGCCTGGGATGCCGGCGCCGCGTGCGGCGCGGATGTCGTTGTGGTGGTCGCCGATCATCACCGCGCCGTCCCTGAGGCCGCCCGCCGCAGCGATGGTGGCCAGCAGATGGGCGGGATCGGGCTTGCGGGTCGGGAAACTGTCGCCGCCACCAAGGGCCGCGAAGCGATGCGCGAGGCCGAGCGCGGCCAGCAGTTCGCGCGCCGGCGCTTCGGGCTTGTTGGTGCAGACAGCCAGCCGCCAGCCATCGGCGGCGAGCCGGTCGAGCGCCTCCGGGATGCCGGCGAAGGGGCGGGTCTCGACCGCGGCAGCGGCGCCGTAATCGGCCAGGAACTGATCGAGCGCAGCCTGGTCGAAGGGCTGCCCGCGTGCGGCCAGCGCGCGCTCCACCAGCACCTTGGCGCCATCGCCGATCATGGCGATCACTGTTGCGCGGTCGAAGGGCGCGAGGCCACGGGCGGCCATCAGCCGGTCGAGGGCGGCATGAAGGTCGGGGGCGCTGTCCACCAGCGTCCCGTCCAGGTCGAAGACGGCCAGACGTGTCATGCCTGACCGGATAGGCGCCGCGCGCCCTCCGGGCAACCGATGCGCTTGCAGGGGCGGGCGGCGCGGATTACGCGGGATGCATGACAGCCGCCGCCATCCTGCTTGCCGCCGGGCACGGCACGCGCATGCGCTCTGCCCTGCCCAAGACGCTCCACCCCATCGGGGGGCGACCGATGATCCGCCACCTGCTGGCCTCGGTCGAGCAGGCCTTCGCGCGTGCCGTCGTCGTGGTCGGGCCCGGCATGCCGGCGCTGGAAGCGGCCGTCGCGCCGCATCCGAGCGTGGTGCAGGCCGAGCGCCTCGGCACCGGCCATGCGGCGCTGCAGGCCGCGCCGCTGCTGGAGGGCTTCGCCGGCGATGTCGCGGTGCTCTACGCCGACAACCCGCTGATCGGGCCAGAGACGATGCGCCGGTTGCTGGCGGCGCGGCAATCCGCGGGGCTTGTGCTGCTGGCGATGCGACCGGCCGATCCGGCGAAGTATGGCCGCGTGCTGACCGATGCCACGGGCGCGGTGACGCGGGTGGTGGAATGGGCCGATGCGTCGGAGGCCGAGCGCGCTGTCGGATTGTGCAACGCGGGCGTGGTCTGCGCACCGGCGGCGCAGCTGTTCCGTTGGCTCCGGATGGTGAAGAACGACAACCGCCAGGGCGAGTACTACCTGCCCGACATCGTCGCCATCGCCGCCGCCGAGGGCGTGCGCGTTGCGGCTGTGGAAGCGCCGGAGGCGGAGCTGCGCGGCATCAATTCCCGCGCCGAACTGGCCGAGGCGGAAGCCGCGATGCAGCGGCGCCTCCGCCGTGCGGCGATGGATGGGGGTGCCACGCTGATC
>JBIKSZ010000258.1:0-5002 GCA_044348345.1 Roseomonas sp. | reverse complement strand
TTCGGTCAGCCAGTCCTCGCCGAGCGGGCGCGCGGCGGTGCGGCGGAATCTGGGCATGGCGGCCAGGACCTCAACCGGCAGGGCATAGGCCGCCGGCAGCCCATCAGCGCCCATGACGGAGGGTGCATGGAACCAGGCGAGGCGATTGACCAGCCCCTCCCGCAGCAGGGCGGCCGCGATGCCGGCGCCGCCCTCGGCCAGCACCCGCGTGATGCCACGCTGGGCGAGCGCGGCCAGCAGGGCGCGCATCTCCAGCCCCTCCGTACCGCGGGCGACGGTGGCCACCTCCACACCCGCCGCCTGATAGGGGGCGAGTGCTGCCGGCTTGTGGCCGGGGGCGGTGACCAGCAGCGTCGGGGCCTGGCGGGCGGTGGCGACCAGCCGCGCGGCCGGTGGCGTCCGGAGCCTGGCATCGGCCACCACGCGCAGCAGCGGCTTCGGCGCCGCGCCCGAAAGGCGGCAGGTCAGGTCCGGATCATCGGCCAGCACCGTGCCGGAGCCGACCAGCACCGCATCGTGCCGGGCGCGGAGCATATGCGCTTCCCGCCTGGCCGCGGGGCCGGTGATCCATTGGCTTTCCCCCGCCGCCGTCGCGATACGGCCATCGAGGGTGGTGGCCAGCTTCAGCGTGACCAGCGGCAGGCCATGGGTGATCCGGCTGGCGAAGCCGGCATTGAGAGTGCGTGCCTCGGCCTCCAATAGGCCTTCCTGCACGTCGATCCCGGCCTCCCGCAGCAGTGCGAAGCCGCGGCCATCCACACGCGGGTCGGGGTCGCGCATGGCCGCGACCACCCGTGCCACGCCGGCGGCGACCAGGGCGTTGCAGCAGGGCGGCGTGCGGCCGAAATGCGAACAGGGTTCCAGCGTCACATAGGCCGTGGCCCCGCGCGCGAGAGCGCCGGCGCGCCGCAGCGCCTCGGTTTCGGCATGCGGGCGGCCGCCGGGCTGGGTCCAGCCGCGGCCGACCACCTGCCCGTCACGCACGATGACGCAGCCCACCGCGGGGTTCGGCCAGGTGTTGCCGAGCCCACGCCGGGCCAGCGCCAGGGCGGCGCGCATATGGGCGATGTCGTCGGCGGTCTCGGGCACGGGCTCGGGCGGGCGGTGGCGGGAGGCTTTACTTGGCGTGGCAAGGCGGGCGACGGAAGGCCCCCGCGCGCCGCCCCGCCATGCGCAAGGCTCTCAGCCCTGGTCGATCTTACCCAGGAACTGCTGGAAGTCCTTGGCTTCGCGGAAATTCTGATAGACGGAGGCGAAGCGGACATAGGCCACCTGGTCCACGTCGCGCAGCGTGTCCAGCACTACCTCGCCGATCCGGCGGGAGGTGACTTCGCTATCCGCCTCGACCTCCAGCCGGCGCTGGATGCCGTTGACGATGCGCTCGATCCGCTCCTCCTCGAAGGGGCGCTTGCGCAGCGCGACGCGGACGGAGCGCGCCAGCTTGTCCCGGTCGAAGGCGACCCGGCGGCCATCGGTCTTGATGACCGTCAGCTCCCGCAGCTGGACGCGTTCGAAGGTGGTGAAGCGGTTGCCGCAGCCCGGGCAGGAGCGGCGGCGCCGGATCGCAGCGCCATCCTCGGCCGGCCGGCTGTCCTTCACCTGCGTGTCTTCATTCCCGCAAAAGGGACAGCGCATCCCACGCCTCCGCTAGCGCGATAGCCCTCCCCCGCAAGCGGGGGAGGGTTGGGTTGGGGTGCGAGGATAGGCGCGCCCGGACCGCCGCACCCTCACCCCGACCCTCTCCCGCCAGCGGGAGAGGGAGAAGAAGGGCAGCATGGGACGGACACGCATCAGCCTCGTCTCACTGATAAATCGGAAACCGCCGGCAGAGCTCGAGCACGCGGGCCTTCACCGCCGCTTCCACCGCCGTATTGCCGTCCGGCGCATTGGCCGCGGCGAGGCCGTCCAGCACCTCGCCGATCATACGCCCCACCTCGCGAAACTCCGCCTCGCCGAAGCCGCGCGTCGTCGCAGCCGGAGAGCCGAGCCGGATGCCGGAGGTCACCATCGGCTTCTCGGGGTCGAAGGGGATGGCGTTCTTGTTGCAGGTTAGGTGCGCGCGGTTCAGCCCGCCCTCGGCCAGCTTGCCCGTCAGCTTCTTCGGCCGCAGGTCCACCAGCACCAGGTGGTTGTCCGTGCCGCCCGTCACGAGATCGAGGCCCTGGCGCTGCAGCTCCTCCCCCAGCGCCTTGGCGTTGGCGACGACCTGCCGGGCGTAAGCCGCGAATTCGGGCTTCAGCGCCTCCCCGAAGGCGACCGCCTTGGCGGCGATCACATGCATCAGCGGCCCGCCCTGCAGGCCGGGGAAGACGGCGGAGTTGAACTTCTTCGCCAGCGCCTCGTCATTCGTCAGGATCAAGCCCCCGCGCGGGCCGCGCAGCGTCTTGTGGGTGGTGGTGGTGACCACATGCGCATGCGGGATCGGCGAGGGATGCGCCCCGCCGGCCACAAGACCCGCGAAATGCGCCATATCCACCATGAAGTAGGCGCCGACCTCGTCGGCGATGGCGCGGAACGCAGCGAAATCCCAGGTGCGGGCGTAAGCCGAGCCGCCGGCGATGATCAGCTTCGGCTTGTTCTCCAGCGCGATACGCCGGACTTCCGCCATGTCGATCCGCTGATCCTCGCGGCGTACCGTATATGGCACCGGCTTGAACCACTTGCCCGACTGGTTCGCCGGCGCGCCATGTGTCAGGTGCCCGCCGGCCGCGAGGTCGAGACCCATGAAGGTGTCGCCCGGCTGCAGCAGCGCGAGGAACACCGCCTGGTTCGCCTGCGCGCCGGAATGCGGCTGAACATTCGCGAAGCCGCAGCCGAACAGCTTGGTCACGCGCTCGATCGCCAGCGTCTCGGCGATGTCCACAAATTCGCAGCCGCCATAGTAGCGCCGGCCCGCATAACCCTCGGCGTATTTGTTGGTCAGCACCGAGCCCTGCACCTCGAGCACGGCGCGGGAGACGATGTTCTCAGACGCGATCAGTTCGATCCCGTCCTGCTGGCGGCCGAGCTCGAGCCCGATGGCATGGGCGATCTCGGGGTCGGTCTCGGCGACGGAGGCCTGGAAGAAGCGCGCGGGCGTCATGGCGGGGGTCTGGCTGTTCATGGGCGCGGGCTCCAGTCCGGGGTCAGCTTGGTCACGCGGCGCTCGTGCCGCCCGCCGGCGAAGGGTGTTGCGAGGAAGGCGCGGAGCGCGTCGAGGGCCACTTCCGGCCCGGTCACGCGGGCGCCGAGGGCCAGCACATTGGCGTCGTTATGCTCCCGGCAGAGGCGCGCGCCGGTGACGTCATGCACCAGGGCGCAGCGGATGCCGGCATGGCGGTTGGCGGCGATCGAGATGCCGATTCCGGTGCCGCAGACCAGCACGCCGAAGCGCGCCCGGCCCTGCAGCACCGCGGCCGCGACGGCATCGGCGTAATCCGGGTAGTCCACGCTCTCCGGCCCATGGGTGCCGAGGTCGAGCACGGGGTGGCCGGCTTCCTCGAGCGCCGCGCGCAGCGTCGCCCTGAGGGCGGGGCCGGCATGGTCGGAGCCGAGCGCGACCGGGATGTCCTTCGGTGTCATGGCGCTACGGATACCACGCCCTGTGGCGCCGAGGAACCGGACACCCAAGCCCTTGCGCTGCCCCAGGGCTTGGCGGTGGTCTTCCCCCCAAGGCCTGCACGGCGGGGAAGTCCCTTCCCCGCCCCGGCCCTCGGCGAGGATGAAAGCCTCGTAGCTTGGCCCAGGCCCGCCTGCCATGCCACGCTGGCGCCCGAAGGCGTGAGGAAGGCCATGACCCACACCAATCCGGAGACTGTCGCGCTCCATGCCGGCTGGCGGGCAGACCCGACGACCGCCTTCCAGACAAGGCGGTGGCGAAGGTGATCCATCCGGCGACGACGACGCATAGCCAGCTCTCGGCAGAGGAGCAGGCTGCCTCCGGCGTCACGCCGGGCTATGTGCGGCTGTCGATCGGCATCGAGCATATTGACGACATCATCGCCGACCTGGACCAGGCATTGGCCGCGGCGGGCTGAGGGGATTGAGGATGAACGCCTTCGACAAGCCGGGTGCCGGCCTTTCCGTGCAGCTTGGCGCCCAGCCCGGCGGCTTCCCTGCCCTGCGGCCGCGCCGCAACCGGGTGGACAGCTTCACGCGCCGGCTGGTGGCGGAAAACCGCCTCTCCGTGGACGACCTGATCTGGCCGATCTTCGTCATCGAGGGGAGCGCGACCGAGACACCGGTCGCCTCCATGCCCGGCGTCAAGCGCGTGACGCTGGATCGCCTAGCCGCGCATGTGGAGCCGGCGGCGAAGCTCGGCATCCCGGCGCTCGCGCTGTTCCCCGCCACGCCCGCGGAGAAGAAGGACGCCGAGGGGACGGAGGCGAAGAACCCCGACAATCTGATGTGCCGCGCCGCCCGCCTGCTGAAGGCGGAATTCCCGGAGCTCGGCCTCGTCGGCGATGTCGCGCTCGACCCCTACACCGACCATGGCCATGACGGCGTGCTGCGCGACGGGCCGGGGGGCGCGTATGTGGCCAATGACGAGACGCTCGAGATCCTGGCGATCCAGTCGGTGATCCAGGCTGAGGCCGGGATCGACGTGATCGCGCCGTCGGACATGATGGATGGCCGCGTCGCCGCGATCCGTGGCGCGCTCGATTCCCGCGGCCTGATCCACACGCGCATCATGAGCTATGCGGCGAAATACGCCTCGGCCTTCTACGGCCCCTTCCGCGACGCGGTCGGCTCGGGCGGTGCGCTCAAGGGCGACAAGAAGACCTACCAGATGGACCCGGCCAATTCGGATGAGGCGATGCGCGAGGTTGCGCTCGACCTCGCGGAAGGCGCCGACATGGTCATGGTGAAGCCCGGCATGCCCTATCTGGATATCTGCCGGCGCGTGAAGGAGCGCTTCGCGGTGCCCACCTTCGCCTATCAGGTGTCGGGCGAGTACGCGATGATCATGGCCGCCGTGCAGAATGGTTGGCTGAACCATGAGAAGGCGATGATGGAGAGCCTG
>JBIKSZ010000257.1:0-5019 GCA_044348345.1 Roseomonas sp. | reverse complement strand
GCAGGTACGCCCCGATGCCCTCGACCGGCGTGCCGGCCAGCCAGAAGTCGAGGTTCGCCTCGGTCGGCTGGGTCGCCACCGGCGGCTGGATCGTCACCTCGACGCGGCCGACCTCGCGGCCATTGCTGTCGGTCATCGCCGGCTCGACCGCGGCGATCAGCAGCTCCGCTTCCGCGGTCGGCAGGGCATGGATACGGCCCAGGATGCGCGCCAGCACGCCGAGCTTCGCCCGGCCGCTCGCATCGCCATCCGCCACCTTGATCGCAATGCCGAGCGCGCGGTCGCGCACGCAGGCGACCAGGTAGCCCTCGGCGCCCGTCTTCGCGACGACATTGCCGTCGCAATAGCGGATCATGCGCGCCAGCGGGTTGTCCTTGCCGGCCAGCAGGTCCGGATAGGCCGTCATCGCCGCCAGCACGCGGCGCACCGCCGCGCGGCGCGCGGGCGAGACGGCCTGCGCCACGCCGAAGCGCGCCATCGCCTTGGCCATCACGCCGATCGGCAGGCTCAGCGCCGGCAGGCCGCAGCCATCGCCGGCCGCCGGCATCGAACCGGCGTTCATGCCGGTGAATTCCGAGAGCACGTCGCGGTAGAGCTTCTGCGCCGGATGGTCCGGGTTCGCGTAATCGAGGCCAGCGCCCAGATGCTTCGCGACGCTCAGGAAGCCGCAATGCTTGCCCGAGCAATTGTTGTAGACGCGGCTCGGGCCGCCGCTGGCCCAGGCCGTGCCCTGGTCCGCGACGCCGCGGGGCAGGGCGGGGCCGCAGATCAGCGCATCTTCCCCGAGGCCGAGCTTGCCGAGCCAGTCGCGCACCAGCGCGACCTGGGCGGGCTCGGCGTGGTGCGAGGCGCAGGCCATCGCGATGTGTTCGTCGGTCAGGCCGAAGGCATCGGCCGCGCCGGATTCCACCAGCGCCACCGCCTGGAAGGGCTTCAGCGCCGAGCGCGGCGTGGGCGCCCAGCCCGGGTCGCCCCAGGCATGGCGGAGCGTACCGGCTGTGTTCGCCACGGCGACAACGCCGCTATGGGTGCTCTCGACCACCGGGCCGCGCCAGACGCGCGCGAGTTCGACGAGCTCAATTGCCTTCGGCATGGAAAACTCCCTCCAGAGCGCGCGGGTTATCGGCACGATCGACGGAGTCCACAAGGGGATGTCGTGCAGACTGGACGGTTTTCCGCCCAGCCTGCCCGAGTGTCAATTTAGATTGACAAAAAGCTGTCAATTCAGCGTGACGCGCGCCGCACGCACCACCGGGCCCCAACGATCGAACTCCGCCCGGACGAAGGCATCTGTCTGGTCCGGATCCATAAAGATCGGCTCGCTGGCCAGGTCGTTGAGCCGTGCCGCGATCGCCGGTAACTCCAGGATCGCCCGGCTTTCCGCCGCCAGCCGATCGAGCACTGGCCGCGGCGTGCCGCGGGGCGCGAAAAGGCCGGTCCAGCTGCGGACGGAATAGCCGGGCACGCCCTGCTCGGCGATGGTCGGCAGATCGGGGCGGATGCGCACGCGGCCTTCCGTGCCGACGCCGATGACGCGCACGCGGCCGGCCTGCATGGGGCCGATCACGGTGGGCAGGTTCATGAAGGCCATCGGGATGACGCCCGCGATCAGGTCGGTCGCCACCGGCCCGCCGCCGCGATAGGGCACATGGGTCAGGTCGGTGTTGGTCATCATCCGGAACAGTTCGCCGGCCAGGTGGTTGGAGCTGGCCGTGCCGGAGGAGCCGAAGGACATGCCCCCCCGCGTCGCGCGGATCTTTTCCAACAGCTCCGGCACGGTGGAGACGCCGATGGAGGGGTTCACGGCCAGCACATTCGGCACATCCACCCACATGGCGATGCCCGACAGGACCTCCCGCACGTCGTAGCCGAGGTCATGCGCGACCAGCGCATGGAAGACGTGGTTGGAGGCCGAGGAGACCAGCAGCGTGTGCCCATCCGGCCGCGCGCGGGTGACGATGCCCATGCCAATGGAGCCACCGCCGCCGGCGCGGTTCTCGACCACCACGGACTGGCCGAGGCGTTCGGACAGCACCGGGGCGACCAGGCGGGCGACGATGTCGTTGGACCCGCCCGGCGCCCAGGGGACGACGAGGGTGATGGGGCGGGACGGCCAGCCATCCTGCGCGGCCGCACCGCGGGCCAGCAGCGGCGTGGAGAGGGTGGCGGCGAGGCCGGCGAGAAGGGGGCGGCGGCGCATCTGGTGTCTCCCTGGGCGTTGGTCCGGTGATAGCGCCGGTGCGGGCTTCGGACAATTTTCGGCGGTGCGGGCTTCGGACGAATTCACTGGCGGCGTTTCGGACAAACTGTGCAGCCCGGCTTCGGACAAATCCTCCTGCCGGTCCCGGTCGGGAGGGGCAGGCGCGGGGAGGGGAGGTGGGCGGGGCACATTAGGCATATAGTCCTTGTCGCCTATCCCCTGTCCAGCACAACCCGCTGCCGTCTGGCGCCCGGGGCGCGGGGCACTTATTGATTCGGGCCAACACAGGAGGGTGACGAGCCATGGCGGGCGCGAAACAGGCCAGGCACACCACGGCCGAAGCAGCGGCGGCACTCGTCCGCTCCGGCGACTGGGTCGAGTACGGGGCCACCTTCAACCAGCCCGACGTCTTCGACCGCGCGCTGGCCGCACGGCGCCATGAGCTGCAAGGGGTCGGCATCCGCAACTGCCTGACCGTCCGCCCCCGCGCGACGCTCGAGCAGGACACCGAGGGCCGCGCCTTCCACGCCTTCAACTGGCATTTCTCCGGCTACGACCGGCGCATGCACGATGCGGGGCGGGTCACCTACATCCCCTGCAACCTCGGCGAGATCCCGCATTATTACCGCCGCAACATCGAGCGCGTGGACTTCGCCGTGCTGAAGGTCGCGCCGCCGGATGCGCAGGGCTGCTACTCGATCGGCCCCAACAGCCTCTGGACGCGGGCGATCATCGAGCGGGCGAAGACGCTGATCGTCGAGGTCTCCAACCAAGTGCCGCGCGCCATCGGCACCGACAACCGCCTCCGCCCGGATGAGATCGACTGGGTGATCGAGGGCGAGGACGGCCCGACCCCTGAGCTGCCCGGCACCGAGGCGACCGAGGTGGACCGCGCCGTCGCGCGCCACATCGCCGCCGAGCTCGGCGACGGCGCCTGCCTGCAGATCGGCATCGGCGGTATGCCGAATGCGGTCTGCGCCATGCTGCTCGATGCCGGTCTCAAGGGCCTCGGCATCCATACCGAGATGCTGAATGACGGGCTGGCGGAGCTCTATCGCGCGGGGCTCGTGCCCGGCATGGGCAAGGCGCTGGAGCCGGGCAAGATCACCTACACTTTCGCGCTCGGCACGAAGCGCCTGTACGACACGGTGCAGGACAATCCGGATTTCCTCTGCCTGCCGGTGGACACGACCAACGACCCGGCGGTGATCGCGCGCAACGACCGGGTGGTGGCGATCAACAACACGACGCAGGTGGATCTGCAGGGCCAGGCGGCGAGCGAGAGCGACGGGCACCGCCACATCTCCGGCACGGGCGGGCAGCTGCAATTCGTCCGCGGCGCCTATGCGTCGAAGGGCGGCAAGAGCTTCATCTGCCTGGCGTCGACCTATGAGCGGAAGGGCATCCGCAAAAGCCGGGTGGTGCTGGAGCACACGGCGGGCAACATCGTCACCACGCCGCGGTCGGACATGATGTACCTCGTCACCGAATATGGCTGCGTGAATCTGAAGGGGATGTCGGTGGCCGAGCGCGCCCGCGCGGCGATCGGCCTGGCGCATCCCGATTTCCGCGAGGAGCTGTCCCGAGCCGCGCGGGAGAAGGGGCTGGTGCCGCGCTTCTATCTGTGAGGCGGGCGGGGGCGGGCGCTCAGCCCGCCTGCACCGCCTCCACCACCATCGCGCAGAAGCGCCCCAGCGCGTCGGGGTGGATCCAGCGGGCCACCGCCACGACCTCGCCCTCCGGCCAGATCCAGGTGTAGTTGCCGCCCGCGCCTTGGGCGAAGACCGAGCTCTTCGGCGCCAGCGGATGCCGCCCCGCGCCGTTCAGCCACCAGAGGAAGCCGTAGGAGGGGTTGAGCGGGCAGGGGGCCAGCGACCAGTCCAGCCATTGCGCGGGGACCAGTTGCTTGCCGCCCCAGGCGCCGCGCTGCAGCACCAGGCGGCCGACTTTCTCCTGGTCCTCGGCATGGATGCGAAGCCCCGCCCCCCAATGCGTGCCGCCGGGGACGGAAGGCAGGCGGCGGCCATCCAGCTCCACCATCGCATTGTCATAGGCATACCAGGTCCAGTCCCGGCTGCCGCCGATCGGGTCCAGGATGCGCTCCGCGAAGACCTCCGGCAGCGGGCGGCGGAACAGGTGCAGCAGGCTGAGCGACAGGCGGTTCACGCGGACGTCGTTGTATTCCCAGTAGCTGCCCGGGGCCTGCAGCGGGCGGGCCACGCCCTTCGGCCCGGCGCCTTCGCGCGCGAGATCCCGGCCGCGGTCGATCAGATCCGATTTGCCGAACAACTCGCCCTCCCATTCGGAGGTATTGGTCAGCAGATGCCGCCAGGTGATGGGCGCGTTCTGGTCGCTCTCGAAGCCGCCATCCTGCACGCGCCGGCGCACCGGCTCGTCGAGGTCGGGCAGCAGCCCATCGGCCCAGGCGATGCCGGCCAGCAGCGAGAGGTAGGATTTCGCCACGCTGAAGGTCATGTCGGCCTGCCGCGTATCGCCCCAGGATGCGATGACCTCCCCGCGCCTGGTGACCAGGCCGTTCGGCGCGCCGCGCGGGAAGATCGGGCCGAGGATGGCGTTGAAGGGGGCGGGCTCGAAATGCCCGCTTTCCAGATGCGCGCGCAGGTCGCGCGGGAAGGGGGATTCATGCGCGGCGGCGAAGGCGGCGGCGGCGGCGAGGGCGGGCGTGCTCATGGGGCGCAGACTGCCCCGCTTGCCCGGCTTCGGTAACCCCCTCCACGCTCGGCGCGGACACCCCACATTCACGGCTGAGAGACATGGCTGAGAGATGGGGGACGCCACATGGCGATGGAAACGGCCAC
>JBIKSZ010000063.1:0-16444 GCA_044348345.1 Roseomonas sp. | reverse complement strand
GCGACACCGCGGCGGCCTGACAAGCGCACGCCCGGCTCCCTCTCCCGCGCAGCGGGGGAGGGTGGCTGAGCGTCATGCCGAAGGCGTGCCTTCGGCACCATTATGCTGAAGGCGTGCCTTCGGCACCATTATGCTGAAGGCGTGCCTTCGGCACGACGCGAAACCGGGTGGGGGCGCGACCGACGTTCCAGGTCTTCAGCCTCACCACACGCATGGCCTGTTCGGTTAGTCTCACCGCATGACCGACGCCGACCTTCTCACCGAAGCCGAAGCCGCCCGTGCAGCGGCCTATGCGCCCTATTCCAATTTCCCGGTCGGCGCCGCGCTGCTGGCGGAAGACGGCAGCGTCCAACGCGGCGTGAATGTCGAAAACGCTGCCTATCCCGCTGGCATCTGCGCCGAGCGCGCCGCCATCGCGGCCGCCGTCACGGCAGGCCGGCGGCGCTTCACCGCCATCGCGGTGGCGGGGCCGGATGGCGTCGCCATCACGCCCTGCGGCATCTGCCGCCAGGTACTGTCCGAATTTTCCCCCGATGGAAGCCTGCGCGTGATCGCGCGCGATGCCGCGGGCGTGATCCACGCCACCACCATCGCCGCCCTGCTGCCGGGCGCCTTCGGGCCGGGCGCGCTCGACGTGGCTCGCTGAAGGGAACCGTCGTCGCGCGACGCGCTTTTCGTCACATGCGCCGCCTTCTGCCGTTGCTGACACTGGCCGCCTGCGCCCAGGCTCCTTCAGCACCCGATCCCGCCGCCTGGATCGGCCGCAGCGAAGGCGAGCTGGTGGCCGCCCTCGGCGTGCCGAGCCGTGTGCATGAAGCCGATGGCCGCCGCTTCCTGGCCTATGACAGTTTCGGCGGCGGGTCCTCCGTCGCGCCGTCCATCGGGCTTGGCGTCGGGCGCAGCACGGGCGGGTGGGGGAGCGCGACCGGCATCGGCACCGGGCTCGGCTTGAGTTTCGGCGGCTACGGCACCGGCGGCGCCGTCTGCACGACCAACTTCGAGCTGATCGAGGGCCGCGTCGCCGCCGGCCAGCGCCAGGGCGCCGGTTGCAGCTGAACGCGCCGCCGCCTGCATCCCCTGCGTCCTGAACCGACGCTTCCGCGTGCGCGCCGGCCCGGCTAGGAACACTACGGCACGATCCATTGTCATGGATCATGCCGTAGCCTTTGTTCCAGCGACTGATTCACCGCTCCGGCGCTTCGCGCCTCCGCGGATCAGGCGCGAGGGTTCCACGCTGGGGGTCCGCTTGGCCGAGCTGTTCCGCGACCGTCGCCTGCTGGTGCTCCTCGCACTCGGCTTTTCCGCCGGCGTGCCGCTGCCGCTGGTGGCGGGGCAGGTGCTGCGGCAGTGGTTCGTCGAATCCGGCATGTCGCTGGCCGATCTCGGCCTGACGGCGCTGATCGGGCTGGCCTATGCCAACAAGTTCCTGTGGTCGCCCGCGCTCGATGCCGTGCGCCCGCCCTTCCTCGGCCGCCGGCGCGGCTGGCTTCTGCCGATCCAGATCGCGCTGATCGCGACCATCGCCGCGATGGCGCTGACCGATCCGACCGGCGGCGCGACGGCGACCGTGGCGCTGGCCGTCATCGTCGCCTTCCTCTCGGCCAGCCAGGACATCGTGATCGACGCCTGGCGTATCGAGATGATGGGGGACGACACGGAACGCCAGGCCTGGGGCCTCACGGCCTATGTCTGGGGCTATCGCGGCGCGCTGCTCGCGAGCGGGGCGGGCACGCTCTACATGGTCGGCTTCGGCGGCTGGCACATCGCCTATCTCTATGGCGCGGCGCTGCTGATGGTGGGCATCGCCGCGACACTGGCAGGGCGCGAGGGCCCCGCGCCTGTGATGGTGCCGATGGGCTGGCGCGCGCGGCTGCGGGAGTCGGTGGTCACGCCCTTCTTGGACTTCACCGGGCGCCGCTACTGGCTAGCGATCCTCGCCTTCGTCGCGCTGTTCAAACTGGGTGAGGCGCTGGCCGGCGTGATGGTGACGCCATTCTACCGGTCCGAGGGCTTCACGCGGAACGACGTCGCCTCCGTCGCGACCGTCTTCGGGCTGGTCGCGACGCTCGCGGGTGCGGTCGCGGGCAGCTGGCTGGTCGGCCGCATCGGGGTCGGTCGCGCGCTGATCCTGACCGGCATCGGGCAGATGCTGTCGAACCTGATGTACCTCGCGCTCGTCGGCGGGGGGCGGGACATGCCGATGCTGTTCGCGCAGGTCGGCGTCGAGAACTTCACCGATGGCTTGGCCGACGCGGCCTTCCTCACCTACCTGTCGGGCCTGGTGAACCGCAGCTTCAGCGCGACGCAATATGCGCTGCTGTCGTCGCTGGCCGCGGTGCCGCTGCGCACGCTGGGGGCGAGTGCGGGGGTGCTCGCGGCGTCTCTGGGCTGGTCGCAGTTCTTCATCCTGACGACACTGGCCGCGCTGCCGGCGATGGCGATCATGCTGTTTCTTCTGTGGCGCCTGCCGCCAGTGGACGCGCGCCGCGACGAGGGCCGCGCCCTGCATCCTGCCGATCCGGGCTGAGTGGCGGCGCATCGCTGCGGCGCTGTAGCCTTGGGGCGCCGCAACGAGGTTTTCGGATGTCGCCCTGGCTGCTCACCCCGCTTCTGCTGATCGCGTCCAACGTGCTGATGATCTTCGCCTGGTACGGCCACCTGAAGGCGCCGCATTGGCCCATCTGGCTGGCGATCCTGGTCAGCTGGGGCATCGCCTTCTTCGAATACTGCCTGGCCGTGCCCGCAAACCGCATCGGCTACGGCACCTTCACCGCCCAGCAGTTGAAGGTCATGCAGGAGGTGATCACGCTCGCCGTCTTCGCCGTCTTCAGCGTGGCCTTCCTCGGCGAGCAGCTGCGCTGGAATTTCCTCGCTGCCAGCGCCTGCCTGGTCGCGGCGGTGGTGTTCATTTTCCTGCCGGTGGAGTGACCGCGAATAGCGCGACGCCGCGCGACGCCAGGGAACCGCTGGCTTCGCACCGGTTTACCGTTCGGCCAAGGCGGGAGCGCAGGACATGGGTTTCCTCTGGACCATCATCATCGGCTTCGTGGCCGGGTTCATCGCGAAGTTCCTCACCCCGGGCCGAGAGCCATCGGGCTTCATTCTGACGACGCTGCTCGGCATCGTCGGCGCGGTGGTTGCCACCTGGCTTGGCCAGGCGGTCGGCTGGTATCGCGCCGGCGATGGCGCGGGGCTGATCGGCGCCGTGGTCGGCGCGGTGATCGTGTTGCTGGTCTACAACTGGTTCGCCAGCAGGCGCACCACATCGATCTGACGAAGCCGCCCCGGATCAGCCGGGGCGGCACCCGTCACCGCTTCGCCTCGATCGCGTCCCAGATCGCGCGTTCCAGATGCACGCCATCGAAGCGCGCGATCTCCTGCAGGCCCGTCGGCGAGGTCACGTTGATCTCGGTGAGGTATCCGCCGATCACATCGATGCCGACGAAGATCATGCCGCGCTTCTGGAGCTCCGGCCCGATCGCGGCGCAGATCTTGCGCTCGCGATCGGTCAGCGTCGTTGGCTCCGGCCTGCCTCCGACATGCATGTTGGACCGCGCCTCGCCGGCAGCCGGCACGCGGTTGATCGCGCCCATCGCCACGCCATCCACCAGGATGATCCGCTTGTCGCCCATGCGCACATCCGGGACGTAGCGCTGCACCACCAGCGGCTCACGGCTCCGTTCCGTGAACATCTCCAGCAGGGAGTTCAGGTTCGGGTCCTCGGGCTTCACGTGAAACACGCCAGCACCGCCATTGCCGAACAGCGGCTTCAGGATGATGTCGCCATGCTTCTCCCGGAACTTGCGGATCTGCGCGACGGAGGCGCTGATCAGCGTCTCCGGCATCAGCTCCGGGAAATGCGTGACGAACAGCTTTTCGGGCGCGTTGCGCACGCTGGCGGGGTCGTTCACCACCAGCGTCTTCGGGTGGATGTGCTCCAGGATATGCGTGGCCGTGATGTAGGCCATGTCGAAGGGCGGGTCCTGGCGCATCAGCACCACGTCCACGGCGCCGAGGTCCAGCTCCTCCGCCGCGCCCAGCGTGAAATGGTCGCCCTTCACGCGTCGGACGGTGATGGGCTGGGCATGGGCGACGACGCGCCCCGCGGTCAGCGCCAGGTCGCGCACATGGTAGTGCCACAGCGCATGGCCGCGCGCCTGGGCTTCCAGCATCAGGGCGAAGGTGCTGTCGCCGTCGATGTTGATCGAGGCGATCGGGTCCATCTGGACCGCGACACGAAGGCTTCGGGCCATCGGGGTCTCTCCGGCGGGCTGTTGCGCATCCTGTGGCACCACGCGCTGCGCGGGGGAAGGGGGCCGCGCAAGCCTTGACCGGGACGGGCCGCAGGGTTCACGTCGGCGTCATGCGCACCCTTTCCGGCAAGGCCCGGCTGGCCGGCGTGCTCGGCTGGCCCGTCTCCCACTCCCGCTCGCCACGGCTGCACGGCGTCTGGCTCGCCCGCCATGGCGTGGACGGCGCCTACCTGCCCCTGCCCGTGCGCCCCGAGCGCTTCGAGGCCGCGGTGCGCAGCCTCGTCGATCTCGGCTTCGCCGGCGCCAATGTGACCATCCCGCACAAGGAAGCCGCCTTTGCCCTGTGCGACGTGGTGTCCGACGTCGCGCGCCGCGCGGGGTCGGTGAACACGCTGGTCTTCCGCGACGGCCGCATCGAGGGCACCAGCACCGACGGCTTCGGCTTCCTGGAATCCATCCGCGAACAGGCGCCCGGCTGGCGCGCGGCGGACGGCGCTGCGGTGATCCTCGGTGCCGGGGGGGCGGTGCGGTCGGTCGCGGCTGCGCTGCTCGATGCCGGCTGCCCGCGCCTGACGCTGGTCAACCGCACGCCCGCCCGCGCCGAGGCCATCGCGCGCGAGCTCGGCGGCCCCATCGAGGTCGCGACCACGCCCCCGCTGCAGGACGCCGCGCTGCTCGTAAACGGCACCTCGCTCGGCATGGCCGGGGAGCCGGCGCTCGAGATCGACCTCGCGCCCCTGTCGCCACAGGCGGTGGTGGCCGACATGGTCTATGTGCCGCTCGAAACACCGCTGCTGGCGCAGGCGCGTGCGCGCGGCCTCAGGGCGGTGGACGGGCTCGGCATGCTGCTGCACCAGGCCCGCCCGGGCTTCGAGGCCTGGTTCGGCGTCGCGCCGCAGGTGGATGCGGAACTCCGCCGCTTCGTGCTGCAAGACCTCACATGAAGGTGCTGGGCCTCACCGGCAGCATCGGCATGGGGAAATCCACCGCGGCTGCGACCTTCCGGCGGCTGCGCATCCCGGTCTTCGATGCCGATGCCACCGTCCACCAGCTGCAGGGCCCAGGCGGCGCCGCGGTGCGCCCGATCGAAGCCGCCTTTCCCGGCACGACGCGCAGCGGTCGCGTGGACCGCGCGGCGCTGCGCGCCGTGGTGCTGGCCGACCCTGCCGCGCGCAAGCGGCTGGAGGCGATCGTCTGGCCGCTGGTCCGCCGCGCCGAACGCACCTTCCTGGCCGCCGCGCGCCGGCGGGGAGAGAGGATCGCAGTCCTCGACATCCCTCTGCTGCTGGAGACCGGCGGGCAGGCGCGGGTGGACCAGGTGATCGTCGTCTCCGCGCCACCCGCCGTGCAGCGTGTTCGCGTGCTGGCGCGCGGCACCATGTCGCCGGCCCAATTCGCGGCCATCCGCGCTGCGCAGATGCCGGACGCGGCGAAACGCCGGAAGGCTGACCATGTGGTGCGGACTGGCTTGTCCAAGCATGCGGCGCAGCGGCATATCCGCGCGATCGTGAGGGAGCTGCGCGGCTAGATGCGGCAAGTGGTCCTAGATACCGAAACCACCGGCTTCGACCCCGCCTCCGGCGACCGTGTGCTGGAAGTGGCGGCGATCGAGCTGTTCAACTTCATCCCGACCGGCGGCACCTTCCACAGGGTCGTGGACCCCGAGCGCGACGTGCCGGAGGAAGCCACCCGCGTGCACGGCTTCACCGCCGAGATGCTGCGCGGCAAGCCGCTCTTTGCCGATATCGCAGACGAGCTAATGGGCTTCCTGGGCTCGTCTGAGATCATCGCCCACAACGCCCCCTTCGATTTCGGCTTCCTGGATGCCGAATTGGTGCGCGCCGGCCGCCCGAAGCTCGATCGCGCGCGGATGGTGGACAGCCTCGACATCGCCAAGCGCCGCTACCCCGGCATGCCGAACAGCCTGGACGCGCTGTGCCGACGGCTTGGCGTGGATAACTCCATGCGGACCTCGCACAACGCGCTGCTGGACGTGAAGCTGCTGGCCGAGGTGTTTCTCCAGCTCATGGGCGGCAAGCAGCCGGGGCTGGAGCTGGCCGCGACGCCCGCCCGCCGCACCGGGCCCGCCCTGGCCGAGGGGGAGGCCCCGCCCACCCGCACCCCGCGCCCCATCGCGCCCTCTGACGCCGAGCTGGCCGCCCATGCCGCCTTCGTGGCGAAGAAGCTGAAGGAACCGCTCTGGCTCCAGCCCCCCTTCGCGCCGCCGGCAGAGCCGCAAGGCTAGACTTTCCCCAACTCGGCCCTCCCCGAACGCGGCGGCATCCCTTACCTTGTGGGGATGTCAGAGAAACGTCCCGACCGCGCGCCGCGCGTGGCGCTCTTCGTCACCTGCCTGGTGGACCTCTACCGGCCGTCGGTCGGCTTCGCGGCGATCAAGCTGCTGGAAGCGGCCGGCTGCCAGGTGGAGGTGCCGGCGGCCCAGACCTGCTGCGGCCAGCCCGCCTATAATTCCGGCGACCGCGCGACCGCGAAGGACCTCGCGCGCAGCGTCGTCGATACCTTCCTGCCCTATGACTACACCGTGGTGCCGTCCGGCTCCTGCGGCGGGCAGATCGCCCACCACTATCCCGGCCTGTTCGGTGACGAAGACCCGCACTACCGCGGCAAGGCCGAGACGCTGGCGGCCAAGACGCATGAGCTCGTCTCCTTCCTGACGGACGTGATGGGGATGGAAGGCGTCGCGGCCCGCTACGATGGCGTCGTCACCTATCACGACAGCTGCGCGGGCCTGCGGGAGCTCGGCATCCGCGACCAGCCGCGCAAGCTGCTCGGCAGCGTCGGCGGCCTGACGCTAAAAGAGCTGCCGGATGCCGAGGTCTGCTGCGGCTTCGGCGGCACCTTCTGCGTGAAGTATCCCGACATCTCGACGCGCATGGTGTCCGACAAGGCGAAGGCGGTCGCCTCCACCGGCGCCGACACGCTGCTCGCCGGCGACATGGGCTGCCTGCTGAACATGGCCGGCCGCCTGCAGCGCGAAGGCGCGCCCGTGCAGGTGCGCCATGTCGCCGAGGTGCTGGCCGGCATGACCGCCGACGCAGCGCCGATCGGCGAGACGAAGTAGAGGGGCGCGCGATGGTCCAGGTCACCTCACCCGCCTTCAAGGCGAATGCCGCCCAGGCACTGCACGACCCAGGGCTGCAGAAGGCGCTCGGCAAGGCGAAGGGCGCCTTCCTGGAACGCCGCGCCATCGCGGTCTCGAAGCTGCCGGAGTTCGAGCAGCTGCGCGACATCGGGCGCAACATCAAGAATCATACCCTCGCCCATCTCGACCACTACCTCGAGACCTATGCCGCGAATGTGGAGAAGGCCGGCGGCCAGGTGCATTGGTGCAGCACCGCCGAAGATGCGCGCGCCGCCGTGCTCGAGATCTGCCGCAAGGCGGGCGCGCGGACGGTCACCAAGGGCAAGTCGATGATCTCCGAAGAGATCGGGGTCAACGACCACCTGGAAGCGCATGGCATCACCCCGGTCGAGACCGACCTTGGCGAATACATCATCCAGCTCCGCAAGGAGCATCCCTCGCACATCATCGCGCCGGCCTTCCACCTGAACCGCGAGGATTGGGAAGCGGATTTCCGCCGCGCCCATACGGATCTGGACCCGAACCGCGTCTTCGCCGAACGCCGCGACATCCTGACGGAAGCGCGCACGCGGCTGCGCCAGAAATTCCTCGCCGCCGATGTCGGCATCACGGGCGCGAATTTCCTGATCGCCGAGACCGGCAGCAGCGTCATCGTCACGAATGAGGGCAATGGCGACCTGACGCAGACGCTGCCGCGCGTGCACATCGTGCTGGCGAGTATCGAGAAGATGGTGCCGACGCTGGAAGACTGCACATCGCTGCTGCGGCTGCTGGCGCGCAGCGCGACGGGGCAGGATTTCTCCGTCTACACCACCTTCTCCACCGGCGTGCGCCGCGACGGCGATCTGGACGGGCCGGAGGAGTATCACGTCGTCCTGCTCGACAATGGCCGGTCCAACATGATCGGCACCGAGTTCCAGGACATGCTGCGCTGCATCCGCTGCGCCGCCTGCATGAACCACTGCCCGGTCTATGGCGCGGTCGGCGGCCATGCCTATGGCTGGGTCTATCCCGGCCCGATGGGCAGCGTGCTGACGCCATCCCTCGTTGGCGTGGACAAGGCCGGGCACCTGCCCAATGCGTCGACCTTCTGCGGCAAATGCGAAAGCGTCTGCCCGGTGAAGATCCCGCTGCCGAAGCTGATGCGCCATTGGCGCGAACGCGAATTCGAGCGGCACCTGACGCCGGGCACGCTGCGCAGCAATCTCGGCCTCTGGGCCTGGTTCGCGAAGCGGCCTGCGATGTATCGCGCAGCGACGCGGCTTGGCATCGGCGCGCTGTCGCTGCTCGCGCGCGGCAAGGGCCGCTTCCGCTGGCTGCCCTTCGCCGAGGGTTGGACCGAAGGCCGCGACCTGCCCGCGCCGGAACCGGGCGGCACCTTCATGGCGCGCTATGCCAAGGCGCAGAGGAGCGGGCGATGAGCGATGACGGGCCCGACAGCATCGTGCTGCGGTATCTGCGGCGGATCGACGAGAAGATCGACCGCGTCACGGACGAGGTTCAGGACTTGAAGCACCGGATCACCGGCGTGGAACGGCAAATCGGCGAGCTGTTCGTCAGCCAGGCTGCCGTTCAGTCGCGCCTGGATCGCATCGAACAGCGCCTCGACCGGATCGAGCGGCGTCTCGACCTCGTGGACGTGTCGGGCCGCGCATGACCAAAGACGCCATCCTCGGCGCCATCCGGCGCGGCCTGAAGCGCGGGGCGCTGCCCGCCGACCAGGCCGCGATGCTCGATGGCCGCATCGCCACCCATCCGCGCCACCTGATCCCTGCGCGCTCCCGCGTGCCGCGGGCGGAGCAGATCGCGCTGTTCATCAGGAACGTCGAGAAGGAATTCGGCACGGTCGAGCGCATCGCCGATCTCGCCGCCGTGCAGGGCGCGATCACCGACTACCTCGCCGCGCAGAACCTGCCCGCGCGGCTCGTCATGGCGCCGCACCCCGAACTGGAAGGCCTCGACTGGTCATCCCGCCCGATGCTGTCGCGGGAGACGCGGCGCGCGCAGGATGGCGACCAGGTGTCGCTGCAGCATGCCTGGGCGGCGGTGGCGGAGACGGGGACGCTGTTCTTCCCCTCCGACCCCGCCCGCCCCGCCACGCTGAACCTGCTGCCGGACACCGAGATCGTGCTGCTGCGCGCATCGGCCATCGTCGGCGCCTATGAGGAAGCCTGGGACCGGCTGCGGGCCGAGCGGCGCGACGCGCTCACCGGCGGCTGGATGCCGCGCAACCTGATGCTGGTGACGGGCCCCTCGCGCTCCGCCGATATCGAGCAGACGCTGGAGCTCGGCGCGCATGGCCCACGGCGCCTGCACATCCTGCTGGTCGAGGACGAGGCTGTCCCGGCAAGCGCGGCCGGCTGAGCGGGCGCGCGCGTGCCATGCGCCACCGACGACCGAAAGCCCTGAGCAGGGCGGACCTCGCGCTCTGGCACGCCTTCACGGCCGACATCGTCCCACTCGCCGGCCGCGCCCGGCCGGACGCGCCGCCCGAGGATGCGGCGCCGGCCGCGGCCGCACCGGCGCCGATGCCGGCCCCGATCCCGAAGCCCCGCCCCACCCCGCGCGCGGCCGCGCCCGAAATCCGCGTCGGCGAGCAGCCCGGCGGGCTCGACCGCAAGCGCTGGCGACAGCTGCGCCGTGGCGATGGCGTGAGCGAGCGGACGCTCGACCTGCATGGGCGGCGCGCGAATGACGCGCATGCGGCGCTGCGCGGCTTCCTGCACGATGCGGCGCTGGATGGTGTGCGCACGGTGACGATCATCACCGGCAAGGGCCCGCAGCCCGATGGCGGCATCCTGAAGCGCGAATTGCCGCATTGGCTGAACGCCGCGGAGCTGCGCCCGCTGGTGCTGGGCGCGGCGCATCCGCACCCGACCAACACCGGCGCCGTCAACATCCTGCTGCGCCGGCGGACTCGGAGCAACAAATGAGGACGCGCCCAGGCCGCCAAAGGCGGCCCGCGCCACGAACGACTTGCCCGCCAGGCGCAACATGTCTGCGGCGCGCAAGCCAAGGCGGCGGAGCCGCCGCCCGGCGCCTGAGGGCAACCGACTCATGACCCCCTTCGGCGCACGTCTTCGCCAATTGCGCCGCGCACGGCGCGTGACGCTGAAGGCGCTGGCGGCGCATCTGCAGGTCTCCTCCGCCTATCTCTCCGCGCTCGAACACGGCCATCGCGGGCGGCCCTCGGCGGGGCTTGTGCACCAGGTGAACGAATTCTTCGGCCTGATCTGGGACGAGGCGGAGGAACTGGCGGAGCTCGCGCGCCTGTCGCATCCGCGCATCAGCGTGGACACCGCCGGCCTTTCGCCGGAAGCCACCGCGCTGGCGAACCGGCTGGCCGAGGCGATCCGCCGGCTCAGCCCGCAGACGGTCGCGGCGATGCACGCGCTGCTCGACCGGGAGGCGCCGCCCGAGAAGCCCCGCCTGCGCCGCGCCGCCGGCCGCTGAGGCGCGCCTACAGGGCACGCTGGGCTGGTTGGCTGGCCTGAACCCATGGCCGCGCGGCGTGCCCGGTGCCATTCTGGGGACCAGATCACACGCAGCTGGAGAGCGCCTTTACCATGACCATCCTGGCCCGGAGACGGATGCTGGCCGGCCTTGCGGCGCTGCCGGCGATTGCCGCGTGTGAGACGCGCCCGCCGCAGCAGCGCGGCGGCGCCATGCCGCCGCCGGCGATCAGCGGCCCGCTCGAGCCTGCCCCGGTGCCCTCCGACGCGACGGATGAGTTCCTCGCGGCCCGCCGGGCCGGGCGCACCGCGGCCCCGACGGGCGCCGACGCCATGCCGGGCCTCGACCCGGCGCAGCGCGTGGGCACGGACATGACCACCGCCCCCATCCCGCAGGGCGGCCCGCGGCTGCTCGGACCCCGCTGAGGGGCGGCGCGCCGCAGCTTTCACCAGAACGTCGTCAGCCCTTCATTGCGCTGACGCGGTTGCTGAGGTTAATCCCTTGTCATGGAGGCAACGGCCCGCCTGACGACGCCTGAGGCCCTGCGCCCGCCGCGGCTGCGACGGCGCAAGGTGATCAGCTTTTCGAGCTCCGACCCCGAGAGCCTCTGGGGCGACGTGCTCGGCTTCCGGCCGCTCGGCGGGCGGGTGCGGGCGGTCCGGCGCATCGCGACCATTCTGCTCTGGACGCTGATTGCCATCCCCATCCAGGCGCTGCTGATGGTCCTGCCCGGCCGCGGCAATGTCGGCTTCGGGCGCTTCTACTGGCGCACGGTCGCCTGGCTGATGGGGCTGCGGATCCGGGTGATCGGCACGCCGGCCCATGGGCCTGCCACGCTGTTTGTCTCGAACCACTCCTCCTGGCTCGACATCGTCGTGCTGGGGTCGGCGCTTGATGCCTGCTTCGTCGCCAAGCGCGAGGTGGGCGAATGGCCGATCATCAACATCGTCGCCAAGCTCGGCCGCACCGTCTTCGTCAGCCGCAGCCGCACCCAGACCAAGGGCGAGGCCGGCGTCATCCGCGAAAGGCTGGGCCAGGGGGACAACATCGTCCTCTTCCCCGAAGGCACCACCAGCGATGGCGGCCGCGTGCTGCCCTTCCGCAGCGCCTTCCTCTCGGTCGCCGACCATGCGCGGATCGTCCAGCCGGTCTCGGTCGTGTTCGACCGGCTGGGCGGGCTGCCGGCCTGCCGGCGCGACCGGCCGCTGTTTGCCTGGTATGGCGACATGGAAATCGGCAGCCATTTCTGGCGCCTCGCCCGCCGGTCCAAGACGCGGGCGACGGTGGTGCTGCACACCGCCCTCGACCCCGCGGACTACCAGGACCGCAAGGCGCTGACGGCGGCCTGCGCCGAAGTGGTCGGCGAAGGCTGCGCCACGCTCCGCCAGAACCGCCCGGCCGAGCCGCTGACACCCTCTGTCCCCGCCCCGGGCCCCGGCCCGTTTGCCGCTTGACCCGACGCGGCGCGGCACAGCAGGCTTTCAGCGTGAGGAATCAATCCAGGCCGATGCGGCCTATGCCCCCAGCTTGACCGGGGCGCGGGCGCTGCGCATCTCCCCGCCTTCACCCTGCCGCGCGGGCGGCGGGGCGGCGGAGTTCTCCCTGCGATGACCGTGACCACGCCCCCCCGGAAGCGTCTCTTCATGAAGACCTGGGGCTGTCAGATGAACGTCTATGACAGCGCCCGCATGGCGGATGTGCTGGCGCCCCTGGGCTATGCCCCGGCGGAGACGCCGGACGGCGCCGACATGGTCATCCTCAACACCTGCCATATCCGGGAAAAGGCGTCGGAAAAGCTCTTCTCCGAGCTCGGCCGCCTGCGGGAGCAGAAGCGCGCCAAGGAAGCCGAAGGTGGGCGGATGGTGCTGGCGGTGGCCGGCTGCGTCGCCCAGGCCGAGGGCGCCGAGATCACCGCCCGCGCCCCTTACGTGGACATCGTCCTCGGGCCGCAATCCTACCATCGCCTGCCGGAGATGATCGCCCGCGCCACCCGCGCCGCCGGGGCGGTGATCGACACCGAATTCCCAACGGACGAGAAATTCGACCACCTGCCGGACGCCAGCGCGCCGCAGGGCCCGATCGCCTTCCTGACCATCCAGGAAGGCTGCGACAAATTCTGCTCCTTCTGCGTCGTGCCCTATACGCGGGGCTCCGAGTATTCCCGCCCCGCCGCCGCGGTGCTGGCGGAGGCGAAGCGCCTGGTCGCCCAGGGCGCGCGGGAGATCGCGCTGCTCGGGCAGAATGTGAACGCCTATCACGGTGACGGGCCCGATGGCGGCACCTGGGGCCTGGGGCGCCTGCTGCGGGAGATGGCGGGCATCGAAGGCCTCGCCCGGCTGCGTTACACGACCAGCCATCCGCGCGACATGGATGACGACCTCATCGCCGCGCATGGGGAGATCCCGGGCCTGATGCCCTTCCTGCACCTGCCTGTGCAGTCGGGCTCGGACAAGGTGCTGAAGGCGATGAACCGCGGCCACACCGCCGACGAATACCGGCGCATCGCCGACAAGCTGCGCGCCGCGCGCCCCGACCTTGCCCTCTCCTCCGACTTCATCGCCGGCCATCCGGGCGAGACCGAGCAGGACCACCAGGACACGCTGCGGCTGATCCGCGATGTCGGCTTCGCCCAGGCCTTCTCCTTCAAGTACTCGCCACGGCCTGGAACCCCTGCCGCCGGCGCCCCACTTCAGCTGGCGGAAGCCGAGAAGGACCGGCGCCTGCAGGAGATCCAGGCCCTGCTGCGGGACCAGCAGGACGCCTTCAACCGCTCCCGCCTCGGGCTGCGGTTCGAGGTGCTGTTCACCGGGCCGGGTCGGCATGCCGGGCAGGTCGCCGGCCGTTCGCCCTGGCTGCAGCCCGTGCATGCTTCCCTTGGGGCGGAAGGCCCGGTCGAGCTCGCCGGCCAGATCCGCCCCTGCGAGGTCATGGCCATCCATCCCAATTCCCTCGGCGTCCGCATCTTGCCCGCCGGGGCCACCGGAGACCCACCCAGCCAGGAGAAAGCCGCCGCTTGAGCACCACCGCCCCCGAAACCGCGCTCCGCGCGGGCGCCCTCGCGTTCCGCCCCGGCGAGCCCCGCGCCCCGCGCCCGGCCGCCGCCGACCTTCCCGTCAGCCGGTCCGTCACGCTGAACTTCGACGACAACCAGCTGCTGCCCCTGCTCTATGGGGAGCATGACCGGAACCTGGCCCGCATCGAGATGCGATTGGGGGTCAGGCTCAGCAGCCGGGGCAACCGGCTGACCATCACCGGCGCGCCGGAACGGACCGAAGTGGCGGAAGCGGCGCTGGCCGATCTCTGGCGACGATTGCAGAAGGGCGAGAATGTGGGCTCCGCCGAGGTCGAGGCCGCCATGCGCATGGCCGAAGGCGTGGCCGAGGCCGATCCCCGCCTGCCGCTGCAGGACATCCCGGCGATCCGCACCCGCAAGGGCGCCATCGCGCCCCGCAGCCCGGCCCAGGCCGCCTATATGGAAATGCTCGCCCGCGCGGAGATGGTCTTCGGCATCGGCCCCGCCGGCACGGGCAAGACCTATCTGGCGGTCGCGCAGGGGGTGGCGCTGCTGCAGGCCGGTCGGGTGGACCGGATCGTGCTCTCCCGCCCGGCCGTCGAGGCCGGCGAGCGCCTCGGCTTCCTGCCCGGCGACATGAAGGAGAAGGTGGACCCCTATCTCCGCCCCCTCTACGACGCGCTGCACGACATGATGCCGGCCGAGCAGGTGAAGCGCCGGATGGAAGCCGGCGAGATCGAGGTCGCCCCTCTCGCCTTCATGCGCGGCCGGACGCTCGCCCATTGCTACGCCATCCTGGACGAGGCGCAGAACACCACCCCCGCCCAGATGAAAATGTTCCTGACCCGCATGGGCGAGGGCAGCCGCATGGTCATCACCGGTGACCCGACCCAGGTGGACCTGCCCCCGGGCCAGCGCTCCGGCCTTGTCGAAGCGCTGGAGATCCTGGCCGGGGTCGAGGGCATAGCAGTGGCGAGATTTGCAGAGCGGGATGTGGTAAGGCACCCGCTGGTTGGCCGTATCGTCACGGCCTATGGGCGCGCCGACGCCGCCGCCTCCCGCCGGGAGGGCCGCGGGCGCGCAGGCATGGAGAGGGATGGAACCGGGAAGTAGTCGTCCCGGCCGCAAGACGGCCGGGATCCGAAAGGGGGGCGGGGAGATCACCGTCCTTCTTGAATCGTCCGGGTGGCGTGCGGCCGTGCCGCAGGCCGAGGCGCTCGTCCGTCGTGCTGCCGCCGCCGCGCTTGAGGAAGCCGGCGCGACGGGCGCGATCACCGTCTTGCTGGCCGACGACGCCGCGGTGAAGCGGCTGAACGGGCTTCACCGCGCCAAGGCCAAGCCCACCAACGTGCTGTCCTTCCCGGCCGGCATGCCGGGGTATCTCGGCGATGTCGCGCTCGCGCTTGGCGTCGTGCGGCGGGAAGCGCGGCAGGCCGGGCGCAAGCCCGCCGACCACTTGGCGCATCTGGTCGCCCATGGCGCGCTGCACCTGGTTGGCCACGACCATCTGGAAGCCGGCGAGGCGCGGCGGATGGAACGCGCCGAGGCGCGCGTGATGCGCAAGCTCGGCCGCCCCAACCCCTGGAAGGAAGGCCGCGCCACAGCGCGCCTGCGGGGCGGGGCATGAGCGGCAACGGCAACGGCCATCCGCGCAGCGGGCTGCTGTGGAAGATCCAGGGCCTGCTGAAGAAGCGGGAGGCCGAGAGCGTCCGCGACCGCGTCGAGGAATTGCTCGACGAACGCGGCCATCGCGCCGACGACCTGCGCCTCGACGTCTCCGCCAGCGGTCTCGACCCGCATGAGCGCATCCTGCTCGGCAATGTGCTGCGGCTGCGCGACAAGACCGCCTATGACGTGATGGTGCCGCGCGCCGACATCCTGGCGATGCCGGAAGACCTGACGCTCGACCAGGCGATCAAGCTGATCCAGCGCGAGGGCCATAGCCGCTTCCCGGTCTATCGCGGCAACCTCGATGACATCGTGGGCATGGTCCACATCAAGGATGTCTTCGCTGCCGTCGGGCGCGACCCAGCGTCCTTCTCGCTGAAGGGCATATTGCGCAAGCCGCTGCTGGTGGTGCCGACCATCCCCGTGCTGGACCTGCTGCTGGAGATGCGCGCGCAGCGCATCCACATGGCACTCGTGGTGGACGAATATGGCGGCATCGACGGCCTCGTCACCATCGAGGATCTGGTCGAGACGATCGTCGGCGACATCAGCGACGAGCATGACGAGGTGACCTCGCCCACCATCGTCGAGCGTCCGGACGGCATGATCGAGATGGATGCGCGCACGACGGTCGAAGCCTTCGAGCAGAAGATGGGCCCGATCCTGACCGAGGAAGAACGCGCCGCCGACATCGACACGGTGGGCGGCCTGGTCTTCACGCTGGCCGGCCGCGTGCCGGCGCGCGGCGAGCTGATCAGCCACGGCTCCGGCGTGGAGTTCCGCGTGCTGGAAGCCGACACCCGCCGCATCCGGCGCCTGCGCGTGCGACGCCCGGGCGCGGATGGCGAAACGCCGCGGCAGGCAGCGGAGTAGGGGGGGGGGGGGGGGGGGGGGGGGGGGGGGGGGGGGGGGGGGGGGCGGGGGGGGGGGGGGGGCGGGGGGGGCGGGGGGGGG
>JBIKSZ010000062.1:0-16454 GCA_044348345.1 Roseomonas sp. | reverse complement strand
CCGTCGCGCCATCCTGCGCGGAGATGCGCGCACCACCGATGCCGTACATGAAGGGCGAGGGATTCGTGAGTTCAATGAAGCTCGCGAAGCCGAGGCCGCGGTAGACGCCCTTCTTCCGCTGCTCCGCCTGGTCGCTGCGGATGCGCGCCACGGGCACCATCGCCAGCAGCTTGTCGAGCGCCGCATGGTGCGACAGCCCTTCGAACCGCATGCCCGGCGGCGAGGTATAGGGGTAGGCGTCGTCGCGGATCAGGTTGCGCCGGCGCAGCTCGACCGGGTCCATGCCGAGCGCCTCGGCCGCGAGGTCCACCAGCCCTTCCGTGACGGCAGCTGCGATCGGGTGGCCGACGGCGCGGTACTGGCAGGTGGGCACCTTGTTCTGCAGCACGACGGTGGTGGTACAGCGGTAATTGCCGAAGTCGTAGGGCCCGCCGCACAGGTTCACGACCTGGTTGCCCTCGATCGCGCTGGTGCGGGGGTAGACCGAATAGGGCCCGATGCCGGTGCGGTCGTCGATGTCGAAGGCGAGGATCTTCCCCTCCGCATCCACCGCGATCCGCCCCGTGATGCGGTGGTCGCGCGCATGGATGTCGGAGACGAAGCTCTCGAAGCGATCAGCGACGAATTTCACAGGCCGCCCCATGATCTTCGTCATGGCCGCGACGGCGACCTCGTCTGGATAGACATGGACCTTGATACCGAAGCTGCCGCCGACATCCTTGCAGATGACGCGGACCGCGCCTTCCTCGATCCGCAGCTGCTTGGCGAAAACGCCCTGCATCATATGCGGCGCCTGGGTGGAGTGGTGGACCGTGAGCGTGCCTTCGGCGGGGTTCCAGTCGGCGATGATGCTGCGCGGTTCCAGCGTGACGCCGGTGTGGCGGCCGGTGACGAAGGTCGCCTGCACCACCTTATGCGCGGCGGCCATCGCCGCGGCGACATCGCCCTTCTCCGCGGTGCGCGTGAACACGAGATTGTCGCCAAGCTCGGGGTGGATCACCACCGCGCCAGGGTCGAGCGCGGTCTCCATGTCGAGCTGCGCGGGCAGCGGTTCCCATTCCACCGCCAGCGCGGCGACGCCGTCTTCGGCCGCGGCGCGGCTATCGGCGACAACGGCCACCACCGGCTCGCCCTGCCAGGTCGCACGCTCAAGCGGCAGCGGATATTGCGGTGCGGACTTCATGCCCTTCAGGTGATCGAGCGTCGCCACCCAGGGATCGCAGACCTTGGCCAGATCGGCGCCGGTGAAGACGCGCAGCACGCCCGGCACCTGCCGCGCAGCGGCCGTATCCACGGCCAGGATGCGCGCATGCGCGTAGGGGCTGCGCAGGAAGGCAGCATACGCCATGCGCGGCAGCGCGACGTCATCGGTATAGGCGGCGCGGCCCTGCACCAGCTTCGGCAGGTTCGGCCGCGGTACGGAACGGCCGATATAGGAATTCGGCAAATCCTCGCGCGACAGGCCGATGGAGGCGGGGGTGATCTCGTTCATCGTGCATCCCCCCGGCGGGCGGCCAGCGTGCTCTCCACCGCGTCCACGATGGCCTGGTAGCCGGTGCAGCGGCAGTAATTGCCGGACAGGTGCTCGCGGATTTCCTCGCGCGAGGCGTCCGGGTGCTGACGCAGGATATCGGCCGCGGCCATCACCATCCCGGGCGTGCAGAAGCCGCATTGCGCGGCGTTGCGCGCGACGAAGGCGGCCTGCAGGTCTTCGGCCTCACCGCTTTCGGTCAGGCCTTCGATGGTCGTGACCTCGGCGCCATCCAGGCTCGCGGCCAGAACCAAGCAGCCGCGCACGATCTCGCCATCAACGCGCAGGGTGCAGGCGCCGCAGACGCCATGCTCGCAGCCCGCATGCGATCCGGTGAGGCCGAGATCGAGGCGCAGGAAGTCCACCAGATGCCGGCGCGGTTCGACGCTGCGCGTCACCCGCTCGCCATTCACCGTCAGCGTGATCTCCACCCGGGCGCTCATGCTGCGATCTCCGTGGCCGGCAGGAAGCGCGAGAGGGCTCGGGCGGTCAGCACGCGCGCCAGATGCCGCTTCATCTCTGGCGGGCCGTGCAGGTCGGATGGCGGGTCGAGGTCCTGCGCGAGCGCGGCCTGCGCCGCCGCGATGGCCTCGGCACCGAGCGCGCGGCCGTGCAATGCGGCCATCGCGCCCTTCGCCAGCACCGGGCCGTTGCCGACGCCGAAATAGGCGAGCCGCGCCTCGGCCACGCGCGGGCCGTCCATCGTCACGCAAGCCGCAAGCCCTGCCATGGCATAGTCGCCGGAACGCCGCGCCACCTCGACGATTGCGCTGCGTTGGGCGGGCGTTGCCGCCGGCACTTCGACCGCCGCGATCAGCTCGCCCGGGCGCAACGCCGTCTCGAGCAATCCGGTGAAGAAGGAGGCCGCCGGCACGCGCCGCTCGCCGCCCGCCGAGGCGACGACGACCGTCGCGCCGAGCGCCACGATGCAGGCCGGCAATTCGGCGGCGGGATCGGCATAGGCCAGGCTGCCGCCGATCGTGCCGCGATTGCGGATGGCGGGATGGGCGATGAAGGGCACAGCCTCCGCCAGCAGCGGCGCGTGCTGCGCCACCAGCGGATCCCGGCCGAGTTCGACATGGCGCGTCAGCGCGCCGATGCGCAGCACACCGCCCGCAGCCGATATTCCGCGCAGTGCCGCGATGCGGGTGATGTCCACCAACAGCCGCGGCTCGGACAAGCGGAAGGCCAGCGTGGCCAGCAGCGTCTGCCCGCCAGCGAGGATGCGCAGAGCATCGCCATGCTCCGCCTGCAGGCGCCAGACATCCTCGAGTGTCGAGGCCCGGACATAGCCGAAGGCCGGCCATTTCATGGCGTCGTTCCCCCTTGCGCCCACACATGCCGTGGTGGGCGCCTTTGCTTGTTGATCAAGTGATCATCGGAAACTAAGCTGGTTGTCAAGCGCGGCGTGTCTCGCCGCATGTTGGGGAGGAAAGACAGGGTGGACGGCATGCCGCCGGTGGCCCGGCGCCTGGAGCCGCAGGCGCGGCGCGAGCAGATCCTGGCCGGGGCCGTCGCCTATTTCGCCGAAGTCGGATTCGGCGGCACCACGCGCGACCTCGCAAGCCGCATCGGCATCACCCAGGCCCTGCTCTACCGCTACTTCGCCAGCAAGGCCGATCTGATGGAGGCCGTGTTCGAGCGCGTCTTCCTCGGCCGTTTGTCCCCACGGTGGGGCGAGGAAATCCGCGATCGCACCCAGCCGCTGGAGCACCGGCTGTGCCACTTCTACCGCCAATACGCCGCGGCGATCTTCACCTATGAATGGATGCGCATCTTCATGTGGGCCGGCCTCGCCGGTGAAGCGCTGAACCTGCGTTATCTCTCGCGAGTCGGCGACAGCCTGCTCTCCGCGCTGCGCGACGAGATCGCCAGCGACGGCCGCTACCGTACGCCCGACATGGAGGAGATGTGGGCGCTGCACGGCAGCATCGTCTACATCGGCATCCGCCGCTTCATCTATCAACTGCCGACGCCGGACGATGTCGGGCCTGTCATCGACCGCTCGGTGGAGCGTTTCCTCGTCGCGCTGCTGCGATAGCGGGCGGGCCAGCGCGCTGCTTGCCGGGCGGCTGCGGCCTCGGCCGGGTTGCAGCCGCGGGCTGGACGCTTGCATCATGCGGCATCAGGAATTCGGAGGTCCCATGACCAACGCCGTTGTCGTGCCAGAGGGCGGGTTCCGCTTCATCCCGGGCGTCTATCAATACAGCGCCGGCGTGGCCGCCGAGCCGGGCTTCACGCTGGAACGCGTTCGCTTCGCGGAACCCGTGCCGCTGATGCGCGGCTTCGCGCTGATCGCAGAGATTCTGGCCGCCGCCGGCCGCCCGAAAGCCGCCTTCGCCGCCTGCGAGCTGCGCTCACCGGCCCCCTTCACCGAGGCAGGCTTCGCCGCCTTCAACCGCATCTATGGCGGCGTGCTGACCGAATGGGGCCTCTTCCGCGACGGGCTGAACCCGGTGGCGCGCAGCAATGTCTGCCCCGAGATCGCGCCACCCGCCGAGCCCTGTTTCCACGCTTTCGTCTACACCGTGCCCGATGCGGCCGCCGCGCCGTCCTTCGCGGTCGCCGGCAGCGGCGAGGCGCAGGAGGGCAAGGGGAATTACCGCGACAATACCGTCGCGCTCGGCGACCTCTCGCCCGCCGGCCTGCGCACCAAGGCGCGCTGGGTGCTGGGGGAGATGGAGCGGCGCATGGGCGTGCTCGGCGCGAACTGGGCCGGCACGACCGGCGTGCAGGTGTACACGGTGCACGACATCCATCCCTTCCTGGGCGATGAGCTGGTAGCGCGCGGCGCCGCCCGGCATGGCGTGACCTGGCAGTTCTGCCGCCCGCCTGTGGTTGACCTAGAATACGAGATGGACTGCCGCGGCCTCTGGCGCGAACGCGTGCTGGCGGCGCGATAGTCGGCGCTCTCCCGCGCAGCGCCGCCTGCGCGCGGATCGCTGGCGGCGCGCGGACGCGCACCGCTTGACGCGCTGCGCGCGGAATGCAGCACTGATGCATCCGCGCCAGGAGTCCGCCGCATGACCCAGTTGCTCTCCCGCCGCCTCGTGGCGGCCGGCCTGCTCGCACTGCCCGCCGTCGCGCGGGCGCAAGGCAGCTGGTCGCCGACGCAGCCCGTGCGCGTCATCATCCCCTTCCCACCCGGCGGCACCATGGACCCCGTGGTGCGCCTGGCGCAGGAACATCTGACGCGCGAACTCGGCCAACCGGTGGTGGTCGAGCACCGCCCCGGCGGCGGGACCGTGGTTGGCACCCAGGAAGCCTTCCGTGCGCCCGCCGATGGCCACACCATGATCATGGTGGCGAACAGCTTCGCGGCCAACGTCACGCTCCGCCCCTCGACGCCCTATAACGGCCTGCGCGATTTCGTCCCGCTGGTGATGGCCACCGTGGTGCCGCATGTTCTGGCCGTGCATCCATCCGTCGCAAGCGACTTCGCGGGCTTCCTCGAAGCGGGCCGCCGACCGGGCGCTGGGTTGTCCTTCGGCTCCTACGGGATCGGCACCTCGAACCACCTGGGCGGCGAGCAGTTCCGCGAACTGGCGCGGCTGAATGCCACGCATGTGCCCTATAACAGCCCGTCGCAGGCACACACGGACCTGGTCGGCGGCCGGCTGCAATTCATGCTGGCCAACCTGCCGGACATGATCCAGCCCGCGCAGCTCGGCCAGGTTCGCGCCGTCGCGATCTCGGCCGAGGGACGTGTGCCAGCATTGCCGAATGTGCCGACGATCGCCGAGCTCGGCTTCCCGCTGGTGCTGTCGGATAGCTGGTTCGGCCTGGTCTGCCGCGCCAACGTGCCGGCGCCCGCACGCGCACGGCTCGAAGCCGCATGGCTGTCGGCGCTGGCGCAGCCGGCGATCAAGGGACGGCTTGAGGAGATGGGCTTCACCGTGCTCGCCCACCCCTCCGCGCGCTTCGGCGAGGAGATCCGTCGCTATACGGACACCTACGCGCAGGTCATCCGCGCCAACAATATCCGCGTCGAATAGGCCTGTCCCGCGGTCCCGGGAGCGTCAGGCCGCCAAGGTCTCTCGCGCCCGGATGCAGCACACGGCGTGATCCGGCCCGAGGCGCTCCTCCGCCGGATCAGCGCGCATGCAAGCAGTGTCCACGAAGCGGCAGCGCGGCGCGAAGGCGCAGCCGGGCGGCAGGGCAGAAAGGTCCGGCGGCGCGCCTGGAATCGCTTCCAGCCGCGATCCGCGCATCTGTTCGTGGCCCATGCGCGCCCGCAGCAGCCCGATGGTACAGGGATGCCGCGGGTTGCGAATGATCTCGCGCACGGGTCCGCTCTCGACGATGCGGCCGGCCTACATCACGGGGATGCGGTCCGCGACTTCCACCGCCACGCCGCTGTCATGCGTGACGAAGATCGTCGCCGCGGTCCACCGCGAGGTTCACGCCGCGCACGGCCTGCACGGGCTTCGGCCCACCGGTGAAGGTGACGCGCGGGTCACGCACCTCGATCACATGCTCGGCGGAGTGCTTCATGCCCCCGTCTGACAAGGCTGCGTCGCCCCGCCCTTCCGCGCTCGGGGTCACGCCCCATCCCCTCTGAAACCGCGCAACCGTGCAACTGCTGTGCTGACAGGGCCGGGCATCGGTTGCGGACGTGCCGGACGGGTGGGGCAAGCAGGGCCTTTCCTTAGACCCCGCCGAGGGCAGCCGCGCAGATCGCAGCCGAAAAGCCATATGCGTCTAATGGGGTCTGACCCGAGCCACGGGAATGATGGGGGTTAGCATGGGGTCAGAGACCACCAGCAGGGCGAAAATTCAATAGAAAACAATTATTTGAATGAGAATATTGGCGTCCCGTCTGTGATGAAGATGAGAACTGGTACGAAAAAGCACCAAATCCAAAATCTCACGATTTTTCTGTACGTTAATCCCCCCTCAGGGCTGAACACGCGGGACCAGCATATTCAAATCGCGGACGCGTAATCGACGATACCAATCGCGGCGAGCATCTGAAGCACGAAAGCCGAGCCCTAACGCACGTCCAATGTCGGAACTGTGAAGGGCTCCCTTAGCCGAGGCTGCCGACCCGTGACCTGCCCGCGCTCGCTAGAGGCGGTGAACTTGTCACCGTGGATGCCCCGGTAATGAACCAGAGTCCGCCGGTTGGTGATGTGACTCCTCAGAGGCGGTCTGCCCGTGATGTCGCTAGCGATCGGCCCCCTCCAACACGCCGGAATAGCTCACCGAACGGCACTCGAATCGTAAGCAGGATGTGACCTGCAACCCGGACGTCCGCTCCGAGCCGAAGTGGCTCGTGGCGCCCACGAGTTCGTGGGCTGGACCGCCTTGCGCTCATGATCGTTGCGGCGATCTGGGCCGATGTTTGGAGACAGCAAGGAGTGCCGGCAAGATGCCGACAGAAGAACCGAGCATCGAAACTGACGAGAAGCTCGCGGAGGTCTACCTCGCACTTGCCACGCAGCGGTTTGCAGGAGAATTACCCTGTCTGCTGGCGCGTTTGATAGCGCAGTTCGCCGTCTTGATGCGTAGGACACCAACGCCGCGCTTTCCCCAGCTACGCTACCGCTCAGCGGAAGAATTTTTGCTACGAGAAGGGCTCGCCTTCAGGCTCAAGGAGCCGCCGCGCAATGTCACAATGGGCGAGCGGAAACAATGTTTCCGAAACTGCTACAAACGCGCTGTTTTCAGTAGGCGATACGCCTACTGCGAGGGGATGGCACTGGGGGAACCAGGCCATCCCCCGTACCGTCATGCATGGCTGCTGGACCTCACCGACGGTCTTGCATTTGATCCGACCTGGCGCACGCGCGGAGACGCATACATCGGGGTCGTGATCGACGAGGCCTACCTTGCGGCCGTGTTCCCGAGGGCCGGGTGTGTAATTGAGAACGTCCAGGCGCGATGGCCGATCCTGACTGGTGCTGCCGGCCACAGCTGGCGCCACCGCTGGCTCGCTGATCGGTTGTGACCCGCCCCAATCAACTGTGGCCCCGGCACTTTGCCTGAGTCGTGTTCGGCAGGGGTGGGCCAGGGAGCCTGGAGCCGCCTGTACCGAACAGGGGTCACCCGGCCGAACCATGTGCTGCGGCCTTGAGGTTGGAACTCGCCACAGGGTTCAAATTGGGGAACTGGCAGCCGCCGACAGTCGCGGATCACATTCCACCCATGAAGCTGGATAACGGCCAACCTTCTCCCTGATCCGTCGTGGAATGCCTTGAAACGGCGAAGACGGCAATTCAGTCGAGGCCGTGACCGAAACTGCCTGCCATCCATCCTGGAAGGAAGGATACACCGCGAGGCTCCGCGATCAGGCACCTGACCCTGCAGTTTCACAGCCCATCGGCTCCAGCCTCGCAGCGCAGTATTTGAAGCCCGGGATCTTGCCGTCGGGATCGAGGCGCGGATCGGTCAGCAGGTTCGCCGCCGCCTCGCGATACGCGAAGGGGATGAAGACGAGGCCATCCGGCAGACCTGGATCGGCGCGCGCCGCCAACTCCACCGCACCGCGCCGCGTGACCACGCGCAGGCGCTGACCGCTGACGAGGCCAAGCCGGCGCAGCGCCGTGGGCGCCAGCGAGACGGTCGGCGCGGGCTCCAGCGCGTCCAGCACGTGGGCGCGGCGTGTCATGGCGCCGGTGTGCCAATGCTCCAATTCGCGGCCTGTGGTGAGGACAAAGGGGTACTCGGCATCCGGGATCTCACCGGGATCCGACAGACCGGCCGGCACGAGCCTTGCCTTGCCAGAGGGTGTCGGAAAGGCATCCCGGAAGACGATTTCTTCACCTCGCGAATCCGGCGCCGCACAGGGATAGGTCACGCTTCCCTCGCGCTCCAGCCGCGCCCAGGTGATGTTGGCAAGTGAGGGCATGGCCAGAGCCATCTCCGCGAAGACATCGCGCGCCTGCGGATCAGGCCAGTCGAGCCCGAGCCGCCGCGCGAGGTCGGCGATGATCCGCAGATCCTGCCGCGCCTCGCCAGGCGGGACGACCGCCGCGCGGCCCATCTGTACCTGCCGGTTGGTGTTGGTGACGGTACCGTCTTTCTCCGGCCAAGCGGCGCCAGGCAGCACCACATCGGCCAGCGCTGCCGTTTCCGTCAGGAACAGGTCCTGCACGACCAGATGATTGAGCCGCGCGAGCGCCGCGCGGGCATGCGCGACATCGGGGTCGGACATGGCGGGGTTCTCACCCATAACATACATGCCGCGGATCGCGCCGCGCTCGGCGGCCTGCATGATCTCCACCACCGTCAGCCCCGGCGCTGGATCGAGCCGCGCGCCCCAGAGCTCCTCCAGGAAGCCGCGCGTGGCGGGGTCCTCCGTGCGGCGGTAATCCGGCAGCATCATCGGGATCAGCCCGGCATCGGACGCGCCCTGGACGTTGTTCTGGCCGCGCAGCGGGTGCAGCCCCGCGCCCTCGCGCCCGACCTGGCCGCAGAGCAGCGCCAGCGCGATCAGCGCCCGGGCATTGTCCGTCCCGTGCACAGATTGGCTGACGCCCATCCCCCAGAGCGTCAGCGCCGCCTTCGATCCCGCATAGAGCCGCGCGACACGCCGCAGCTGTGCCGCCGGCACGCCGCAGAGCCGCTCCATTACTTCTGGCGCATAGCCGGCCAGGTGGGCGCGCAGCTCCGCGAAGCCCTCCACCCGCGCGGCGACGAAGGCGGCGTCGTACAGCTCTTCCGCCACGATCACATGCAGGATGGCGTTGAGTAGCGCGACATCCTGGCCGGGCGCGAAGCGCACCGCCTCCGTCGCGAAGCGATCGAGGCCCGTGCCGCGCGGGTCCATCACGATCAGCTTTGCACCGCGGGCCACCGCGTCCTTGAGGAAAGTGGCCGCGACGGGATGGTTCTCGGTCGGCCGCGCACCGATCACCAGCAGAAGATCGGCCTTCGCCGCCGCGGTGAAGGGCGCGGTAACGGCGGCACTGCCGATATCCTCCAGCAGCGCGGCGACGCTCGCGGCGTGGCAGAGGCGCGTGCAATGGTCCACATTGTTCGTGCCGAAGCCGGTGCGGACCAGCTTCTGGAACAGATAGGCCTCCTCGTTCGAGCCCTTGGCGCTGCCGAACCCAGCCAGCGCAGACGGCCCACCGGCACCATCGCGGATACGGGCCAAGCCCCGTGCAGCGCGGTCCAGGGCCTCCTCCCAGCTCGCTTCGCGGAAATGGCGCCGTGCTCGCGCGGGGTCGAGGCAATCCGCCGGGTCCTTCGGAGCGCCCTCGATCCGGATCAGCGGCTTCGTCAGCCGGTCCGGGTGCGCCAGATAGTCGAAGCCGAAGCGTCCCTTCACACAGAGCCGTCCTTGATTCGCCGGTCCGTCCCGGCCGACCACCTCCTCGATCCGGTTGTCACGCACGCGGAAGCCAACCTGGCAGCCAACGCCGCAATAGGGGCAGACGCTGGCCACCTCCGCCGCGGGCGGCGCGGCGCGGCGCCCTGCCGCATCCAGCACGGACTTCGGCAGCAGCGCCCCGGTCGGGCAGGCCTCCACGCATTCCCCGCAGCCAACGCAGGAGGACGTACCCATCGGATCGAGCAGATCGAAGCTGACGCGCGTCTCCAGGCCGCGATGCGCGAAGCCGATGACGTCGTTGTGCTGCACCTCGCGGCAGGCGCGCGCGCAAAGACCGCAGGCAACACAAGCATCGAGTTGTACCGCCATCGCCGGATGCGAGAGATCCGCCGCAGGCCGCACGGGCTCCGGCGCAAAGCGCGAGGCCGTAATGCCGAGTTGCCCTGCCCAGCGGGCGAAGGTGCTGCCATCGTCGCGCGCCGCACCCTGCGGCATGTCGGCCAGCAGAAGCTCGAAGACCATGCGGCGGGCGCGGGTCGCGCGCTCGCTGTCGGTCCGCACCACCATCCCTGGCGTCGGGGCGCGGCAACAGGAAGGGGCCAGCACGCGTTCCCCCTCCACCTCGACCAAGCAGGCGCGGCAATTGCCATCAGGGCGATAGCCGGGGCGCGGCAGGTGGCAGAGATGCGGGATCTCCACGCCCAGGCGCTTCGCCATGGCCCAGATCGTCTCGCCCGGCGCGGCCTCCACAGCCGCGCCGTCCAAGGTGAAGCGGATCGGGCTCACGGCACCTGATCCGGAAAGAAGCGCAGCAGGCTGCGGACCGGGTTCATCGCCGCCTGGCCGAGGCCGCAGATCGAGCCATCCGCCATGGCCTGCGCGAGTTCGCCGAGCAATTCCCGATCCCAGGCCGGCGCGTCCAGCAGCCGCGCCGCCTTGGTGGTACCGACGCGGCAGGGCGTGCATTGCCCGCAGCTTTCGTCGCGGAAGAAGCGCAGCAGGTTGCGCGCCGCGCCGGCCAGATCGTCCTGGTCAGACAACACGACGATCGCGCCGGAACCGACGAAGCATCCCTGCGCATCCAGCGCGCCGACATCCAGCGGCAAATCCGCGAGGCTGGCCGGCAGGATGCCGCCAGAGGCCCCGCCGGGCAGGTAGCCAAGCAAGCGGTGCCCTTCCGCCATTCCGCCCGAGAAGTCCTCGATCAATTCCCGCGCGGTCACGCCGATGGGCGCGCGCTTCACGCCCGGATGCCGCACGCGGCCGGAGACGGAGAACAGCCGCTCCCCCTTCCCCCCGCGCCGTCCGGCGGCGGCGTAGCGATCAGCGCCATCGGCCGTCGCCAGGATCTCGGGCAGCCACCACAGCGTCTCGACGTTGTGGATGACGGTCGGCTGGCCGAACAGGCCGTGCTGGCCCGGAAAGGGCGGCTTGTGCCGCGGATAGCCGCGCCGGCCTTCGAGGCTTTCCAGCAGCGCGGTTTCCTCGCCGCAGATATAGGCCCCAGCCCCGCGCCGGAGATGCACTGGCATATCCACGCCGGCCGCACGCAATTCGCCGAGTGCGGCGGCGAGGGCGCGGTGGAGGTCCGGATACTCGTCGCGGATGTAGATCCAGCAAGCGGCCGCATTGATGGCATGGGCCGCGAGCAGCATTCCCTCCAGCACCCGGTGCGGCTCGGTCTCCAGGCAGAACCGGTCCTTGAAGGTGCCGGGCTCGCCCTCATCGGCGTTCACGACCAGATGGCGCGGCCCGGGATGCGACAGTGCGAAACGCCACTTCCGCGCCACCGGGAAGCCGGCGCCACCGAGCCCCCGCAGCCCGGACCGGTCCAGAGCGGCGAGCATCGCCTCACCCGTCAGGGCGCCATCGCGCGCGGCACGCAGCGCCGCATGGCCACTGCGGGCCCTATAGGCCGCAAGGCCCGGTGGGCTGGACGCGCCCGCCACGCCGTGTCGTGCCGCCGCGCAGAGCGCCGCCGCCGTCGCCGGCGCGACCGCCTCGAACCCAAGGGCGGCCACCGGCGCGCGATGGCACGCGCCCATGCAGGGGGCGCCGACCAGGCGTGCGCCAGCGGGCGCCGCGTCCCGCAGCGCCTCCAGCAGCTGGCCGGCACCAGCCACCATGCAGGGCAGGCCTTCGCAGACCCGCAGCGTCACGGGCGGCGGGGCGGGCGCGTCATCGGGCAGGATCTCGAAATGGGCGTAGAAGCTCGCCGTCTCGAAGACTTCGACCGGGGCGAGGCGATGGAATGCCGCAAGGGCAACAAGCTGGCCTTCGCGGAGACAGCCGGCGACGTCCTGCAGCGCGTGCAATTGCTCGATCAGCAAGTCGCGCTGCGGCCGCGCGAGGCCAGCTGCTTCCAGCACCGCCGCGACGGCCGTGCTGGACTCCGGCGTGACAACGCGCCCCCGTGGACCAAGGCGTGGTCCGCGCGTCCTGGTTTCGCCTGGTGCCACAAACGGGTCCGATCCCGTCATCTCCGTGCCTAACCCATTTCTACATGGCGCCATAGCGCGCCTGGCGGGGTCTTCGTCCCGGCCGTGACACGCGCCCAGCGAGCGCTGGCGCGTATCATCGGCTGCGGCTCGCCAAGCCTAGAGCTGGCTTCGGCGTCACTCCGGCTGGATGCCGGCCTCGCGGATCAGCCGCCCCCAGGTTTCCGTATCCTCGACCAGAACGCGCCGAAGGACGGCGGCGTCGCCGGTTTCCGCCGCCACGCCCTGCTCGGCCATGCGCGCGCGCACCTCTGGATCCTCGGTCGTGGCACGCAAGGCAGCGGCGAGCCGCGCGATCACCGGCTCTGGCGTCCCGGGCGGGGCGAAGAGGCCCTGCCAGAAGACAGCATCGAAACCCGGCAGCGTCTCGGCCACCGCAGGCACATCCGGCAATAGCGGGAGCCGCGTCGCCGAGGACACCGCCAGCGCGCGCGTCGCGCCCTCACGAATGGCGGGGATCGCTTCCAGCGCCGCTGCAAACATCGCCTGGATGCGTCCCGCGCGTAGGTCGATCAACGCTGGCGCGCCGCCACGATAGGGAACATGCACCAGTTCGATCCCCGCGCGGAGACGGAACAGCTCAAGGCAAAGATGGTTCACTGCGCCCGTCCCGGAGCTGCCAAAGCTGATCCGGCCCGGATTGGCCTTCGCATAAGCGACGAACTCCGCCACGTTGCGCGCGGGAAGGCCAGGATGGACATGCAGCACGAAGGCGCTGCGGTAACCCATGCCGATCGGCATCAGCTCGCGCAACGGCTCGCGTGGGGTCAGGTTGGGCTGAAGCGCCGGGTTGATCGCCAGCGAGGAAGCACCCATCAGCAGCGTGTAGCCATCCGGTGCTGCCCGCGCGACAGCGGTCGACGCCACCGAGGTCGCGCCGCCCGCACGATTGTCCACCACGATGGGCTGGCCGAGCTCGCGCGACATTCGGCTGGCAATCAGGCGCGTCATCACATCGGTCAGGCCACCGGGCGCGAATCCTGTAACCAGCGTGATTGGCCGCGTTGGCCAGGCGGGCTGCGCCATGGCCAGTCCTGGCGTGGCCAGCAGCAGCCCGAGTGCAGTGCGCCGCTTCATCATCGTTCCATCCCCAACCTTATGATTTGCCCTGAGCCAAGATCCAATCTGCCTGATGGCGCATAGGGTCAGTGCACGTCTTCCGCCTCGCCCCAAGCCGCGTAAAGCGCCTTAAGGTCGAACCCAGGAGCGCGGGCTGCCTTCAACAGCGGTGCTTCCTTCCGTGTCACGAGGCCGATCGCATCGGCCATCCTGGCCAGATGCGCGGGTGCGATGCGCACGGCGCCGTGCCGGTCGGCATGTAGCAGGTCGCCCGGATTTACCTTCAGGCCGAACACCTCGACCGGGACATCGATCGCGGTCAGATGCACGAAGGCGTGGCTCGGCATCACCGATCCGGCCAGCACCTGGAAGCCGGGATCGGTGGTGCCGATGTCGCGCAGCGAGCCGTCAGTCAGCACGCCCGCAACGCCCAGGCCCTTGTGCAGGGCCACATTCACCTCGCCCCAGAAGGCGCCCAGGCCAGGTCGCGGATCCTCGTCCTGGATGACGGCAATGGTGGGCCCAGGCGGCGCGGAGACATAGCGGTACCAATCGAGGCGTCGTGCGCGTACCACGGCCGTTGGCTCCGTCGCGGGCTGCGAGCAGCGCAGCCGGGCCGTGCGCGCGAAGCCGACAATCGGCGGCAGCGCAGGATCGAGCGCGACCACCGGTGCCGCCGTGAAGCCCTCATTGGTCCGGCCACCCATGACATGCTCAAGCGCGTTGCACACGGTCGGTGTGTCCACCGATCGCAGCAATGTCAGAAGTTCGGACGTCAATCCGCTCATCACGCAGCCCCCGACAGACGACGAGAGGCGATCTCCGCCCCCTCCACCAATGCGCGCAGCTTCGCCCAGGCGATCTCGGGATCGACGGCACCGAAGCCAGCGAATGTGCCAAAGCCGCAATCAGTGCCGGCAATCACGCGTTCGGCCCCGACAATAGCCACGAAGCGCTCGATCCGTTGCGCGACGAGCTCCGGATGTTCGACGAAATTCGTCGTGCTATCGAGGCAGCCAGGGATCAGCACGTAGTCGTCCGGGATCGTCGTCCGGGCCCAGGCCGTCCACTCATGCGCATGCCGCGGGTTCGAAGCCTCGAACAGCAAGGCACGGGGCTTGGCCTTGAGCAGCGTGGACAGGATCGCCTCAAGCGGAATGTCGCGCGTGTGCGGCCCTTCGTAGTTGCCCCAGCAGATGTGCATCCGCACCCGGTCGGCCGGGACGTTCCGCAGCGCGCGGTTCAGGATCTCGACATGAACCTCGGCGCGGCGCACGAAATCGGCGTCGGAGGCGTCGGCGTACATCATGTGGCGACCGAGCCCGAGGTCTGGGGCGTCGATCTGCAGGATCAGCCCCGCACCGACGATGGCCTCGTACTCGCCGCGCATCGCCTCAGCGACATCCTCCATGTAAGCATCAAGGCTGCGATGCCAGGTGGATGGCTGGAACAAGGCGATGACGCCGGGCGAGGCCGCGTTCAGGAAGCCCTCGGCATAGCCTGCTGCCGCTAAGGCCCCCCGCATCGTGGCAAGGTCGGTCTCCAGCGGCTTCGTATCCTTCACCGCGATCGGCCCGACGCAGCACGGGCGGCGATAGGTCGGCGTGCCGCCGGATTTCGCCAACCGCTCCAGGAAGGACGGGTATTCCTTCAGGTCCGCAGGCGCACGACGCGGGCTGTCGCCCTCGAAGCCTGTCAGCCGATCCTTGATGTAGGTGGCGTAGGAGATCTTCGACATCTCCCCATCCGAGGGAATGTCGATGCCGGTTGCCTTTTGCCGGGCGACCACCGCTTGCGTAGCCTCCCGCATCACGGCGGCATAGGCCGCTTCGTCCAGCGCCTCACCGCGTTCGCGCGCGAACAGCAGGTCCGCGACCTCCTGGGACCGCGGCAGGGAACCGACATGGGTCGTGCGGATGCGCGCCATGGTCAGGCCGCCTTTCCTGTGAGGAAGCGTGCGGGCGCGGTCTCCTCCCCGCCCCGCACGACGAATACCATCGCGCCCTCCGAGGAGGTCGCGCGGAAGGCGCGCGCCGCACCGCGTGGCGTGGTGAAGGTATCGCCGGCCGCAAGCAGCACCGGCGCGCCATCCAGCGTCACCTCCAGCGCGCCAGCATGCACGAACAGCACCTCCTCCTCCTCCCGCGCATGGGGGGCCACGGAGGCGCCGGAGGCGAAGGTGAGGCAACGCAGGGTGAAGCCATGCGGCCACCAGCCAGTGATCGGCCCCGGCGCGAAGCCGTCGCCCGTGGCGCGCGGGACGATCACCGGGCATTCCGCGACGCCAGGGCCGGCCAGCGCGGAGGCAGGATTCGGCCGTAACGCGGTGCCGGGGACCACGCAGCCCGCCAGCTTCGCATCGGACGGGCTGGCCAGGGCGGCGATCTCATCCGCTGTCGGCGGCTGTTGCAGGCGTGCACCTGGCGGAACCGTCTCGCCGGCGGTCGTATCGATCAGTCGCCCGCCCTCGAGAAGGACCAGGCCGTACTGCTTCGCCAGGTCGAACACGCGTGGTGCCCAGGTCACCTTGCCGGGATCATCGCCGCCGAGGACAGCGAACAGGAAGCCCACATCCTCGCCGATGTTTTCGAAGCCGCGGAACATACGGGTCGGGATCGAGATCGTGTCGCCTGGCCCGAGCTGGACCGAGCCGTCCCGCGCCTCCGCCCCCCACATGAAACGCCAGCGCCCGCGATGGACGACGAAGACCTCAGCCGTCTCGTGGCTGTGCTGGCTGTTGAGGCAGCCCGGTGGCTGCCGCGCGCCACCGATGTTGAAGCCGTGCCGCTCCGCGATATGCACGTGCTGGCCGGGATTCTCCGATACGCCGGGCCCGATGAGAGTGAAGTTCTCCTTCCGATCAGAGCCGGGAGAGCGCGTATCCACAAAGGCGTTGAGGCAGGGCTTCAGGTCAGCGTAGCGGATCAACCGCGCGGAGAGGTCTGTCATGTCGGATCCGTCAGGCGAAGGGTGGTCGAACAGTCGAACAGGGAGAGGCGCGCGGCGTCGATCGCGAGGCCGATAGGGGTCCCGATCGGGGCGCGGAAGGCGCGGTCGGCGCGCGCGCTGATGCGCGCGCTGCCGACAT
>JBIKSZ010000061.1:0-16461 GCA_044348345.1 Roseomonas sp. | reverse complement strand
CGCGCAGCAGATGCAGGTCGCGCCGAAAACGCGGCGGGGCGGCGGCATAGGCGGCGTCATGCTCGAGCCGCTCCGCCCAGCCGATAGCGTTCCGCCCCGCCGCGACGCCCGGCCCCGCCAGCCCCGGGCGCACATCGCAGCGCAGCCGCTGGCGCGGCGTGTAATGGGGCAGATAGGCCATCGGCAGCGGCCGCGGCCCGACCAGGCTCATCTCCCCGCGCAGCACGGAGACAAGCTGCGGCAACTCATCGAGGGCAGAGGCGCGCAGCGCGCGGCCGAAGCGGTCGAGCCGGTCCGCATCGCTGCCCGCGCCCTCTCGCATCGATCGGAATTTCGGCAGGCGGAAAGGGCGCCCGCCGTGCCCCGCGCGGGTCTGCACGAACAGCACCGGCCGCCCGAGGCGAAGCCGCACGGCCAGCGCGACCAGCGCCAGTAGCGGCGCGAGCGTGACCACCAGCAGCAGCGCCGCCACGATGTCGAAGCCGCGCTTGCCCCAGCGCTCATACATGGCGCGCCTCGCGCGAGGCCACACCGAGGCTCAGCGCCAGCCCCAGCGCGAACCAGGCCATGCGATTGCCGAGGTCGGTCGAGACCATGATGGTCAGCGCCACCGGCAGCACCATCGCCGCGATCTCTGCCGCCCGGCGCGGGGCGACGCGGTGGCGCGCGCGCAACATCATCGCCAGCCCGCCCCCGAAGGCGCCGAGCCACAATAGCAGCCCGGGCAGGCCGGCCTCGGCCAAAACCTCCAGCGCGTGGTTGTGCGGATACAAGCCGCGCCGCTCGCCATGGCCGGCGGCGATCTGGAAGCCGCCCGTCCCGAGGCCGAGCGGCGCGGCCTCTCCGGCCCAGGCCAGAGCCGCGGACCACAGGCCAAGCCGCGCGTCGAGCCCGGCGGCATCGGCGGTCATGCGGTGCAGGGTGCGAAGGCCATCGGCCTCCGCCGGATGCAGCGAGACGGTGACCAGCGCGATGACCAGCGCCGCGCCGCAAGCCATGAGCCAGCCGACCGCCGCGGCAGCTTGGCGGGCCAGCGCGAAGCGCAGCGCCGGCGCCAGCGCAACGCCCAGCCCGAGTGCGATCAGCGCGGTGCGCCCGCCCGGAATCAGCGCCGCGGCGGCCAGCGCCAGCACCAGCGCGAGCCAGACGGCGCGCGCGGCGCCACGCGAAGCGGCCAGGCGCAGCGCCGCCAGCCCGCCCGCGATGGCCAAGCCAAGGCCGGCCAACTGGTGATGCAGCTGCGCATCGCCGCCAGCCTGCGCCGCCACCGGGCCCGCGACGACACCCCAGGCGATCAGCGCCGCCAGACCCAGGCCGAGCAGCAGCGATGTGGCAGCCAGCGCGGCGCGCGCGCGGGGCTCGGCGCCGGCCAGCAGCCCGGCGGCCAGCATCGCCGGCGCGACCAGCACCACCTCTGGCAGTTTCGCCGCCGCCACGCTGCGCGACACGGTCCAGCTGCCCGCGACGACCAGCCACAGCATGAGCAGCGCGGCGGCCGCCAGCGGCAGGGCCAGCGCGCCATCCGCCGCCCACCGCTGCGTCACGGCCAGCAGCGCCAGCACCGGCAGCAGCGCCAGGACGACCACGAGCGTGAAGTCGAAGGGCAGCGCGGCGAGCGGCGCGGCGGTCTTCAGGCTGCCGGCCGATTGCAGCAGCGCCGCCAAGACCCCAGCCAGCAGCGCCAGCGCCGCGCTCACCGCGCCACCCCTGCTTGCAGGCGGGGCGGCGCGGCGCGGAGCACCGCCGCCGCGACCAGCGTGGTCGCGGCCAGAGGCGCGGCCACCAGCAGCAGCACCAGCAACAAGGCGCGATTCGGCAGGGCGGGGCGCAGCCCGACGCTCGGCGCGGAAACTAGCCGCGCCGCCACCGCCTCATCCGCGGCAGCGATCACGGCGGCGCGCTGGCTTTGCGCCAGAACCTCATAGAGCGATTGGCGGATGTAGAGATCGGCCTCCCGCGAAAGCCGCGCTTCCAGCGCCGCGACGCGCCGGCGCGCCAGCTGTTCCAGATCGGCGCGTACCTTGGCCTCGGCAAAGGCGTGCAGGCGCTCCAGCGCGTCCAGCGCGGCGTCGCGGTCGGGATGAGTGAGGGCCAGCGTCCAGGTCACCGCGCCGAGCGTCTGCGTCACCGCCAGATTCCGCTCGAGCCAGGCGCGCAGATCGTCGAGATCGGCGTCGCTGCGCAGGCCGAGCCAGCTGCGCAAGGCGCCGCCAGGCCCAGCGGCGCGCTGCTCCGTCAGCAGCGCGAGCAGCACGGTGTCGCGCGCAAGCATCGCCGCCGCCTCCGCCGAGCGGAGCGCGCCGAGATAGACCGCGAAATTGCCGACCGGGCGCGGGTCGAGAACCCCGCCCAGCTGCACCATCGGCGATAGCAGGCTGGATGTGGCGATGCCCGTGGTCTCGGCGGGCGCGACCATGGCCTCGGCGACATAGCTGCGTGGCGTGAGCAGGATGGCCGCCGCGCCCGCGGCAAACAGCAGCAGCGCCATCAGCGCCACCCGCAGCCGCCGCGCCCAGATCCCCGCCAGAAGCTCCTCGATCGGCATGGCGCCCTTCCTCATCCGGGCCTGGTCCGGCGTCGCGTTGGGACGGCGGGGACGACGCAGCCTGTCATGGCAGGCGGATCGTCGTGGTCACGCGGCGCACCGGCGCCGCGGCGGCGACGCGCAGCACCGGCGCGGGAGCGATGGCGCCATAGGCCGCGCTCTCCCACCCCGGCACCAGGGCGAAGGCGAGCGGTGCGTCGGCCATAACCGAGATCGCTGCGGCTGGTCCTTCCGCACCCGTCGCTGTCAGCCGCCACGGGCCGGGCGCGAGGCGCCAATGCCAGGCGACATCGCGGAAGGGACCGGCGAGCCGGTCCTCCACCATCCAGCAGCGTCCTTCGCCACCGATGATGCGGCGCACCGCATTGCCGCGCGCATCGCGCAGCGCCGCGCCATCGTCGAGCGGCCGCAAAGCGGGCCAGCCCGCCAGCAGGAAGCGGCCGGCGCGCGGCATCGGCTCGGCGCCGTCGAAGACAGGCGCATCATGCGCCGCAGCCCCCGATAGCGCCGCCCACCACCAGGTGGCGGGCGGGTCGTAGCTGCCGGTGCCGCCATCGCGGATCACCCAAGTCGCGCCGTCGCGCAGCGACCAATGCAGCAGGTCGGCCTGGCCGGGTCGGAAGCGCAGCGGGCCGATGCGCAGCAGCGCCACCGCGCCGCCGCGCTGCCAGCCCATGCTGCCCGCGGCGCGCCACTGCGCGGGACGATCGAGCCGCGCCACAGGCCGCTTCAGGCCGAGCAACGTGCAGCCGGGATCGTCGGGCGCGTCGGCGCCGCAGGCGGCAAAAAGCCGCGCTGCGCGCTCCACGCTCGCGCGCGCATCGGCCACACCGGCCAGCGAGAGATCGGCGAAGGCCGAATCATCCGACAGGCCAAGCGGCGGCGTGCCGCCTGTCGCGGGATCGGTGAGGCGGTGCAGCCAGGCGGCCAGCGCCGCAGCGCGCGCGGCGAGCGGCGCGGGAAAGGGCGGCGCGCCGTGGCGGCGGCGCAGCCATTCGGCGATGGACAGCACATCCAGCAGCAGCCGCGCATAACCGGCCGAGACCTGCGCGAAGCCACCATCCGGCGCCACCAGCCGCGCGACATGCGCGGCCAATTGCGCGGCGGGGCGTCGCGTGTCGCGGCCGAGTAGCAGCGCCACCACGAAGGCGCCCGCGGCTTCGGAGACGGGATGGTTGTTGTCCTGCGCGGCGGCATAGAGCGGCGTCGCCGCGATGCGCCGGCCGCAGAGATCGAGCAGCGCGCGCGCGCCCGCCGGCGGCGCGCCGTCGGCGTCCAGCAGCGCCAGCGCCAAGGCCAGATGCATCGCCCGCAGCGCCGCTTCCTGCCCGCAGGCCCAGGCCAATCCGCGAAAGGGCGGGTTGGCGGCGCACCAGGCGGCGAGCAGCGCCTCCGCCCGCGCCAGATGCCCGCCTGCGGAGTCGCAGCGCGCAGCCTGCGCCAGCAGCGGCAGTGCGGCCAGCCGGCTGTGCTCCCAGGCCGGGCGGGCGGCAGCGAGCGGCACATCGAGCGCATGCGCGGCCCGGCCGGGCCCGCCCTGCCCATCGGCCGGCAGCCCCACCCGCGCGGCCGCCGCGCACAGCGCCGCCGCGGCGCCGGGCGGCAAGGCGGGCGCGGGCGGTGGGGGCGCGGCCGGCAGGAAGGGGCCCTGGGGCCGGAGGAGATCGGGCAGACGACGGCGCGCCACGCCCAGCCGGCGCAGCAAACGGTCGGCCAGCCACAGCCCAACCGGCCGCGGCCCCAGGCGCCAGGCGGCGTCGGCCATCGTCAGCCACGCGGAAGGGGCCGGCGCCGCGTGCAGCGGGTCCAGCACCGCAACCGGAACGGGCATTGCAGGACGCATCCGAGCTTGGTCCGCCATTGATGAATGCTCGCGCTATCAGCAATAGTGAAGAACATGAGATCTTTCGTGTCCAGGTTGTGTTTTTGGAGGCTGTTCCCGCTCGTGGCCCTGGCCGCGACGGTCCTGGCTGGCGCGGCGTCGGGCGGCGCTGCGGCGCAAACCCTTGGCGCGCCGGCCTCCGGGCTGCTGGCCCCGCCCGCCCTGCCCTCCACCCTGCCGGGCGGGGCGCCGCTGCCGGTGCTGCCCGGCCCGGCGCAGCAGGAGATCCTGCAGCGCATCCTGGACGCTGCCGGCGGCCGCGCCCCGCCGGCGCCCAGCGCCGCGCCCTGGCCCGCGCCCGCCGCAGCCCCCATCACCGCCGCGCCGCCGGCCGGCGACCCGCTCTCCCACACCGAGGCCTTCTTCGCCGAACGGCTCGGCCTGACGCTGCGCCAGTTCGGCTATGACAGCTTCCGCACCGGCCCCGCCGCCGCGCCGGTGATGGGCGCGCTGCCCGACGACTACGTGATCGGGCGCGATGACGAGCTGGTGATCGCGCTGCGCGGGCGCACGCGCGCGACCTTCACCCTCCGCGTTCTGCGCGACGGCACCCTCATCCCGCCCGACCTGCCGCCCGTGCCCGCCGCCGGCCGCACGCTGCGCGAACTGCGCGCGGAGCTGGAAGGCCGCATCGCGCGCGACATGCCGGGGACGGAGCTGTTCCTCTCCGTCGGGCAGCTGCGGCAGATCGCGGTCTTTGTCGGCGGCGAGGTGCCGCGGCCGGGGATGCAGACGCTGACCGCACTGTCCTCCGTGCTGGATGCGCTGCAACAGGCGGGCGGCGTGCGCAAATCAGGATCGCTGCGCGCCATCCGCATCGAGGGGCCGGAGGGCACGCGCCTGCTCGACCTCTACAGCGTCATCGCCGGCGAAGGCGGCAGCGGCGACATCCGCCTCCGGGAAGGCGAGCGCATCCTGGTGCCGGCGCTCGGCAGTGTCGTGGCGATCGCCGGCGACGTCACGCGTCCGGCAATCTACGAATTGCCGGCGGGCGTGGCATCCGCGCCGCTGGACTCGCTGCTGCGCCTGGCGGGCGATCCGCTGCGGCCGGTGGGCAACCGGTTTCTCTTGCAGGGCACGGACGCTTCCGGCCGGCGCGTCTTCACGGAAATCCGACCGGGCGACGCCGTGCGGCGGGGTGATGCGGTGCTGGTGCAGCCGGGTGCGGATGTCATCGCCAACCAGCTGCGGCTGGCCGGGCATGTCGCCGCACCCCTCACCCGCGCGGCGACGCGCGGGGCCACGCTGCGCAGCCTGCTCTCCGATGCACGGCTGCTGCGGCCCGATCCCTATCTGCGGATGGGCGTCGTGCTGCGGCTGGACGCCACGACGCGCGCCCGCCGCATCCTGCCCTTCGACCTGGCGCAGGTGATGGCGGGCTCCGCCAATCTCGCACTTGCGGAAGGCGACGAGGTGCTGGTGCTGGGTGCGGCCGACATCGTCTTCCTGGCCAGCCCCCCGGCGCAGCGCGCGCTACGCGGGGAAGCGCCGGCCGAAGGCGCCTGCCCGGCGCTGACGATGCTCGCGATCGCCGCGCGCGCCGCGCCTGCGCGCTTCGCCCATGCGCGCGGCGCCGGCTTCCCCGATATCGGCGCGCCCGCCTGCCCCGCGATCTTCCAGGAGCATCCGCCGCTGCTGGCCTTCCTGCTCGACACCGCAGTGCTGCTGACGGGGGAGGTGAAGCAGCCCGGCCTGTTCCCGATCCTGGAGAACACCACGCTCGACCTGCTGCTGGCGGCCGCCGGCGGCGCGACGGAGGGCGCCGATCTTGCCGCCGTGGAACTGGCGCGGGAGCCGATGGAGCACAGCAATGCGATCGCGCTGACGCGGCAGAACCTCGATCTGCGCAGCGGCAACCTCCGCGCCGTGCGCCTCTCACCGCGCGACGTGGTGCGCATCCCGCGCGGCTTCACCGACCGCGAGGTCGGGCCGGTGACGCTCGGCGGCGAGGTGATCCGCCCCGGCGTGTACGATATCCGTCGCGGTGAAAAGCTCTCGGAATTGCTGGCCCGCGCGGGCGGGCTGACGCCGCAGGCCTATGCCTATGGGGCTGTCTTCACGCGCGAAAGCGTGCGCCTCCGCCAACAGGACGGCTTCGCGCGGGCCGCGCGCGACATCGAGACTTCGCTGCTCTCTGTCGCAGCGGGGCAGGCGAATGCCGCGCCGGCCGGGCAGCGCGGCGATCTGGGCGGGCTGGTCAGCGCGGGGCGCGAGCTGGCCGCCACGCTGCGCCAGGCGCAAGCCGCGGGGCGGATGGTGGTGGAGGCGAATCCGGTGGTGCTGGCAGCGCGGCCGGACCTCGATGTGCTGCTGGAACCGGGCGACCTGATCGTCATTCCGAAACGGCCGAGCGAGGTGACGGTGGTGGGCTCGGTGCTCAACCCTGGCAGCTTGCACTTCCAGCCCGGCTGGCTGGCGGCGGATTACGTGCGCGCGGCGGGCGGCACGCAACGCTTCGCCGATCCCGCGCGCGCCTTCGTGGTGCTGCCGAACGGGCAATCCGCGCCGGCGGCCCTCAGCGGCTGGCAGGCGGGTGGGCCGCCCGTGCCGCCGGGCAGCCTGGTGGTGGTGCCGCAGGATCCCTCGCCCTTCGAGACGCGCGGGTTGATCCGCGACGTGACGGCGGTGCTGAGCCAGGTGACGGTCTCGGCCGCGGCGCTGGCGGTGATAGCGCGGGAGCTGCGGTGAGACGCGCCAGCGGCGGAGTCATGCGAAGCACACAAAGGTTTCACCTTTGTGTCCCTCAGACGCCGGGCGGGCCGCATCCGCGGCCCTTGGCTTCGCGGCACTTGCCGCGGCGCGCATTCGCGCGCTCGGCCCTGCGGGCCGCAGGCCGGACCTTTTTACGCTTGGTATCAGCGCATCCCGGCGTCGAGCTCCTCGGGCGTCGCCGCGATGCGCCGCGCGCGCAGCCAGGCCGACAGCGCGGGACCGGCGCTGAGAACGCACAGCGGAATCGCCAGAACCATGCCGAGCGTGAAGGGCAGCGCCAGCAGCAGCGCGGGCAGCGAGACGGCAGCGAAGATCAGCGTCAGCACGACACCCACCAGCATATGCAGCCACAGCAGCCGCGCCGCATCCCGCCACGCAATGCCGCGATCAGCGCGGTTCTGCGGCGCCCAGCCGACCCGGCGGCCGAAGGGCAGCGTGAGCAGGAAGATCGCCTTGTTGAGGGTGGAGAGCGGCTCGAACAACTGCATGAAGACGACCTCTGCCACCGCGCCCTTCGCGAAGGCTGCGCGGCCGCCATAGGGCGCGGCAATACGCGCCTGGACCAGCGCCTGCGCATAGCCGGACAATTTCGGCGCGAAGTAGCAGAGCCAATGCGCGAATATCGCCAGCGCCAGCGCGCCCATCGGCGTCTCCGCACCGGCGCCTGTCGCCGCATTCAGCGCGGTGAGCAGCAGGATCAGCGCATAGAGCGGCGCGCCAAGGAACAGCAGGATCGCCTGCAGCAATTGCAGCCGGCCGAGCATCGTCATCCCCGGCAGGCCGAACAGACGAAAGTACTGCATGTTGCCCGCGCCCCAGCGTTCGTCGCGGCGGAGGAATTCGGGCATGGCGGGCGGGTTCGCTTCCATGCTGCCGTCTTCCGCCGGCAGGCAGCGCACGCGCCAGCCCGCGGCCTGCAGCCGCACCGATTCCACCATGTCGTGGGAGAGGATGCGGCTGCCATCCGGCAGCGCTTCCAGCCGCGCATGACGCCGGAAGGGCTCGCAGCGGAGGATCGCGTTGTGACCCCAATAGGGGCCGGCATCGAGCTGCCACCACGCCTGGCCCGTCGCCCAGCTGCGCATGCCCGCGCGCATGCCGAACTGGAACAGGCGCGGGAAGGCGGCGGTGGCCGGCCGTCCGACGATCAGCTGCTGCACGATGGCGAGGTCGGGCTCGGCTTCCATCACCGCGACGAGGCGCAGCACGGCATCCGGCGTCATCACGCTATCGGCGTCGAGGGTGATGAAGAATGCCGCCTCGCCCGCGTTGTGGTCGAGGAAGTCCATGACATTGCCGGCCTTGAAGCCGGTGTTCTCGACACGGCGACGATAGCCGACATTGTCGCGGGTTTCGGCGAAGGCCCGCACGGCGGCGTCTTCTGCTTCAGCCAGCGCCGGGTCCTGCGTGTCGGACAACAGCCACAGCACGAAGCGGTCTGCGGCGCCCCGCTCGGCCAGACCATCCAGCAGCGCGCCGAGCGGGGGCAGCACGGCGCCCATATCCTCGTTGCGGATGCAGACGGCGAGCGCGGTCAGCCCCCGTGGCGGGTTGTCGCGCACGCGCGCCAGCGCCGGCAGCACCGCGGCCGGCGGATCGCGCGAGCCGAGCAGGATGACTAGGCCGAGCAGCGAATTCCCCGCCGACAGCGCCGCCCAGGGCGTGACGCCCAGCAGGCAGAGCAGGATCAGCGCCTCGATCGCATTCACACCGCCCGGCGCCAGCGCGCGCCAGGCAAGCCACAGCAGCAGGGCTGCGATGGCGGCGACCAGGGCGCCGAACAGCGCACGGCGCAGCGTTGCATTCTCGTTGTTCACCCGGCTTGGATCGCGCAGGATCGTGGCGGGCTTACGGCGAAAGCGGCACGCCCGCGCGCGCCAGCCCCCAGGCGCCGAGGCTCAGCACCGTCCAGCCCGCGGCACCGGCCCAGATCATCGCCACCCCCGCCCCGGCCAGCGCCAGCAACGGCAGCGCCTGCATGGCGTGGATGGCCAGGAAATGCGCGACCCGCAAATCGCCGCCGTCCCGCGACCAGAAGAAGGGCGGGAGACTCGCGGCATCGCCCGGGCTGCCGCCGATGCGCGGCGTGTTGGCGACGGAGATGCTCGCGCCCGTGAAGCCGCCGAGCACGCCGCCGAGCACCAGCCCGAGCCCGACCGCCAGCCGCCAGGGGTGCGGCTGCGCCGGGTCGCCCACGCGCAGCACCAGCAGGCCGAGCAGCGCGGCGAGTGCCACCAGGGTGAGGGCGCCAAGGCCCATCAGCAGGTACATTGCCGCGCCCAGCGCGTCCTCGGCGAAGTGGCTCGGCTGACCGAGCGCGGCGCTGAGCGTGATCCAGCCCTGCTCGAAGGCGGCCGCGGCCAGCGAGCCCCACAGGATGAGTCGCGCCGTCCGGCCGTTGCGCGCCTGCGGCGCCAGCACGCCCCAGGCCCAGGCGAGCGTCCAGAACCAGACGACAAAGGACGCCGCGAATTTCGCCGGCTTCACCCAGACCGAGATGCCGTTGATCATGCGCTGGTCGAAGGCCATGGCAGCCAAACTCGCCAGCAGCACCGCCAGCATGGCCCAACCACTCCGCGCCAGCAGTGGCTGACGCGCATGAAGCTCGGCCAGCATGTTCATGCCGCCGGCCGCGCGCGGATGGCGCGCAGGCCGAGGAACAGCAGGAAGCCGATCGGTCCGGCCAGGAAGGTCGGCGGCAGGCAAAGGCGGATGGCCCAAGGGTTCATCCCGTCCGCGCTGCCACGCCGGCAGATCCAGGCGCCGACCACTAGGTCGAAGGCCAGGTAGTGCACCCAGCCCGCGAGCAGCACGCCATCCGTGCGGAACAGCGCTGCGACGGCGGCGAGCGAGGAAAACCCGCCCTCCGCCCCGGGCGCGTGGAGCGCCAGCAGCACGGCATAGAGCGCGGCGAGCAGCGCCGGAATGGCCAGCCCCGCGAGGTGCCAGTTCGCCCAGCGCGCACCGGGCGCGGCGAGCAGCGCGAGCCAGCCCGCGAGGGCCAGCGTGTTGGCGGCGGAGAAGAGGGTTTCGAGCGTCATGCAACGGCCAGCGTGCCAGTTGCGACCACGCAACGGAAGGCTGGCGTCAGAAGCCGGTGAGCAACAGGTCGAGCGCCTTCGTGATCACGTCGCGCTCCGCTTCGAGGTTGCCGACGGGCCGGCCCAGTTCGCGCTTCGGCACCGCCGCCATGTATTGCGGGAAGAGGAGGTGCGGGCCGTCCTCCAGCACGAAGCGGGGATTGAGATCGCGGGAGGGCGGCGGCGCCTCGGCCTCCGGCAGCAGGGGCACGACGATGCGCGTGGAGAGGTGCTCGTGCAGGTCGTGCTGGACGTTCAGCAGATAGCCCTGCCGGGACCGGTAGAGGTCGAGACGCGGCACGCGGTCAGAACATCCGGTACTTCGCGAGTGGCACGCCGTGCTTCTCGACCCAGGCGTTCTGCGCCTCGATCGCCTCCCGGTTCTCCTCCAGCCAGCGGCGTTCCTTCTCGGCCTTGATGGCGTCGCAGATGGCCTTTCGCGCAATCGCCTCGGGGTCGAGGCCGAGCGCACGGGCTTCTGTGGCGAAGGGGGCTTGGGTTTCGGCGAAGCCGGTAGGTGACGACGCAGATATCGTTGCCGTGATCCGCTCGATCAGACGCAACCGCGGTGAACGCCCGGAGCGGATGTCCGCCACGAGGTGAGGATCGCCGCAGACACGGCGCCCAAAGGCGGTCGCGCTCTCGCCACTTCGACTCAAATGGCCATCGATAGCGCGGATGAGTTCGGCATGGTCCATGGGAAAAATCCTACATGTAGGCTGTAGGATTTTCCACTGAATTCCTACCCCGCCACCCGCCGCACCCAGGCCCCGTAGATCCGCGGCCCCGCCAGCGCCGCCAGCGCCACCAGCAGGATGCAAAGGCTGATCGGGCGCGTCACGAAAGTCGTCCAGTCGCCCTGGCTGATCGTCAGCGCCTGGCGCATCGCCTGTTCGGCCATCGGGCCCAGGATCATGCCGATCACCACCGGCGCCACGGGGAAGTCGAAGCGGCGCATGAACATCGCGATGATGCCGATCCCATACAGCAGGATCAGATCCATCACCGAATTGCTGATGCCGTAGGTGCCGATCGTCGCGAAGACCAGGATACCCGCATACAGCTGCGGCTGCGGGATCTTCAGGATGCGCGCCCACAAGCCCACCAGCGGCAGGTTCAGCACCACCAGCATGACATTGGCCACGAACAGGCTGGCGATCAGCGTCCAGACCAGCGTCGCCTGCGAGGTGAACAGCATCGGCCCGGGCTGGATGCCGTAGCTCTGGAAGGCGCTCAGCATGATCGCCGCCGTCGCACTGGTCGGCAGCCCGAGCGTCAGCATCGGCACCAGGATGCCCGCCGCGGCCGCGTTGTTCGCGGCCTCCGGCCCCGCCACGCCCTCGATCGCGCCGGTCTTGCCGAATTCCTTCTGCGCCTCGGGCGAGGCGAGCTTCCGTTCCGTGTAGTAGCTCAGCATGGTCGGCATCTCGGTACCGCCGGCCGGCATCACGCCGAAGGGAAAGCCAAGCCCCGCGCCGCGGAACCACGGCCCGATGCTGCGCCGGATGTCGCTGCGGCTCATGGTGATGCGGCCGACGGGCCGCACCTCCTGCTTCCCTTCGACGTAGCGCCAGGCGAGGTAGAGCGTCTCTCCCACCGCGAATAGCGCCACCGCCACCAGCACCACATTCACCCCGTCCAGCAATTCGGGAATGCCGAAGGTCAGCCGCGGCTGGCCGGTCTGGAGATCAATGCCAACAAGCCCCAGCAGCAGCCCGAAGAACAGGCTGGTGAGCCCGCGCAGCGCGCTGCCGCCCAGCACGGCGGAGACAGTGACGAAGCACAGCACCATCAGCGCGAAATACTCGGCAGGGCCGAGCTTCAGCGCGAGCTCCACGATCACCGGCCCCACGAAAGCGATCCCCAGCGTGCCGATCGTGCCCGCGACGAAGCTGCCGATCGCAGCCGTGGCCAGCGCCGGCCCCGCGCGGCCGTTCCGCGCCATCTTCGCCCCTTCGAGGGAGGTGATGATGGACCCGCTCTCCCCCGGCGTGTTCAGCAGGATCGAGGTGGTGGAGCCGCCATACATCGCGCCATAGAAGACGCCGCAGAACAGGATGAAGGCCGCCGTCGGCGGCACCGCGAAGGTGATGGGCAGCAACAGCGCGATGGTCAGCGCCGGACCGATGCCCGGCAGCACGCCGATCGCCGTGCCGAGGAAGCAGCCCAGCAGCGCCCAGCCGAGATTGGTCAGCGTCAGCGCATGCGAGAAGCCGAGCGCGAGGCCCTCCAGGCTCTCCATCAGATGGGCGCTCCGAAGACCAAGGCCTCGACGACGCCCGCGCCGATATTGACGCCCAAGAGCTTCACAAACAGCGCATAGGCGCCGAGCGCGACCAGGAAGGCGATGCCGAGATTGCGCAGATGGCTGCGCGAACCGAAGGCCGCCGCCACCAGCGCGAATTGCGCGGTGGCCGCGACCGTGAAGCCGAAAGGTCCGATCAGCGCGAGATTGGCCAGCAGACCCGCCAGCAGCAGCCCGAGCGCGCGGAGATTGGCAGGCGGGGCGCCCTGCAATTCCTCGATATCGCGCGACCAGCCGCCACGCAGCGCGACGATGGTCAGCGCGACACCGAGCAGCAGCAGCCCCGCGGCGACGAGGTATGGCACCGCCTTCGGCCCGACCTGCGCATAGATCGGCGAGGTCGGGATGACGGTGGCCTGCCAGGCCGCGACGCCGCCGAGGGCCACGACGAACAGCGCCGCACCGAGATCGGCCATGCCCTTGCGCATGCGATGCGCGATCCCGTGCGGCGCCGCCGCGTCAGCCCGCGAGGCCGATGTCGCGCAGCACCTGGCGCGTCTCCTCCTCGTCGCGGGCCAGGAACTGCTCGAAGGCGGCGCCGGTCTGGAACCAATCGTCCCAGCCGCGCGTCGCCAGCAGCTCCTTCCACTGGGAGGAGGCATGCAGCGCGGTCATCCAATCCGTCAGCGCCTGGCGCTGCGCGGCGGAGATGCCGGGCGCGCCGAACACGCCGCGCCAATTGCCGAGCACGATGTCGAGCCCGCTTTCCTTCAGCGTCGGCACATTGGGCAGGCTGCGCGCATCGCCGGTGGTCGCCAGCGCGCGCATGCGGCCGGCCTGGATCTGCTCGGCGAATTCGGAAACGCCGGAGATACCCGCACGCACCTGCGCGCCAAGGATCGCGGCCTGGGCCGGGCCACCGCCGGCGAAGGCGACATAGCTGCCTTCCCGCGCATTGCGCCCGACGGCCTTCAGCATCAGGCCAAGCGTGATGTGGTCAATGCCGCCCGCGCTGCCGCCGGCGACCGAGACCGCGCCCGGATTGGCGCGCAGCGCCGCCATGAAGCCCTGGATGTCGCGGATGTCGGAATTCGCCGGCACGACGATCACGCCGGGCTCGGTGGTCATGCGCGCAATCGGCGTGACGTCCTTGATGCCGACCGGCGTGCGGTTGGTGATGACAGCGCCCACCATCACCGCGCCGCCGACCATGATGGCATCCCCGCGCCCGCGGCGCTGGGAGACGAAGCGCGGCAGGCCAACCGTGCCGCCGGCGCCGCCGACATTCTCGAACTGGAAATTCGCCACCAGCCCCGCGGCGCGCGAAGCCTGCTCGATCGCGCGGCCGAGCCCGTCCCAGCCGCCGCCCGGGCCGGCGGGGACAAAGACATACATGCTGGCGAAGCGCTGCTGCGCGACGGCCGGCCGCGCGAGAGAACCGGCCGCGGCAAGGCCGACGGCGGCAGACAGCACATGGCGACGGCGGATGGTCATGGTTCCTCCCTCAGGGTCCCGCTGAAGCGGTGTCTTCGGCGTGCATGCTAGGCTAGCGGTAGGGCCCGCGCAAACTGTCCTCGCAACGAGCGACGGGGTGACATCACCCCCGCGCCTCCCGCCACAGGCCGAGCTTCTGCTGCGCGGCCGCATCGGAATAGGCGAAGAGCACGAGGTCGGACGCCGCCGCGAGCTCGAGCGCCGACCAGGACGGGACGACGAACAGATCGCGCTGCGCGAGCGCCATCTCCTGCCCCGCGATGCGCGCCTGCCCCTCGCCTTCCACCACGACGAAGACGGTGGCGTCGGTGGACCGGCGCGGGCGCGTGCCGAAACCCCGCGGCAGCAGGCGGACATGGGCCGCGATGGTCGGCATCACAGGCCCGCCATCGGCCGGGTTGATGAATTCCAGCGCGTGGCCGAGATGCGGATCGGGGTCGCCCGCGCGCGCCATTGCCGCCAGGCTCTCGCGCCATTCGGCATAGGGGTAGTGGAACAGCGGCAGCGAGGCCGGCCGGCGCGCCGCGGTGCTGCCGGCGAAGGGGCGGAGGTTCCGCCCATAGCGCGCAGCGGTGTCGCCGGCCGGCGCTGTCTCGGCATGCGCCATGGCACCATCCGGCAGGCGTTCGGCGAAGGAGGCGGCGAAGTGCCGCACCGTCGGGATATCGAGCCCATCCAGCCAGATCATCGGCTGGTCAGACGCATTGCCGTGGTCGTGCCATTGCCAGTTGGGCGTCAGCACCAGGTCGAAGGGGCGCATGATCGCCTTCTCGCCATCCAGCGCGGTGAAGGCGCCATCGCCTTCCATGACGAAGCGCAGCGCGCATTGGGTGTGGCGGTGGCAGGGCGCGACCTCGCCCGGCAGGATCAGCTGCAGCCCGGCATAGAGGCTGGTGGTGACGGCCGACGACCCCGGCAGGCCCGGGTTTTCCAGAATGAGCACGCGGCGTTCCGCCTGTTCGGCGGTGATGAGGCCGCCGGCGCGGAGCAGATGCGCGCGCGCCGTGTCGTAGCGCCAGAGATGCGGCTGGGCGGGGGAAGCCGGCGTCGGCGTGACGAGGGCGTGCAGTACTTCCCACAGCGGAAACAGATGCTGGGGCGCCATGTCGGCATAGAGCGCCTGGAGCTGGGCGCGGGCCTGGTCGGAGCCGGGGGCGGGGGTGTGGGTCATGATGGGGGAGCGTAGCGGAGGGAGAGGCGGGGCGTGAATGGCCGAGGGCTTCCGTCCGCGCCGCAGCTTCTGTAAGGAGAGCGTGCTGGACCCGTAGCTCAGCTGGATAGAGCGCTGCCCTCCGAAGGCAGAGGTCGAAGGTTCGAATCCTTTCGGGTCCGCCAATCCTCGCGAAAGCGTCAAACTACCGCCCCGGTGCCACGCGCCCGCTTTCGGCAACCCGGCGGCAGGGGCTGCATGCGGCTCGACCGTTCCTCGGCCAGCACGAGCCCTCACCGGCTCAAGGCGGCAGGCCAGCCAGGAAGACTGTAACCAAAGGGCCCCAAAGTGCCGAGCCACCCTGGCTAAAGAATATCGCATGGCCGTCTGCTCCGAAGGGCGGCAGCATCTCAAGCCGGGCGTCGCCGCCACCACCGACGAAGGCCTGGTGCAGCCGCGTCACCAGCGGCGAAGCGAAGAAGGCATCGTTCTCAGAGTATATCCAAAGCGTGGGCACCCGCGCTGTGCGCCCCATGACACCGGCGGCAGAAACCATCGTGGCCGGCTGGCAGGTCTCGTAGAAGCCCGTGCCCATGCCACCGGTGCGGCCGCCGGCGGTGTTGATGACCGCCGCGACACGCGGGGGATTCTGTGCGGCCACCCCTAGCGCCGCCCAGCCGCCCAGGGACTGGCCTTGGACGACCACGCCATCGGGACGAATGCCGGGTAGCGCAGTCGCATACTCCACAGCAGCAAGAATGCTGATGGCGCCTTCACGGGCATTGTTCAGATACGCCGTCTCGCCGCAACTCTCGCGCGTCTCGACCGGATCGCCCCCGGTCAGGCCGAAACCACGCCGAAGGGGCAAGCCGACCGCGTGGCCACGCTCAAGAAACCAGCGGATAGCAGGACTGTCACAACTCATCGGGCGCATGGCCATACGAGCTGCGGTATTGGCGCCGCCGTGATTGATCAGAACGAGCCGGGCCTCTCGCCCACCCTCTGGCCGGCAGAGGCGCATATGAACCAGCTCGCCCGTGGCAGGGATGGGCACCCAATGCATCTGATCGGCCCATCGGCCTTGCGGCTGACCGATCGGTCCGCCGGTGCTCGGCCGCTGATCGGTCACGCATCCGGCCAAGCCCACTGCCAGAGCCATGGCAAGACCAATGCGCCGCCCGATCCGCATCATCGCCGATTGCCCCTGAAAAGCCGACCAATCGAGCCTGCTACAGTGCATCGGGGGGAATGAACCATCCGGATACATGAAACTGCCCTACCGGCGACAAGCTACAACGGTGCAACCTTGGGTCACGAAGACATATCAATGTAGCCAGGGTCGCAAGGGTGCGG
>JBIKSZ010000256.1:0-5047 GCA_044348345.1 Roseomonas sp. | reverse complement strand
AGGTCCTTCGGCGCGGCGGTGATCTTCTGGCCGTGCTGCAGGCTGCAGGCCGCGTGATAGGCCACCGTCAGCCCCGGCGCCGCGCGCGAGGGCTGGTAGCCGAAGGCCAGCAGAACTTCGGAGACATCCTTTGCCAGCGCCGCCACCTTCTCGGCCTTCGCGGCGATGTCGGGCGCCTCGGCGCGGAACATGAAGCCGTAATCCTTCACCGTCGTGCCGCAGCCCGACGCGTTGACGACGATGGCATCCAGCCCCTCACCCGCCATCTCCGCGTGCCAGGCCTCGATATTGGCGCGCGCGAGGCGCATCGCCGGGTCGTGGTGGCCCATGTGATGATCGAGCGCGCCACAGCAGCCCTGGCCCTGCGTCACGACCACCTCGATCCCCATGCGCGTCAGCAGGCGGATCGTCGCCTCATTGATCGAAGGCGCCAGCACCTGCTGCGCGCAGCCCGCGAGCAGCGCGACGCGCCCGCGCCGCTCGCCCACGGCGCGATGGGTGCCCGGCTTCTCGACGGGGCTCGGCGAAGGGACAGCGCGGGGTGCGAGGCGCATCATCGCGCGCAGCCGCTCGGCCGTCTGCGACCGGCCCGGGATCAGTCGCGCCAGCGGGCGGGCGAGCGCGCTGCCGAGCAGCGCCACGCGGAAACGCCAGGGATAGGGCAGCAGGAAGGACAGCAGCTTGCGCAGCGCCTTCTCCGACCGTAGGCGGTCGTAGGTTTCCTCGATGTGGCGGCGGGCATGGTCCACCAGATGCATGTAGTGGACGCCCGACGGGCAGGTGGTCATGCAGGACAGGCAGGAGAGGCAGCGATCCACATGCTTCACCACCTCCGGCGTCGCGGGGCGGTCATTCTCCAGCATGTCCTTGATGAGGTAGATGCGCCCGCGCGGGCTGTCCAACTCGTCGCCGAGTAGCACGAAGGTCGGGCAGGTTGCGGTGCAGAAGCCGCAATGGACACAGGTGCGGAGGATCTTGTTGCTCTCGGCGATGTCGGGATCGCGGAGCCTGTCCTCGGTGAAGCTGGTCTGCATCGGTTCCCCCTTGGGGCGAAGATGGTCGTGCGCGCGGCAGGTCAGAACCCGGCGCGCATGCGCCCCGGGTTGAGCACGCAAGCGGGATCGAGGGCCGCCTTCACCCGCGCGCCAATCGCGGCGAGTGCTGGCGGTTCCTCGGGGAGCACGGCGACGGCGGCGCGCAGCGCGTCCGGCGCGCGGAACAACGCGAAGGTGCCGCGCGCGTCGCTCGCCGCCTGCACCACCGCGCGATGCGCGGCTTCCGTCGCCGGCCCCGCAACCCACACCAGCCCGCCGCCCCAGTCGAGCAGCAGCCGCGCGGCGAAGGCCGCGCCAAGTGCGGCCGCCACGCGCGGCGCCGTGCTCGGGCGGACGGAGACGCGCCAGATGGCTTCTTCCGCCGCCACGCCGATCTCTAGATCGCGGACGTCGCGCCATAGGGTGCGGGAGGCTGCGTCCTCGATCAGGGTCACATCGCCATGCGGCGCCAGATCGTCCCGCAGGCGCCCGGCGCGATAGGCGACGAAGGAGGCGAAATCCTCAAGCCGTAGTGCCGCAACCGGGCCATGCAGGCCCTGCGCCGGCAGGCCATCGGGCAGCAGCGCCGCGCCTGTCACGCCATAGGGGCTGCCAAGGCCGGCGCTCAGCGCACGCACGCCGGCGGCCAGGTCGGGCACGCGCACGGCCAGCGTCGCGCTCGTCTCCGGCGCGGGCAGCACCTTCAGCGTGACCTCGGTGATGACGCCGAGCGTGCCGTGGCTGCCGCTGAGCAGCTTGCAAAGATCAAGGCCGGTGACGTTCTTCAGCACCCGTCCGCCGGAGCGCACCACCTCACCCGCGCCGTTGACGAAGCGCAGCCCCATCACGTGATCGCGGATCGCGCCCACCGTGATGCGCCGCGGGCCCGAGAGGTTGGTCGCCACCACGCCGCCGATCGTCGGTTGCGCGCCGGCGGCGAAGAGGCAGCCGGCGGAGGGCGGCTCGGGCGCCAGCATCTGGCCCTTTTCGGCCAACGCTGCCTCGACCTCGGCGAGCGGCGTGCCGGCGCGGGCCGCGATGATCAGCTCCGTCGGGCGATAGAGCGTGATGCCGGAGAGGTTGCGGGTGGAGAGCACGCGCGCGGCCTGCACCGGGCGCAGCTGCGCGCGCTTCGATCCATTGCCCTCGATGGCGAGCGGTTCCTTCGCCGCCGTGGCGGCGGCCACCGCCGCGGCAACACCCGCCTCGTCTACGGGGGCGAGCGTCGCGCTCATTCGGCGGCGACCTGCAGCGGAAACACCTTGTGCGGGTTCAGCAACCAGGCCGGGTCGAAGGCGGATTTGATGCGCCGCTGCTGGTCGAGCTCATGCGCGTGGAACTGCACATGCATCAGGTCGCGCTTCTCGACGCCGACGCCATGCTCGCCCGTCAGGCAGCCGCCGACCTCGACGCAGAGCTTCAGGATGTCCGCGCCGAAGGCCTCGGCCTTGTGGAAGCTTTCGGGGTCGTTGGCGTTGAACATGATCAGCGGATGGAGGTTGCCATCGCCGGCGTGGAAGACGTTCGCGACCTGCAGACCGTATTGCTCGCTCATCTCGCCGATGCGCTTCAGCACATGCGGCAATTCGCCGGTCGGGATGGTGCCGTCCATGCAGAGATAATCGGGGCTGATGCGCCCGACGGCGCCGAAGGCGCCCTTGCGGCCCTTCCAGATCGCCATGGATTCTTCCGCGCTTGTCGCGACCTTCAGGCTGATCGGGTCGAAGCGGCCGCAGATCTCCTTGATCTTCGCCAGCAGCTCATCCTGTTCGGCAATGCTGCCCTCGACCTCGATGATCAGCATCGCTTCCGCATCCAGCGGATAGCCGGCATGCGCGAAGGCCTCGCAGGCATGGATGCAGGGCTTGTCCATGAATTCGAGTGCGACGGGGATGATGCCCGAGCCGATGATGGCATCCACCGCCGCACCTGCGATCTCGGTGCCCTTGAAGGCGGCCAGCATGGCGCGCGCGCCCTCAGGGCCGCGCAGGATGCGGACGGTGACTTCCGTCACGATGCCAAGCTGGCCTTCGCTGCCGGTCAGCAGGCCAAGCCAGTCATAGCCCGCGGCATCGAGATGCGCGCCACCGACCTCGACGATGTCGCCCTCGGGCGTCACGAACTTCACGCCGAGCAGGTTGTTCGCGGTGACGCCGTATTTCAGGCAATGCGCGCCGCCCGAGTTCATGTTGACGTTGCCGCCGATCATGCAGGCGAGCTGGGAGGACGGGTCAGGCGCGTAGAAGAAGCCCTCATGCTCCACCGCCTTGGTGATGCCGAGGTTCGTCACCCCCGCTTCCACCACCGCCAGCCGGTCGTCGAAATCGATGTCGAGGATGCGGTTCAGGCGCATCAGCCCGATCACCACCGCATCCTCGAGCGGCAGCGCACCGCCGGAGAGCGAGGTGCCCGCGCCGCGCGGCACAACGCGGATGCCCTGCTGGTGGCAATAACGCATCACGGCGGCGACCTGCTCGGTCGTGCTCGGCAGCACGACGGCCAGCGGCGGCTGGCGATAGGCCGAGAGGCCATCGGTCTCATAGGGCTTGAGGCGGATGGGTTCGCTGATCGTGCCCTCACCCGGGACGATGGCGCTGAGGGCGGCGACGATCTCCACGCGACGCGCGAGGATATCGGCCTTGGGCGGTGGCAGGGCGATCATGCACGACTCTCCCGGGAGTGGCCCGGAAGATGGCGGCGGGTCGGCTCGGCGGCAAGCCGAGCTGAGCACCGCCACGCCCGGCTCTACGGCAGGCGGCGCGAAAGCGAGACCGCGTAGGGCGCGGTGCGAGCGTGCAGCGTCGGATCGTCGCTGAACTCCACGCCCGGCGCCTGGTCGAGCGTCATGAAGCTGATCGGGTCGCAGGCGCCGCCCGGACCCGGGGCGACCTCCGTCACCGTCAGGCGCCCGACCACGGCGCGCGGCCGGTCGTCGGGCCAGGCGATGGTCGGGTCGACCAGGTTGTCGGCGGGGCCGGGAAACTGCAGGACCAGGTCGTATTCTACTGGTGCGGCGGCAACGCGACGGCGCAGCTCGTCGGCCAGGAAATTGGCTGGCATGGCGGCCATCTGCTCCGCCGTCAGGCGCTGCGTGCCGGCGCGCGGCTCGAACACCCAACGGGCGTGGCGGACCTCGCCATCCTGACCCTTGAAGCGGAAGGCGTTGACGCCCCAGTAGGGCGTGGTCGCCCAGCTGGCGGACGGGTTGTTGGCGGCAAGCCAGGCGGCCTGGCGGGTGGTGGCCGGATTCGCCGCGACAAAGGCGGCGACGCGGTCGGCGTTGGGCTGGCCGGTGGCGGGGTCGGGTCGGCGGACCAGCAGGCCCTCCACCAGCACCTGTGGCGTCGGTGCGCCGAAGATCGGCGCGGAGATGTTCGCCATGTCCCACATGTCGCCCGCCGGGCTCTCGAACCGGACCGAGAGGCCGCGGGTCAGACGGGCGGTGTCGGAGGCATTGGCGTTGCCGCCGCCGATGCCGAAGCGGATGGTGGCGGCGATGCGCTGGCCGCTGAAGGTGGGCGCCACCGAAAGCCGCGTGCCCTCCGGCGTCGCGACGAAATGGCCGGCGGCGCAGATGCCCTTGGCGTGGCTCGGGCGGTGGGCACGGATCGGGCCGACCACAGCCTCAAAGGCGTTCACGACCTCTTCCGGAGACGGCTCGGCGCGGACGGGCGCGGGAGCGAGGGTGGCAAGGCCGGCGCCGAACGCGAGCGCGGCGAGGATGCGAGGCTTGGTCATGGACGGCTCTCCGTGGGTCCAGGGCAAGCTTGGCTGCAACACCCCCGCAGTGACAGCAGATTCGTGCCGCCCCGGAGGATGCAGACACGAAAACCGCGCCGAGAACCCCCGGCGCGGCGCACAAACCGATCCATGCCCGCGGCCGATGCCGCGGGGCGCAGCCTCAGCCCTGGCGGGCCTTCAGGCGGGGGTTCTTCTTGTTCAGCACGTAGACCCGGCCCCGGCGACGCACCAGGAAGCAGTTCTTGTCGCGGGTCTTCGCGGTCTTGAGCGAG
>JBIKSZ010000060.1:0-16542 GCA_044348345.1 Roseomonas sp. | reverse complement strand
ATGGTGCCAAACCATGTGAGATTCAACGAGTCTGCCCGAGACGGGTCGAGACCAAGAATATAAATAAAACATTGCCTTAACTTGCATCGCGAGGCGCCGCGAAATGCCCCTAGACCATGAACGCAAGGATTCGTAATCAGTAGGTCCCCGGTTCAATCCCGGGTGTCGGCACCATCTCCCCGGCTGGGGGCCATACAGTGCGTCGGGCCGAGCCCGCGTCGCTTAAACGCCCCTTCGTCTAAACGCCCCTTCGTTCAGCCGTTATCCAACGACCTCGTCCACCGGTCCGTCGGCGACGATGCGCCCGCCCTCCAACCGGATCGCGCGCGTGCACCATTTGCGCACGATCCCCATGTCGTGGGTGGCCAGCACCAGGATGTCAGCGCCGGTCACCAGCGTCTCCAGCCGCTCGGTGGCGCGCGCGATGAAGTCGGCATCCCCGGCCAGGAACCACTCATCCATCAGCAGGATCTGCGGGTTCATCAGCGTCGCCGCAGCGAAGGACAGCCGCACCGCCATGCCGGCCGAGTAGGTGCGGATCGGCACGTCAAGGAACTCCCCAAGCCCGCTGAACCGCCCGGCCTCCTCCACCATCCGCGCACATTCGGTGTCCGACAGGCCAAGGAACAGGCCGCGGAGCATGATGTTCTCGCGCCCCGTCGCCTCCGGATCCATCCCCGCCGCCGGGTCGATCAGCGAGCCGACGCTGCCCGTCACCTCCAGCCGGCCCGCCACAGGCTCGTAGATGCCGGCCAGGGTGCGCAGCAGCGTCGTCTTCCCCGCACCATTGCCGCCGATCAGCGCCACGCGCTCGCCAGGGTGGATCGCGAAAGTCAGGTCGCGCAGCGCGGCGACGACGATGCGGTGGCTCGCATCCTCCTTCAGGCGGATTGCCGCGCGCCCGAGCAGCCGCTTTTTCAGCGACCGCGCGGACAGGTGGTAGAGAGGGAATTCGATCGACAGGCCATCGGCCTCAATATGCGCCATGCGGGCCTCAGACCCAGAAGGCGATGCGGGCACGGAAGCGGACGAAGAAGGCGAAGGCCGCGAGGCACACCAGCGCCGTGTAGCTGACGGCCGCCAGCCAGATCACCGGCGCCGCGCCGCCTTCGACCAGCGGGCCGCGCACCGTTTCCATCAGCACGTAGAAGGGATTGAGCAGCAGCCAGGCCGCAGCCTCCCCCAGCAGATGCGGCTTCCACAGCACCGGCGAGAGGAAGAAGGCCAGCTGCATCAGGTTGGTGACGATCTGCGGGATATCGCGGAAGCGCGCGCAGACCATGCCGAGGAACAGGCCGGCCGCGCAGGCATTCACCGCGATCAGCATCAGTCCTGGTATCGCCAGCAGCGCTTCCGGCCCTGGGACAGCGCCAAACGCCACCAGCACCACGGCGATCAGCGGCAGGCTATGCGCGGCGATGATCGCGTTGCGGATCACGAAGCGCAGCACATGCACCGTGTAGGGCAACGGCAACTGTCGGATAACGCCTTCGGCCGCGACGAAGCTGTTGCAGGCGTCCGACACGGTCTGGCTGATCATGGTCCAGACCACGAGGCTGACCGCGATCCAGGGCAGGTATTCAGCCAGCGACATCCTGAAGAGGGTCGCGTAGAGCAGCCCGATCCCCGCCACCATCACCGCCGTGGAGGCCGTCATCCAGAAGGGGCCGAGCACGGAGCCGCGATAGCGGTTGCGGATATCGAGCCGGGCCAGCGCCGCGGCCAGCCGCCAGCGCGCAAAGCCGCCGGAGATGTCCTGCATGGCGCGCTGAAGGTGTTGTGGATCGCCTGCATCGCGCCGATAGGCCTGCAGGGCGGTCACCAAGGTCGAGGCCGACATGCCTCGCCACTAGGCCGCTATCAGGGGGACAGCTAGTAAACTCCTCGTCGTACTGTCCTCGCGCCCAGCCAGGGAGCCGCGCGAGATCAGGAAGCCCCGGCCTTGCCATTGCTTCGCGGCGCCGTCGGACGCGAGCGATCGTATGCAGCGCCGTGTTCCACCGCCCCGGCTTTGCCGCGTCGCCCACCCGCTGGGGGGCTGGCATGGAAGGCTGGCCGGTGGCATCTCGTCCTCACACGGAGGCACCAGATGGGCTTCGCGCACAACGTCGGCGGCACGCGGCATGTCTTTGCGGATCTGCGCACCCTGCTCGCGCGGGCCACACCGCCGCGGTCAGGCGACGCGCTGGCCGGCGTCGGCGCCACCAGCGCGGCCGAGCGCGTCGCGGCGCAGCGCGCGCTCGCCGACCTGCCGCTGCGGCACTTTCTGACCGAAGCCGTGATCCCCTACGAGGCCGACGAGGTCACGCGGCTGATCATGGATCGCCACGACGCCGCAGCCTTCGCGCCCGTCGCACACCTCACGGTCGGCGGCTTCCGCGACTGGCTGCTGGGGCAAGCCGACAGCGCAGCACTCGCCGCCCTCGCCCCCGGCCTGACCCCGGAGATGGCCGCCGCCGTCAGCAAGATCTGCCGCCTGCAGGACCTTGTCGCGATTGCGGGAAAGTGCCGCGTCGTCACCCGCTTCCGCAACACGATCGGCCTGCCGGGCACGCTCGCCATCCGCCTGCAGCCCAATGACCCGGTGGATGATCCGAAATCCATCGCGGCCCAGATCCTCGACGGGCTGCTGCTGGGCGCGGGCGATGCCGTGATCGGCATCAATCCCGCGACCGACAATGTGGACAGCCTGCTGCGCCTGCTCGAGCTTCTGGATGCGCTGCGGGAGCGCTTCGCCATCCCGACGCAGTCCTGCGTGCTAGCCCATGTCACCACAACCATGATGGCCATGCAGCGCGGCGCACCGGTGGACCTGGTATTCCAGTCCATCGGCGGCACCGAAGGCGTGAACCGCAGCTTCGGCGTGTCGCTCTCGCTACTGAAAGAGGCGCGCGATGCCGCCCTCTCGCTGAAGCGCGGAACCATCGGCGACAATTTGATGTATTTCGAAACCGGCCAGGGCAGTGCCCTGTCGGCAGATGCGCATCACAGCTGCGACCAGCAGACGCTGGAAGCCCGCGCCTATGCGGTGGCGCGCGAATTCGCGCCGCTGCTGGTCAACTCCGTCGTCGGCTTCATCGGCCCCGAATACCTTTTCGACGGCAAGCAGATCATGCGCGCCGGGCTCGAGGACCATTTCTGCGGCAAGCTGCTCGGCCTGCCGATGGGCGTGGATGTCTGCTACACGAACCACGCCGAGGCCGACCAGGATGATATGGACGCGCTGCTGACGCTGCTCGGCGTCGCGGGCGTCAACTACGTCATGGGCGTGCCGGGCGCGGATGATGTGATGCTCGCCTACCAATCCACCTCCTTCCATGACGGGCTCTATGCGCGCGCCGTGCTCGGCAAGCGGCCGGCGCCGGAATTCGCCGCATGGCTGGAGCGCATGGGCCTGGCCGCAAGCACGCCGGAGCGCCTGCCCGGCGCGTTGCGACAGGCGCTGGCATGAGCAAGACGCCCACCCTCTGGTCCGATCTCCGGCGCTTCACCGCGGCGCGCGTTGCGCTCGGCCGCGTCGGCAATGCGCAGCCCACCGCGGCCCATCTCGATTTCGTGGAAGCGCATGCCCGCGCGCGGGACGCGGTGTGGTCTGCGCTCGACGCCGATGCGCTGGCGACCGCGCTCGCGCCGTTCGGCGCCGCCACGCGCCGGGTTACGAGCGCGGCCCCGGACCGCCGCAGCTACCTGCTGCGTCCCGATCTTGGCCGCCGGCTGCGCAGCGACGATCAGACGATGCTGTCCGGCGACGCACGGCCCGGCAGCTTCGCCATCGTGATCGCCGATGGGCTATGCGCCGCCGGCGTGCAGGCGCAAGCCGCCGCGCTGCTCGGCACCTTGCTGCCTGGGCTGCGTGAGGCCGGCTGGGAGCTCGCGCCCATCGTCATCGCAAGCCAGGCGCGCGTCGCGCTCGGCGACGACATCGGAGAGGAGCTCGGGGCCGCCGCCGTCGCCGTGCTGATCGGCGAGCGCCCCGGGCTGACCGCGCTCGACAGCATGGGCATCTACCTCACCTGGGCGCCGCGGCGCGGACGCAGCGACGCGGAGCGCAACTGCATCAGCAACATCCGCCCCGGCGGCCTCGGCACGGCGGAAGCCGCGCGCAAACTGCTCTGGCTGGTCGCCGCCGCGCGTCGCCTCGGCGTCACCGGCGTCACGCTGAAGGATGAGGAGCCCGCCGCGCTCGCAGCGCCGGACGCTGCACCCGCCCTGCCTCAGTCGTAGGTCACCATCCGCGCAGCCGCTTCCCGGTCGTAGCCTTTCGACGCCAGCAGTAGCTGGCGGGTGTAGGCCTCGCGTGGGTCCTCGCGGCGGAGCGTCGCGACGTCCATCTCCTCGACGACCAGGCCGCGATTCATCACCGCCAGCCGGTCGCACATATGCGCCACCACCGCGAGGTTGTGGCTGACCAGGATCATCGTCAGCCCCTGCGCCGCGCGCAGCCGGCGGAGCAGGTTCAGGATCTCCGCCTGCACGCTGACATCCAGCGCGCTCGTCGGCTCGTCCAGCAGCAGCACCTTCGGCTCCAGCATCAGCGCGCGCGCGATCGCCACGCGCTGGCGCTGCCCGCCCGAGAGCTGGTTCGGGTAGCGGAAGCGGAACGTCGGGCCGAGGCCGACATCGGCCAGCGCCTTCTCGACGCGGGCGGACACGTCGCCGATGCCGTGGATCTCGAGCGGCTCGGACAGCGTGCGGTCCACCGTGTGGCGCGGATGCAGCGAGGCGTAGGGGTCCTGGAAGACCATCTGCACGATGCGCGGCAGGCGTCTGTCGCGTGCCGCGACATCGAGGCCCGCAATCGTCGCCGTGCCGGTCCAGCTGCGGTTCAGCCCCGCCAGCGCGCGCAGCACGGTGGATTTCCCGCTGCCGCTTTCGCCCACCAGACCGAAGCTCTCGCCTTCCGCCACCTCGAAGGAAACACCGCGCACGGCGCGCACCGCATCGCGGCCCTGGCCGAAGGTGACGACAAGGTCGCTGACCGAGATCACGCCCTCAGCCCTCCAGCCAAGCGGGATCGCGCGCGAGCGTCGGCAATTCGGGCCGGTCATCGGCGATGCGTGGCAGGCTCCGCAACAGGCCCTGGGTGTAGGGATGCGTCGCGGCGGCCAGGTCGCGCGCGGCACGTTCCTCCACCACCCGGCCGGCATACATCACCAGCACGCGGTCACAGAAGCTCGCGACAAGATCAAGGTCGTGGCTGATGAAGATCAGCCCCATGCCGCGCTTCGCCACCAGATCGTCCAGGATCGCCAGCACCTGCATCTGCACAGTGACATCCAGCGCGCTGGTGGGCTCATCCGCGATCAGCAAATCGGGCTCGGGCACGAGCATCATCGCGATCATGATGCGCTGGCCCATGCCGCCCGAGACCTCGTGCGGATAGAGCCGCGCAACGCGTTCCGGATCGCGGATGCGCACCGCTTCCAGCATCTCGAGCGTCTTGCGCTTCGCCTCGCGCACCGAGACGCCCCCATGGATGCGCGCGGCCTCCGCGATCTGGTCGCCGACGGTCATAACGGGGTTCAGCGAGTATTTCGGGTCCTGCAGCACCAGCGAGATTCGCGCGCCGCGAATGCCGCGCAGCGTGCGGGGCGAAGCGCGGAGCAGGTCCACACCATCGAAGGACAGGCGCTTCGCTTCCAGCTGCGCAGATGGCGGCAGCAGGCGCATGATGGCGCGGCCGGTCAGCGACTTGCCGGACCCACTCTCGCCCACGATGCCAAGCCGCTCGCGCCCGAGCGCGAAGGACACGCCTCGCACGGCGCGGAACGGGCCGGTCGGCGTGTTGAACGTCACCCGCAGGTCGTCGACCTCCAGCAGCGCGCCTTGGGCGTGGTGCGGCCGATTCACGCCTCCGGTGCTCGGCCCTTCGGGCCTCTCCCCTCCGACGATCGGACGCATCATTTCTTCTGCCTCGGGTCCAGCACGTCGCGCAGCCCGTCGCCCAACAGGTTGAAGGCCAGGCTGACCACGAAGATCGCCAGCCCCGGGATGGTTGCGACCCACCATTGGTCGAGGATGTAGCGCCGGCCGGAGGAGACCATCGCGCCCCATTCCGCCATCGGCGGCTGCGCGCCGAGGCCGAGGAAGCCAAGCCCCGCCGCGGTCAGGATGATCCCCGCCATGTCGAGCGTCACGCGCACCGTCAACGAAGACACGCACAGCGGCATCACATGCCGGAATAGGATGCGCCCCGTGCCTGCACCCTGAATGCGCGCGACGGCGATGAAGTCGCTGTTGCGGATCGTCAGCGTCTCCGCCCGCGCGATGCGCGCATAAGGCGGCCAGGAGGTGAGCGCGATGGCGATCACCGCATTCTCGATTCCGGGGCCGAGGGCCGCAACGAAGGCCAGCGCCAGGATCAGGCTGGGGAAGGCGAGGAACACGTCGGTGATGCGCATCAGCGCCGCATCCACCCAGCCACCGAGATAGCCCGCGGCCGTGCCGACGATCAGCCCGATGGGTGCCGCGATCAGCGCCACCAGCACCACGATATACAGCGTAACCCGCGCGCCGTAGACGATGCGGGAGAAGATGTCGCGCCCGAACTCATCCGTGCCGAGCCAATGCCCAGGCGTCCCCGGCGGCAGCAGGCGCTGCGCCAAATTCTGCTCATAGGGGTTGTGGGTTGCGATCCAGGGCGCGAAGGCCGCCGTCAGCACCAGGGCGATGACGATCGCAAGGCCGAGGACAGCAAGCCGGTTGCGCTTGAACTGCAGCCAGCCGCGATAGATTTGGCCGAGCTTCGCCTCCCGGCGCGAGCGCGGCGTGTCGGACAGCAGGCGCGCGCGCCAGCCGGGATTGGTGGCTGTGCTCACTTCGACCTCGGGTCCAGCAGGCGGTAGAGCAGGTCGGAGAGCAGGTTGATGCCGACGAAGACCAGCCCGACGACGATGGTCGCGCCCAACACCGCGTTCATGTCGGCCGCAAGCAGCGCGGTGGTCAGGTACCGGCCAAGCCCCGGCCAGGCGAAGACCGTCTCGGTCAGCACGGCACCTTCCAGGAGCCGCGCATAGGACAGCGCGATGACCGTCACCAGCGGGACGGAGATGTTGCGCAGCGCATGCACCCAGATGATCCGCGCCTCCGACACGCCCTTGGCGCGCGCGGTGACGACATATTCCTGGTTCAGCTGCTCCAGCATGAAGGACCGCGTCATGCGGGCGATATAGGCGACGGAGAAATACCCCAGCACGGCAGACGGCAGCACCACATGCCCGACCGCGTTCCAGAAGATCTCCCACTCCCCGGCGATCGCCGCATCCACCAGGATCACGCCGGTGACGACGGGCACCATGTCCTCGAAGAACACGCCGAGCCGCCCCGGCCCCTGCACCCAGCCGAGGATGCCGTAGAAAACCAGCAGCCCGATGATGCCCAGCCAGAAGATCGGCACGGAATAGCCGACGAGCCCGACGACGCGCACGATCTGGTCCGGCCAGCGATCCTGCCAGACCGCGCCCGCAATCCCCATCGGCACGCCAAGCGCGACGCCGATGATCGTCGCAAAGGTTGCCAATTCCAGGGTCGCGGGGAAAACGCGGGCAATGTCCTCGACCACCGGCCGGTTGGTGACCAGCGACTGGCCGAAATCGCCGGCGGCCATCTTCTGGACGTAGAGCCAGAACTGCCACCAAAGCGGCTGATCGAGGCCAAGCTCGCGCGTTACCGCCTCGTACACGTCGCGCGGCGCCTGGTCGCCGACGACGGCGAGCACCGGGTCGATGGGCACGACGCGGCCAATGAAGAAGGTCACCGCCAGCAACCCGAGCAGCGTCAACGCGACCTGCAGCAGGAAGCCCGGTGTCTGGCGAAGGGCGTTGGTCATGCAGGTCTCTCCCTCCCCCGCACGCGGGGGAGGGAGGAGTCCATCCTCACCCCTTCGTCGCGCGCCAGTAGATCGCGGAGAGCCCCGGCGAGCTTGCCATGTAACCCGTCAGGTTGCTGCGCACCGCCACCTGCACCTGCTGCTGCGCGAAGACGGCGAAGGGCGAGGTGCCCATGAACTCTTCCTGGATCTGACGATAGATCGCCGCGCGCGCATTCTGGTCGCGCTCGCGCATCGCGGCTTCGGTGCGCGCGGACAGCTCCGGGATATTCCAGTTATTCCGCCAGGTCAGCTTGCCCGGGTTGTTCGCGCCCGGTGGGTTATGCGCGAAGCTGTCGGCATTGTAGTGCGGGTCCGGGTAGCCCAGGCCCCAAATGCCGATGAAGAGCTGGTGGTTGCGCGCCCTGAACTTCGCCAGCACCTGCGCCCCCGTCGCGGGCAGCACTTCCAGCGTCACGCCACCACGGGCGAAGCTCGCCTGCAGCGCCTGCGCGACATCGAGCGAGGGGAAGGTGTTCGCCGTGTCCATCGTCAGGCGGATGCCGTTCGGGTGGCCGGCCTCGGCCAGCAGTGCGCGGGCGCGCGTAGGGTCGAAGCGCCAGGGGCGGGCATCCACCTCGCCCAAGATGGCGCGGGGGATGAAGGACTGGTGCGGGAAGACCTGGCCCGGCAGCAGGTTGTTGGCGATCGCGTCGTAATCCACCAGGTGCTTCAGCGCCTCGATCACCTTGGGGTTCGACAGGATCGGGTCGCCCATATTGGCGCTGAAATACTGGATGGTGCCGCGCGGGAATTCCTGGATGGTGATGCCCGCCCGGCCGCGCAGCGCTGTGATGTCCGTCGGCGTCAGGTTGCGCGCCACATCCACATCGCCGCGCTCCAGCAGCAGGCGCTGAGTTGCGGCTTCCGGCACGTGGCGCACGATCACGCGCTGCAGATTCGCGCGCCCGCGCCACCAGCTGTCGTTCCGGTCGAGCGTGTAGCTCTCATTCGGCTGATAGCGCGTCAGGCGATAGGCGCCGGAGCCCGCGGAGTTGCGATTGAGCCAAGTGTTGCCGCGATCCTCGCCAGCATTCTGCTGCACCAGCCGGCTATCCACGATGGAGCCGATGGTCGCCGTGAACAGGTTCTGGATCAGCGTCGGCGCATAGGCCTGGTCGAAGGTGACCTGCACCTCGAACTCGTCGGTCTGGCGCACTGTCTGCTCGACATTGTCGGCGGTCAGCCCGACCGAGCGGTACATGAAGGCCGGCGTGCGGTTGATCTGCAGCGGCCGGCGCAGCGAGAACACCACATCCGCCGCCGTCAGCGCATTGCCCGAATGGAAGCGCACGCCCTGGCGGATGCGGAAGGTGAAGGTCCGCCCGTCCTCGGAGATGGTGAAGGATTCCGCCAGGCCCGGCTGCAGCTCCGCCGTCGGCTTGGTCTCGTCGATGATGAAGAGCTGGTCGTAGACGTTCTTCAGCAGGTCGGAGCCCGTCACCTCGAAGGAGTGGTGCGGGTCGAGCGCCACTAGGTCATCGATCTGCGCCGCGATCACGAGCGCGGTCCGTGGCGTCTGCTGCGCCTCGGCGCGGCGCGCGCCGGGCAGGCCGGCAACGGCAAGGGCGGCGGCGCCACCGGTCAGCAGGGCGCGCTTGGGCAGGCGGGGCATCATGGCGGACAGCTCCGGCGATGGGTGTTCGCCGTATGTCGCGTTCCCGGCAGCCGACTGTCAACGGCGCCGACCTGCGGCCGGCCGTCTAGTCGTATCTGAGGTCCATGGCTTTCCCGCCGAAGATGCGCCAGGCCAGCACCGTGTAGGCCATGATCACCGGCAGAACGAAGGCCGCGCCCATCAGGATGATGCTGAGCGATTCCGGCGCGCTCGCCGCCTGGAACAGCGTCAGCCGCTCCGGCACGATATAAGGGAAGAAGGACCAGGCGAGCCCCGCGAAGGACAGGCAGAACAGCCCGACCGCCGCCCAGAAGGGCACGCGCCGCAGCGCATCCCCCGGCAGCGGCATGTGCCGCAGCAGAGACGCGAGCCCCACCACCAGCGCCGCCGTCGCCAGCGGAAGCGGCGCCAGCAGAAGAAGGTTCGGCATCTCGAACCAGCGCGCCATGATGCGCGGCGACGCCAGCGGCGTGGCCAGCGACACGCCGACGATGCCGGCTGCCACCACCCAGAGCGTGGTGCGCGCCCAGGCCACCGCGCGCTTCTGCAGCGCGCCCTCGGTCCGCCAAATTAGCCAGCAGGCGCCGATGAAGGCATAGGCCGCCGCGACGCCGAGCGCCGATAGCGCCGCAAAGGCCAGCGCGCCCCAGCCTTCCGCGAAGCCCAGCACATAGCGCCCGAGCATCCAGCCCTGCGTCAGCGCGGCCAGCGCGGAGCCGCCCGCGAAGGCCATGTCCCAACGCCGCTTGTCCACGGCATTGCCCGCCTTGGCACGGAATTCGAAGGCGACGCCGCGCAGCGTCAACCCCACCAGCATCAGCGCGACAGGCAGATAGAGCGCCGTCAGCACCACGCCATGCGCGACCGGGAAGGCCACCAGCAGCAGTCCGACGCCCAGCACCAGCCAGGTCTCATTCGCATCCCAGAAGGGCCCGATCGAGGCGACCATGCGGTCACGCTCCGCGACATCCGGCGTCGCCTTCAGCAGCAGCCCGACGCCAAGGTCGTAGCCATCCAGCACGACATAGGCGAGGATCGAGACCGCCATCAGCCCCGCGAAGACCAGCGCGAGCGTATCGGGCGGAAGGAAGGGCGTCATCGCGGCCTCACGCAGTCTGCGGGACGGCGGCGTTGCCCGGCGCCGCTTCTGTCAGGCGGCCCTTCGCCGCCAGGCGGAACAGCGCGGCAATATAGGCCGCGAGCAGCGCGGCGTAGAGGACAAGGTACATCACCAGCGTGCTGGCGACCGCGCCCGCCGGCACCGGCCCCACGGCGTCCGCCGTGGTCAGCACGCCCGTCACCAGCCAGGGCTGGCGGCCGATCTCGGTGACGTACCAGCCAGCCAGCGTCGCCACCCAGCCCGCGAAGGTCATCACGACGAAACCGCGCAGCAGCAGCACCGGCAGCGCACCGCGCCGCCACAGATACCAGGCGCCGAGCAGGCCGATCGCGATCATCGCCATCCCGGTGCCGACCATGATGCGGAAGGCGTAGAAGACCGGCGCCACCGGCGGATGCTTGCCCGCGAACTCGTTCAGCCCCGGCACCACGCCGTCCGCACGATGCGTCAGGATCAGGCTGGCGCCGGAGGGGATCGCGATCTCGAAGCGGTTCTCGCGCGCCGCCTCATCCGGGATGGCAAACAGCACCAGCGGCACATGGCCGCGCGTCTCCCAATTGCCTTCCATCGCCGCGACCTTGGCGGGCTGGTGCTCCAGCGTGTTCAACCCATGCAGGTCGCCGACAACGAGCTGCGTCGGCGCCAGCACCGCCGCCAGCACGACACCCGTGCGCAGCGCCGCCGCCACACCCGGCGCGCGATCCCCGCGCAGCCAGCGCCAGGCCGACAGCCCCGCGATCAGGAAGGCGCAGGTGAGCCCCGACGCGATCAGCATATGCGCCAGGCGGTACGGCAGTGACGGCGTGAAGATGATCGCCCACCAATCCGTCGCATGCACGATGCCGTCCCGCAGCTCGAAGCCGGCCGGCGTGTGCATCCAGGAATTCAGCACCAGGATCCAGAAGGCGCTCATCGTGGTGCCGAAGGCGACCAGCACCGTCGCGGTGGTGTGCACCCAGCCCGGCACGCGCCGGAAGCCGAACAGCATGATCCCGAGGAACGTCGCCTCCAGGAAGAAGGCCGTCAGCACCTCATAGGCCAGAAGCGGCCCCGCGACATTGCCCACTTTCTCCATGAAGCCCGGCCAGTTGGTGCCGAACTGGAAGCTCATCGTGATGCCGGAGACGACCCCGAGCGCGAAGGACAGCGCAAAGACCTTCACCCAGAAGCGATAGGCATCCATCCACTTCTCGTCGCGCGTGGCGTTGAAGCGCAGCTTGAAGAACAGCAGCACCCAGCCCAGCGCGATGGTGATGGTCGGGAACAGGATGTGGAAGGAGATGTTCGCCGCGAACTGGATGCGGGCGAGAAGCAGCGCGTCCATCTGGATTCAGTCCTTCTTCTTCCGGCGGCCGAGCGAGACGACCTTGTCCGTCGCCTCCACCAGCCGCGCGACGCGAGAGCCAAGCGCGAGCAGCTGCGCCAGCCGCTCAGTCTCCAGCTTCTTCACGTCCTCGTACCAATTGGTCAGCTGCTCGATCAGGCCGTGCATCTCGGCCATGCGGGCCTGGGCATGACGTTCGGCTTCGCTCGCCGGCGCCTGCATCAGCAGTTCGCGCAGCACCGACAGCGTCGGGTCCACCTCGCGCTTTTTCCGCTCCTCCGCGAGCACGCGGAGAATCTCCCACACATCGCCGGGCGTCGTGAAATGATCGCGCCGGTCATCCGGCACATGCTTCGCGCGAACCAGGTTCCAGCCCTGCAATTCGCGCAAGCCCATCGAGACGTTGGAGCGGCTGACGCCCAGCGCCTCCACGATATGGTCCGCATTGAGCGGCACGGGCGAGACGTAGAGCAGCGCATAGATCTGCCCGACGGTGCGGTTGATGCCCCAACGGCTGCCCATCTCGCCGAAATGCAGCACGAAGGCCTGGATCAGGGGGGGCAGTTGCATCGGTCAGGGGTCCGGGCGGCTCTGGCGTTCTGACTTTTCAGGAATTTCTGAAAATGCAGATAACGCTACCTGCCACTCCGATCAAGCCCTGACTGTTCCCCCCCGCCCGGCTGGCCTCGGCCCGCCAGCCGACGCATCATCCGGCGCCATGACCCATCCCGACATCGCGCTTGCCCGCAGCATCCTGTTCGTCCCCGGCCACCGCCCCGACCGTTTCGCCAAGGCGCTCGCCACCGGCGCCGATGCGGTGGTGATCGACCTCGAGGACGCGGTCCCCGCCGCCGAAAAGCCGGCCGCCCGCGCCGCCGCCCTCGCCCGCCCCGCCGCGCCGGAGGGCATCGCGCTCGGCATCCGCATGAACCCGCTGCCGACGGCAGACGGCATCGCCGACCTCGCCGCCCTGCTCGGCGCCGCCGCGCCCGATTTCCTGATGCTGCCCAAGGTCGAAGCGCCGGAGGAGCTCCGCATTGTCGCCCGCGCCTTCGCCGCCCACCCCCGCGCGCCGCAGCTCGTCGCGCTGATCGAAAGCGCCGAGGGCCTCGCTAACGCCGCCGCCATCGCGGCCGAACCGGGCTGCGCCGCGCTCGGCTTCGGCGGGGTGGACCTTGCCGCCGATCTCGGCTGCCAGGTCGCGTGGGAGCCGCTGCTGCCGCATCGCGGCGCACTGGTCGCCGCTGCCGCCCGATCGGGCCGGGGCCTCGTGGACGTGCCCTTCCTCGCCCTCGACGACGAGGCGGGGCTGGCGGAGGAGACGCGGCGCGTCGCCGCGCTCGGCTTCACCGCCAAGCTCGCCATCCATCCGCGGCAGGTCGCGACGATCCAATCCGTGCTGACGCCCACACCCGAGCAGGCCACCTGGGCGCGCCGCATCCTGGCAGCGCTCGATCAGGCTGCGGGCGGTGTCTGCGTGGTGGACGGCAAGATGGTGGACCTGCCCGTCGCACGCGCCGCGCGCCGCGTGCTGGCCCGCACGCGGAGCTGACACGCAGCGCGGACGACCGCGCTACAGCCGCACGGCACCTGTCATGAGGCCGCGCGCCGCACGCGGCTCGAACACCTGCTCCAGCCGCGCGGCCCAGGCCTGCGACGGGGGGGAGCGTTCGCCGCCCACATCGCACAACCGGTCGAGCAACCCGATCGCGATGTCCCACAGCCGGTCGGCCTCATGCGGGTCCGTCGTCTCCCGCGCCGCGCGCGCCAGCAGCCGCCCGACCGCGCCGGCGGCAGCGATGGCGCGCGCCATGTCCGCGCCATCGGCCAGCGCCACCGCGCGGTCCATCATCCATTCCGCCTCGCGCTCCAGCCGCCGCATGCCGAGCAGCGACCAGAGCCGCCACAACGCGCCCGTGAAGCGCCGCGTCTGCGACGTCTGCCGCCCGCCGAGCTTCGGCAGGATCTCCTGACTGAGCGACTGGCGCAGCAGCTCCGCCCGCACCGCATCCTGCCCGTCCTGCGTGCCGAGGATGCGCGGCGCAAACGGCTTCAGCTTCTGCCGCACCCCATGCGGCATGTTGTCATTCAGCGGGATCGCGAAGGCGCGGATCAGGGGCGAGGCGCAGGCCGGGCTATCGGTGTGCTCCTCCCCCGCCAGGCAGGCGACAAGCGACATCACGCACATGCGCCCGGCATCGCGCGTGCCGACGCCGGTGACGAGTTCGACACGCTCAAGCGCGCGTTCAAGCCGAAGATCGAGGTGCATGCGGACCATCCTCCATGCAGCCGCGGCGGATGCGGCAGGCGGGGCGCGACGTTGCCACCCCGGTCTCCTGCAGCCTCCAACGAGGGTGCCCGCGGCCTCAATGCACGAGACCGCCATCGCGTTCCCCCGGCACGCGCGCGTCCCTGGTGGCCGCGCGCGCCCCTGGCGTCACAAGGCGGCGACGGGCCGGCGCGCCCAGCCTGGCCGGGGCCCGGACGCGTCCCTCGCGCCAGAGGGCTTGAGTCCGCGCCCGCCGCGGCCGAGATTGCGCGCCGGGGCCAGGGGCTCCATGAGGGCAGGATGCGCGACGACTACAGCGACACGACCCGTTCGATCCGCGTCTCGGTGCGCGCCTTCTACTTGGCCGACCAGTCGGAGCCGGACCGCAGCCACTTCGTCTGGGCCTACCGCGTCGCCATCGCCAATCAGGGGCAGGAGACGGTGCAGCTGCTGAAGCGCAGCTGGCAGATCACCGACGGACTCGGCCGTACCCAGCAGGTGCAGGGAGAGGGCGTGGTGGGCGAACAGCCGGTGCTCGAGCCGGGCCAGAGCTTCGAATACACCTCCGGCACGCCGCTCAGCACGGCATCGGGCTTCATGCGGGGGGCCTACCACATGGTGGTGACGGCCACCGGCGAGGCCTTCGACGTCAGCATCCCCCCCTTCAGCCTCGACAGCCCCCACCAGCATATAAGAGTACACTGATTTTTTTGCCCTCAGACGGCGGGCGCCGGCTCCGCCGGCTCGCCTTTCGCGCCGCAGACATGGCGCGCGGGGTGGGAAGGTAGGTCGCGGCGCGGGCGGCCTTTGGCCGCCAGGGCGCGGGCCTTGGGGGGCCGGGCCTCGGGGTTGGGGCCGGTCCTGGGGGCCGGGCGCATGGCCGGCCTACGCAACCGTCATGGTCTTCCCGCCGCCGGATGGTTGCGCGATGGCGGACTCGCCCTATTTGCGAGGAAATGAGGAAGGCGCCGTGATGCGGCAGCGCGTAAACGCCTCCGCCGCACCCTGACGGGCCGCCACGCCGTGGACGATCCGCAGGCCCCCGCCCGAGGACCGAAGACCGTGAATATCCAGACGCCGAAAAGCCGGCTCGCCAAGCCCGACCCCGAGCCCCGCCCGACGGCCGAACAGGCCGAGGACGCCATCCGCACCCTGCTCCGCTGGGCCGGCGACGACCCCAGCCGCGAAGGCCTGATCGACACGCCGAAACGCGTCGCCAAGGCCTATCGCGAATGGTTCTGCGGCTATGAGGAAGACCCGGTGGAACTCCTCGCCCGCTCCTTCGAGGAGACGGACGGCTATGACGAGATGGTGCTGCTGCGCGACATCCGCCTGGAAAGCACCTGCGAGCACCACATGGCCCCGATCCTCGGCCGCGTGCATGTCGCCTACCTGCCCTCTGGCCGGGTGGTCGGCATCTCGAAGCTCGCCCGCGTGGTCGAGGCCTACGCCAAGCGCCTGCAGATCCAGGAGAAGATGACGGCGCAGATCGCCAACACCATCAACGACGTGCTGAAGCCCAAGGGCGTCGCCGTGGTGGTGGAAGCCGCGCACCAGTGCATGACCACGCGCGGCGTGCATAAGCCGGGCGTCACCATGGTCACCAGCCGCATGCTGGGCGCCTTCCGCGACGACCCGTCCACGCGCCGCGAAGTTCTGGCGATGATCGCAGCGCCGCGCGGATCCGCCGAGGGCTGACGGCCAGCCGAAGACCGGCCGGGCGGGAAGCCTCCCCGCCCGCGCCGCGTTAGTCGGCGACCGCCTCCGCCTCCACCTCGAAGACGAAGCGCGGATCAGCAAGACCTGCGACGATCAAGAGCGTGCTGGCCGGCGCGAGCTGGCCGAGAAGCTTCGCCCGCTCCTCCCGCCAGACCGGGATCAGCGCCCGGTCGGTCAGGAACACGCCCATCTTGGCGATGTTCGCCGGCCCCATCCCATGCGCGGCCAGAACAGCGCCGAGATTGGCGAGCGCCTGCGCGATCTGGTCCCGCCCGGCCGGCCGCACCGTGCCATCCGGCGCGATGCCGACCTGCCCCGAGATCAGCAACCGCCGCCCCGGCCCGTCCACCACCGCGGCATGGGAATAGCGCGAGCCCGGCGCATGCACCCCGGCAGGGTTGGAGAAGCGGATCGTCATCGCCTCAGCGCCGCGGCGGCTGCAGGGCCTGGGGCTGCGGCGAGGCGGGCTGCTGGCCGCGCGGCAGCTCCTCGCGCTCGATGCCGCCCGGGCCGCTCGGCACCGGCGCCACGCTGCCATCGGCCAGCCAGGGGCGCAGGTTACGCCGCACCTGGAACTCGAACTCGACATTGAGGTCGTCCATCGCCTGGCGAAGGATCTCCTCCG
>JBIKSZ010000059.1:0-16574 GCA_044348345.1 Roseomonas sp. | reverse complement strand
CAACTGCTGCACCCGACGCTCGACCCCAAGGCACCGCGCAAGTCGCTGGCGAAGGGGCTGCCAGCCTCGCCCGGCGCGGCCTCCGGCGTCGTCGTCTTCTCCTCCGAGGAGGCGGAGACGCGCGCGGCGAAGGGCGAGACGGTGATCCTGGTGCGGATCGAGACATCGCCCGAGGACATCCACGGCATGCATGCCGCGAAGGGGATTCTCACCACGCGCGGCGGCATGACGAGCCACGCCGCGGTCGTGGCCCGCGGCATGGGCCGCCCCTGCGTCGCGGGTGCCGGCTCCATCACCGTGGACTACGCCCAGCAGGTGCTGAGCGCCGGCGGCAAGCGCGTGAATGCAGGCGAGGTCATCACGCTCGACGGCGCGACCGGCGAGGTCTTCATCGGCCCCGTCGCGATGATCGAACCCAAGCTATCGGGCGATTTTGCGACGCTGATGGAATGGGCCGACAGCGTCCGCAAGCTGAAGGTCCGCACCAACGCCGAGACGCCTCTGGACGCCGAAACAGCGCGAAAGTTCGGCGCGGAGGGGATCGGGCTCTGCCGCACGGAGCACATGTTCTTCGACCCCGCGCGCATCGGCGCCGTGCGGCAGATGATCATGGCAGAGACCGAAAGCGGCCGCCGCGCCGCGCTCGAACGGCTGCTGCCCTTCCAGCGGCAGGATTTCGTGGACCTGTTCCGCATCATGGCCGGGCTGCCGGTGACGATCCGCCTGCTCGACCCGCCGCTGCACGAATTCCTCCCCCACAAGGAGGAGGAGATCGAGGAGGTCGCGCACGACCTCGGCGCCGATGTCGCGGCGATGAAGCGGCGCGTGTCGGAGCTGTCGGAGGCCAACCCGATGCTTGGCCATCGCGGCTGCCGCCTCGGCATCACCTTCCCCGAGATCTACGAGATGCAGGCCCGCGCCATCTTCGAAGCGGCTGTGATCACGGCCAAGGAAACCCACAAGGCGCCCGTGCCGGAGATCATGATCCCGCTGGTCATGACGCGGCGCGAGCTCGAGATCACGCGCGCCATGGTGGACAAGGTCGCGCAGGAGGTCTTCGCCGAGAGCGGCTACCATGTCGAATACCTGGTCGGCACGATGATCGAACTGCCGCGCGCCGCACTCACCGCAGACGCCATCGCCGAAAGCGCGGATTTCTTCAGCTTCGGCACCAACGACCTGACACAGACTGTGTTCGGCCTGTCGCGCGACGATGCCGGCAAGTTCCTGCCCATCTATGTCGAGAAGGGCATCCTGCCGAAGGACCCCTTCGTTTCCATCGACATCGACGGCGTTGGTGCGCTGGTGGAGATCGCGGCGGAGAAGGGTCGCAAGGTGAAGGATGGCCTCAAGCTCGGCATTTGCGGCGAGCATGGCGGCGATCCGGCCTCGATCCATTTCTGCGCCAGGGTCGGGCTCGACTACGTGTCCTGCTCGCCTTACCGCGTGCCCGTGGCGCGCCTGGCGGCGGCGCAGGCCGCGCTGCTGTCAGGCGGCGGCGACCGCACCGCGTGAGCGACGCCGCGCGCCGCGGCTTCGCCCGCTCACCGGCGCTGCCGGTCGCGGTGCTGCTCGGCGTCACGCCGGCGCTGGCGGCCGCGCAGTTCCGCGCCATGGTGCTGGCGGTCGCCATCGGCTTCGCGCTGGCCATCGCCGCGCATTGGCGCAACCACCGCCGCCTGCCCTGGCCGCGCCCTTCGGCACCAGCGCTGCTGTGTGCCGCACTGATCGGCTGGGCTCTGGTCGCCGCGCTCTGGTCAGCGGAAGCCGCACATGGCGTGCGCACGGCGCTCGGGCTCGGGGCGCTGCTGGTGCTGACCACCATGACGGCGCGCGCGCTGGAAGACGACGATGCCGCGCATGTGGCGCGGATCGGTGCTGTCCTTCTTCCGGGCCTCGCGCTCGGCATCGCGCTGCTGGCCTTCGACCATGCCAGCGGCAACATGTTCCGCCTGGCGGTGCGCGGCTTCCCGGCCTGGGACGCCCGAATCACCTTCGGGCTGAAGCCCGCCGTTTCCATCCTCGCATTGCTGCTGCCGCTGCTGCTGCTCGTGCCTGGGCTGCCGCGCGCGATTGTCGGTGCCGTGCTTGCTGCAGGCGTCGCGGTGGCAATTTGGCTGCCCGGTGAGTCGGCGATGATTGCGACGATCGTCGGACTTGGCATCGCCTTCGCCGCACGCCTCTCTCCGCGCATCGCGGCGCGGCTGATGGCGGTGGGTCTCGGGCTGGTGTTCCTGGCGGCGCCGCTGCTCTTCGCCGCGTTGCTCGCGCGCGGGCCGGACCTTTCGCCCTTGCCAATGAGCGCAGCGCATCGCGTGCTGATCTGGGACTTCGCGCTGTCGCGCATTGCAGATCGGCCGGTTCTGGGCTGGGGCATGGATGCCAGCCGCTCGCTGCCCGGACACCGCGACAATTTCGACGACCGCACGCTCGATCGCTTCGGCCTGACCTCCGCGGAGGAGCGCATCGCCTTCGGCCAGCACGCCGCGCAGCTGCCGCTGCATCCGCACAACGCCGCGCTGCATATCTGGCTGGAGACCGGGCTGGTGGGCGCGGTGCTGGCCGCCGTGCTGGTGGCCGCACTGGCGCTGACGCTTGGCGCCATGCCGGCGATCACCGCGGCAGGGCTCGGCGTGCTGGCCTCCGGCATGGTGACGGGGCTGCTCTCCTTCGGCGTCTGGCAGCATTGGTGGGTGGCGACACTGATGCTGGCCGCCGTCGTGCTCGGCGCACTGCACCGCGCGACCCGCACCGCGCCGAGGCCATGAGAGCGGCTCCGTACCGTATCGGTGTCTTCAGCCATCAGGAGGTGATCGGCGACGGCCTCTACAAAATCGTGTTCCTCCGTGCGCTGCGCCGCGCCTTCCCGGCGGCGGAACTGACCTGGATGACCACGCGCGACACGGTCTTCGCCCGCACGCTCGCGCCCGTCACGGCGCCGCTGCTCGATCATGTGGTGGAGCAGTGCGGCATTGGCGCCACGCCAACCGCGCTGCTGCGCCGCCCGCCGCCGCTTGGCCCCTTCGACCTGCTGCTCGACACCCAGGCGCTGATCTGGCGCACGCTGCAGCTCTGGCGCGTGCCGCATCGCCGCTTTCTCTCCGCGGCCTTTCTGCGGCGCGGCCTCGGCCGCGCGCCGATCGGGCCGCATTCGCTCGACCGACTCTTCGCGCTGCTCGAATCGGCCACCGGCACGCCGGCCGCGCGCGATCTCTCCCCGCTCATCCTGCCGGCGGACCTCACCGCCGCCGCGTCCGCAGCGCTGCCCGACCAGGCGATGCCCCGCATCGCACTCGCGCCTGGCGCGGGCGGGGTCACGAAATGCTGGCCGCTGGAGCGCTTCATCGCGCTCGCGCGCCTACAGGCCGAGCGCGGCCGGCAGCCGGTCTTCCTGCTCGGCCCGCAGGAGAATGACTGGCGCAACCAAATCCTGCAGCAGGTGCCCAGCGTGCTGTTCCCCGAGGATCACCCGGCCTTCACCGGCACCATCCGCGGGCCGCTCCGCGCCGTGGCGGTGGCGTCGCGCTGCGCGGCGGGCGTCGCGAATGATGCAGGGCCGGGGCACATGATCGCCGCCTCCGGCGCGCCGCTGCTCTCGCTATTCGGCCCGACCTCGCCGGCGAAGTTCCGACCCGTCGCGGCGCGGTCAGCGATCCTGCGCGCGCAGGATCACGGCGGGCGAGAGATGTCAGCCATCCCGCTTGAGGCCGCTGCGTCCGCGCTGGAGACGCTGCTGGCGCCCTGAGGCGCGCGGCCCCTGCCCTACATCCAGCGCCGCACCCGCCCCTGATAGGCCACATACGCCGCGCCGAAGCGGGTGGCGAGATACGCCTCCTCCCGCGCGATCACCAGGCGGTCCAGCACGCCATGCAGCACCGCGACGCCGACCCAGCCCCACAGCGTGCCCCAGATCAGCGCCAGCCCGGTCGCGGCCAGCAGGAAGCCCAGATAGATCGGGTTGCGGCTCCATTTGAATGGGCCGATATCGACCAGCGCGGCGTCGGGGCGGTCCGGGCGGGGGTCGTTGCCGGCCTTGACCAGCGCCAGCACCGCCCAGCCCACCAGCCCGACCGCCAGGAAGATCACCATCCCGCCGAGCGACAGGGCCGGCGGCCCGATCTGCAATGTCCAGAGCCGGTCAAGCAGCCAGGCGGCGGCCATGATGATCGTCGCGATGACCGGCGGCGGCACGCGCACGCCGGGGCCGTGGTCGGGGGTATTGTCCGCGCTCATCTCAAACCGGCTCGCGCGCCGGCAGCGTCATCCAGCCCGGGATTCGGGGCGTCAGCGCAGCCTCGCCGCAAGCCATCGCGCCGCCCGCTTCCACGGCCTCGATGCGCAGCAACGCGAGGCCGAGACCGTCGCGGCCAGACCGCATCTCGCCCACCTCCGCGCCCTCCTGCGTCACCGGCGTGCCGGGCGCGGGCAGCGGGCCAGTAATCACCACCGGGAACAGCCGCTTCTTCAGCAGGCCGCGATACTTCGTCCGCGCCGTCAGCTCCTGGCCCATGTAGCAGCCCTTGGTCCAGGACACGCCCGCCAGTTCGTCGAAGCCGCCCTCGAGCAGGACGGATTTCTGCGCCTCCATGTCGCGCGCCCCATCCGGCAGGCCAAGCGAAAGACGGTGCAGGTCATAGGCGGCCTCGTCCGCATCGGCGCCGAGCGGCGCGGGCGAGAGCGCGCGCCAGCCGGCCTCCGCCAGCCGCGGATCGGGCGCGGCGATCGCGCTCTCCGGCATCGGTGCCCCGCCCCAACCGGCCTGCACCGCGAAGCCATCCGAGACATCGCCGAGCGCCACCTTCGCCCGCAGCCGGAAGCGCGAGAGCGTCGTGACCAGCAGCCCCGCCTGGTCCCGCGCGCAATCCAGCAGCAGGCGCTCGCCTTCGGCAAACAGGAAGAAATCGGCCAGCCACTTGCCCTGCGGCGTCAGCAGCGCGGCAAAGACCGCCCGGCCCGGCTGGCCAGCGGTGACGTCGTTGGAGACGAGGCCCTGGAGGAAGGCGGTGCGGTCCTCGCCCGTCACCTCCACCACGCCCCGTCCTGGCAGCAATGCGATCGGCATGGCAGGGAGATAGGGGCGCCCGGGCCCCGCTTGCAACGCCCCCAAGCCCGGCACATGCAGGGTGGGGCAGCCGGGCTGGCCATGCTATGCGCCGGGGCGACCATGCGCATTCTCTTCGTCACCTCAACGCGGCTGGGCGACGCCGTGCTCTCGACCGGCCTGCTCGGTCACCTGCTGCGCGCCCATCCGGAGGCACGCTTCACAGTGGCCTGCGGCCCGGTCGCGGCCGGCGTGTTCGAACCCATGCCGCGGCTCGAGCGGCTGATCGTGGTGGCGAAGCAGCCCCTGTCCCTGCACTGGGCGTGGCTCTGGGCGCAGGTGGCGACGACGCGTTGGGATCTGGTGGTGGATCTGCGCGCCTCGGCGCTGGCCTGGATGGTGCCGACGCGACGGCGCGCCATCGGCAAGGGCGGGCGCCGGCCCGGCCATCGGCTGGGCCATATCGGCGCCGTGCTCGGGCTCGACCCGCCGCCGCTGCCGCTGGCCTGGACACGGCCAGAGGACGAGGCCCGCGCTGCCGCGCTGATGCCGGGCGGGCCCTGGCTGGTGCTGGGGCCGACGGCGAACTGGGCCGGCAAGGTCTGGCCCGCCGAGCGTTTCATAGCCGTCGCCCGGGCCCTGACCGCCCCCGGCGGGGCGCTGGCCGGCGCGCGCATCGCAGTGATGGGCGGCCCGGGCGAGGTCGAGCGCGCCATGGCCGCGCCCGTGCTGGCCGCGCTGCCCGGCGCGCTTGACCTCGTGGGCCACCTGCAAGTGCCGGAGGCCGCGGCCGTGCTCCGGCGGGCCGCACTCTACATCGGCAATGATTCCGGCTTGATGCATCTTGGCGCCGCGGCGGGCGCGCCGGTGGTCGGCGTGTTCGGCATGTCGGATGCGCGCGAATACGGCCCGGCCGGCCCGCGCGCCGTCGCCGTCTGCGCCGAGGGGCCGCCGGGGGCCGCGCCGATGGAGGCGCTGCCACCCGACCGCGTCATCGCCGCCGCCGCGCAGCTGCTCGCGGCGCCGATCGCCGCATGAGGCACCACGCATGAGGGTCGCGCATGTGATGGCCGGCGCCGCCCAGGGCGGGGCGGAAGCCTTCTTCGAACGCCTCGCCCTGGCGCAGGCGCGGCGCGGGCTTGATGTGCTTGCGGTGATCCGGCGGGAGGAAGGCCGCGCGCTACGGCTGACGGCGGGCGGGCTAGCGCCGATCCAGCTCGGCTTCGGCGGCCCCTTCGACCTGATGACCGCGCCGCGGCTGCGCGCGGCGCTGGAGGGCTTCCGCCCGCAGGTCGTGGTCGCCTGGATGAACCGCGCCGCGCGCTTCGCCCGCGCCGCGTCGCGGGGCGCGCCCTGGACGCTGGTCGGGCGGCTCGGCGGCCAATACGATCTTTCCTATTATCGTGGCTGCGATCTGCTGGTGGCCAATACGCGCGGCCTCTGCGACTGGATCGAGGGCCAGGGCTGGCCGCGGCAGCGCCTGCGCCACCTGCCGAACTTCGCCGCTGACCTGGCCGGCGCCGCGCCGGCGGCCCTGCCCATCCCGGCCGGGGCACGCATCCTGCTGGCCATGGGCCGCCTGCACCCGAACAAGGATTTCCCCACCCTGCTGCGCGCCATGGCGCAGTTGCCGGGCGATGTGCATCTGGCGCTCGCCGGTGACGGGCCGGACCGCGCGGCGCTGGAAGCCTTGGCGCGGGAGCTCGGCCTTGGCGCGCGTGTCGCCTTCCTCGGCTGGCGGCAGGATGTCGGCGCGCTGCTCGCCGCGAGCACGATGCTGGTCGTGCCGTCGCGCATCGAGCCGCTCGGCAATGTCGTGCTGGAGGGGTTTTCCGCCGCGCGCCCGGTCGTCGCCGCCGCCGCCGACGGCCCGCGCGAGCTGATCGAGGATGGCCGCACCGGCATGCTCACCCCGATCGGCGACGATGCAGCGCTCGCAACGGCGATCGGCACGCTGCTGGCAGACCCGGCGCGCGCCGCGGCCATCGGGGCCGCCGGCCGCGCCGCCTTCGAGACCGATCATGCGGAAGCCCCCGTGCTGGCGGCGTGGGACCTGTTCCTCGAAGCCGCGGCCCGCATCCGCGGCGGGAGCACCGGCTGATGTGCGGCATTGCGGGCCTTGCCATGCGCCAGGGCGCAACGCCGGATGACGCCACGCTCGCCGCGATGGCCCGGGCGCTGGCGCATCGCGGGCCCGACGGGTCGGGCACGCATGTGGCGGATGGCGTCGGGCTGGCGCATACGCGGCTTGCGATCATCGATCTCGCCACCGGCGACCAGCCGCTATTCGCGGGCCCGGCGGCGCTCGTCGCCAATGGCGAAATCTACAACTACATCGAGCTGCGCGCCGACAATGCGCTGACGACAACGACGAACAGCGATTGCGAACCGCCGCTGCATCTCTATCGCCGCGACGGGCTTGCGGGCTTCGCAGGCGCGATGCGCGGCATGTACGCGATCGCGCTGCATGACCGCGCCGCACGGCGCCTCGTGCTGACGCGCGATCCCTTCGGCATCAAACCGCTTTACGTGGCCGAGGTGGCAGGCGGGATCGCCTTCGCCTCGGAGCCGCGCGCGCTGCTCGCCGCAGGCCTCGTGCGACCACGCCTGCACGAAGCCGCGCGGCGGGAGCTGCTGCAGCTGCAATTCACCACCGGTGCAGCGACGATCTTCGACGGCATCTCCCGCGTGCTGCCGGGCGAGAGCCTGGTGGTCGCGGATGGCGCGATCATCGAGCGCCATCGCCGCGCCGCGCTGCCAGAGGGCGGGCCGGAGCCCACGACCGAAGCCGAGGCGCTGGCCCGCTTCGATGCCGCCTTCGAGGACAGCATCCGGCTGCACCAGCGCAGCGACGTGCCCTATGGCCTGTTCCTCTCGGGCGGCATCGATTCCGGCGCGGTGCTGGCGATGATGGCGCGCCTGGCCGACCGCCCAGTGCAGGCCTTCACCGCGCGCTTCGATGTCCCCGGCGCCGCCGATGAGCAGGAAGCAGCGCAGGCCGCCGCGGCCGCAACCGGCGCGCGGCACACGACCATCACCGTGACCGAGCAGATGGTCTGGCGCCACCTGCCTGAGATCGTCGCGGCCATGGACGATCCTGTGGCCGACTACGCCATCATCCCCTCCTGGTTCCTCGCCCGGCGCGCGCGAGAGGAGGTAAAGGTGGTGCTCTCTGGCGAGGGCGGGGACGAACTCCTCGCGGGCTATGGCCGGTACCGCAGCGCGATGCGCCCGTGGTGGCTTGGCGGGCGGCGGCCACGCGCGGCGGGCTCCTTCGACCGGGTCGGGGACGTGCTGCGCATACCGCTCACCGGCTGGCGCGACGGCTTCGCCGCAGCCGAGGCCGAGGTTGGCGCGCCGGGCCGCACGCGGCTGATGGCGGCGCAGGCTGCCGACATCGCCGAATGGTTGCCGAACGACCTGCTGCTCAAGCTTGACCGCTGCCTGATGGCCCATGCGGTCGAAGGCCGGACGCCCTTCCTGGACCCGGGCGTCGCCGCGTCCTGCTGGCGCCTGCCGGATGCGATGAAGGTGCGGGGGCGATCCGGCAAATGGCTGCTCCGGGAATGGCTTTCGCGGAACCTGCCGGGCAGCCGGCCCTTCGCGCCGAAGCAGGGCTTCACCGTGCCGGTCGCCGCCTGGATCGCCAGCGTAGGGGACCGGCTTGGTCCACTCGTCGCCACCCAGCCCGGCGTGGCGGAGATCGCCCATCCCGACCGCGTGGCGGCGCTGTTCAAGGCCGCCGGCACGGACAAGCATCGCGGCTTCGCCGCCTGGCACCTGCTGTTCTACGCCCTCTGGCATCGCGCCCATGTCGAGGCTCGGCCGGTCGCAGGCGATGTCTGGGAGGTCCTTTCGGCCCGCGGCTGACGTGGCGGGCGGGGTGCTGTCGCGCCCGCGCAGCCAGAGGTATAGGGACGGCGACGCAGCCAGGAGACGACGCCGATGACCACGCATTTCGATCTTGTCCTGCGCGGCGGCACGCTGGTGCTGCCCTGGGGCGAGGAACAGGCCGATGTCGGCGTGCGCGACGGCCGCATCGCGGCGATCGGCGCGCTCCGCGGCGTGCATGCCGCGGAGGAGGTGGATGCCCGCGGCCTGCATGTGCTGCCCGGGCTGATCGACAGCCACGTCCATCTGCGCGAGCCGGGCGATGCGGCGGTCGAGACCATCGCGACCGGCACCAAGGGCGCGGTGCTCGGCGGGCTCGTCGCGGTGTTCGACATGCCGAACACCAACCCCTCCATCACCAACCGCGCGCAGGTGGATTGGAAGCGGGAGCACGTCTCCAAGGCCGCCTATTGCGACATGGGGATCTATGTCGGCGCGGCGATGTCCAACATCCCGGAGCTCGCGGAGCTGGAAGCGCAGGCCAATGTCTGCGCCATCAAGGTCTTCGCCGGCTCCTCGACCGGCGACCTGCTGGTCGCCGATGATGAGAGCCTCGAGCGCGTGATGCGCTCCGGCCGGCGGCGCATCTGCTACCATTCGGAAGACGAATTCCGCCTGCAGGCGCGCAAACCCGACTACCATTCGGGCATGCCGCACCGCATGCACGCCATCTGGCGCGACGTGGAATGCGCCGCACTCGGCACGCGGCGGCTGATGGCCCTCGCCCGCAAGACCGGGCGGCCCGCGCATATCCTGCATGTCTCGACGGCGGAGGAGCTCGACTACCTCCGCGACTTCCGCGACGTCGCGACCGTCGAGGTCCTGCTGAACCACCTGACGCAGACCGACGAGGCCTATGACCGGCTGGGTGGCTATGCGGTGATGAACCCGCCGATCCGCGACCAGCGGCATCTTGATGCCGCCTGGGCGGCGGTGCGCGACGGCATGGTGGACACGGTCGGCTCCGACCACGCGCCGCATTCGCGCGCGAACAAGGAAAAGCCCTGGCCCGATTGCGCGGCGGGGCTGACGGGCGTGCAGACCATCGTGCCCATGATGCTCGACCACGTCAGCGCCGGGCGGCTCAGCCTGTCGCGGCTGGTGGACCTGATGTGCGCGGGCCCGGCGCGGGTCTATGGCGTGGTCGGCAAGGGAAGGCTCGCCGCCGGCTACGACGGTGACTTCACGGTCGTGGACATGAAGCGCAGCCGGACGATCGAGGAAAGCTGGATCGTCTCCCCCTGCGGCTGGACGCCCTTCGCCGGGCATCGCTGCACGGGCTGGCCGGTGATGACCGTCATCCGCGGCCAGGTCGTGATGCGCGAGGACGAGGTGCTGGGCGCGCCCGTGGGCAAGCCGGTCCGCTTCGCGGCGTGATCCCTACCGCCCCGGATCGGCGATCCCGAGCAGGGCGCCGGTCCTGGGCGGCACGGCCCAGCAATCCGGCGCGCCGAGTGAGCGCGTGCAGACCGGCTCCGGCAAGGGCGGCGCGGGGCGCACGCACCAGGGCCCGTGCCGCTCCCAGCGCACCGACGAGCAGTCCTGGCCCGTGGCCAGACCCGCGACATGGTCGAGCGGCGTCTTGCCGGTGACGACCAGCGTGGCGCCGGAAGCGACCGCGGCAGGCCCTAGCCCCTCCCCCCCGCAGGCGGTGAGCGGCAAAAGGGCCAGCAAGGCCAGGGATAGGGTGCGGGGAGACGGCATGGCGGGCGGAGCATTCGGCCCGCGGGCTTAACGTGCCGTGACCGCGCCTGTATGGTCCGCCGCCGCCGGCCCCGCGCCGGCTCACGGCCTCCGCCCCCGGACCACCGGGGCGGCTCACGGAAGGGACACGACGTGCCCGACATCTTCGACGAGGTCGAGGAGGATCTGCGCGCCGAGCGCGCCCGCAAGCTGGCCCAGCGCTGGGGCGGCGTGGCGCTGGGCGTGGCGCTGCTCGCGCTGGGCGCGACCGGCGGCTGGCAGGCCTGGCAGTGGAATAAGGCGCGCCAAGCGGCGGCCGCGGCCGAGACCTATCTCTCGCTGCACCGCGCCACCGAACTCGAGGGCGCCGACCTCGCCGGGGCGGGCAGCGGCTTCGCCACCCTAGGGCGCGACGCGCCGGAGGGTTACAGAATCCTCGCCCGGCTCCGCGCTGCGGCGCTGAAGGCGGAGACCGGGGACCTGCCCGGCGCGCTGGCGCTCTGGAACGAGGTTGCGGCCGACCAGGCGGCGGATGCGATCTATCGCGACCTCGCCACACTTCTGGCCGTGACACATGCGCTCGACAGCGGCGACCCGGCGCAGCTGGCTGCGCGCCTTGCGCCTCTGGTGGCCGAGGGCAATCCCTGGCGTGCCTCTGCGCGGGAAGCGCAGGCGCTGCTCGCGATTCGCCGCGGCGCGCCGGACGAGGCCCGCCGCATCCTGGAGGCGCTGGTCAGCGACACCGCCGCCCCGACTGGCGTGCGGGAGCGCGCGCAGCGTGTCGCTTCGGGGCTGCGCTCATGAACCATACCCGACGCCTGGCGCTGCTCGGCGGCGCAGCGCTGCTGCTGGCCGGCTGCGACACCTTCGACAGCATCTTCGGCGCACGCCGCCAGCCCCTGCCGGGCGAGCGCCTGCCAGTGCTGCGGCGCGACCCGCCGCTAGCCGCCGACGCGGCGCTCGACGGGCGCGCTGTCGCCCTGCCGGAGCCGACGCCGATCGCCGAATGGCCGATGGCCGGCGGGCCGCCAAGCCACGCCCCGGGCCATGCTGCCTTCAGCGCCACCCCGGCGGTGGCCTGGCGCGCCTCCGTCGGCAGCGGGTCCGATTATCGCCGGCGGATCACCTCGGGCCCCGTCATCGCGGGCGATGTGGTCTATACGGTGGATGCCTGGGGGACCGTCAGCGCCCATGGGCTGGCCGATGGCCGGCTGCGCTGGCGCGCCGACACGACGCCCGAGGATGGCAGCGCGGTGGGTCTCGGCGGCGGCGCCGCCGTGGGCGGCGAGATCGTCTATGTGACCACCGGCGCCGCGGAGGTGCTGGCGCTCGCCGTGGCCGATGGCGCGGTGCGCTGGCGCGTGCGCCTGCCTCAGCCGGCACGCGGCGCCCCCACCCTCGCGGGCGGGCGGATCTTCGTCCCGACCATCGAGAACCACCTGATCGCCCTCTCGGCTGAGGATGGGCGTCGGCTCTGGACCTATCGCGCCGGGGCGCTCACCACCATCCCGCTCGGCATGCCCGCGCCGGCGGTGGAGGGCGAGACGGTGGTGGCGGGCTTCGGCACCGGCGAGCTGGTGGCGCTGCGCGTCACCGATGGCCGCCTGCTCTGGAGCGAGAGCGTCGGCCTCGGCAATGCGAGCCTCGCTGACATCGTCGGCATCACCGGCCTGCCGCTGATCGACCGCGGGCGTGTGGTGGCGACGGGCATGGCCGGCACCACCATCGCGGTGGATCTGCGCAGCGGCCGGCGCCTGTGGGAACGCGCCTTCGGCGGTCCCACCGGCCCGGTCGGGGCCGGGGATTGGGTCTTCGCCGTCACGCGCAACGCCCAGGCGCTGGCGCTCGGTCGCGAGGATGGACGGATACGCTGGGTCACCGACCTTGAGCCGCAGGCCGAGGGCCAGCGCGCCGATACGGCCCGCTTCGGGCGCCCGATGGTCGCGGGCGGGCGCATCCTGCTGCCTTCATCGCGCGGGGAGCTGCTGCTGCTCGACCCGGCGGGCGGAGCGGTGGCGGGGCGGGTCTCGCTCGGCTCCGGCGTCACCCTGCCGATGGCCCTGGCGGGCGGCACGCTGGTGGCACTGGCCGATGACGGCACGCTGATCGCGCTCCGCTGAGGCGCCCCGATGACCTCCGGGGCGTCAGCCCCGGAGGTCTGAACGCCCTGCCCGACATGGGAGGCCCGGCGCGAGAGAGCCTGCTATTCGTCGCGCAGCTGGGCTAAGAGGGCCGGATGCAACGCATTGCCATCCTGGGCCGGCCGAACGTGGGCAAGTCCACGCTGTTCAACCGGCTGGTCGGCCGCAAGCTCGCCATCGTGGACGACACGCCCGGCGTCACCCGCGACCGCAAGGAAGCGGAGGCGATGATCGGCGGCGTGTCCGTGCTGCTGGCCGACACGGCCGGGCTCGAGGAAGCGGCGCCCGACACCATCCCGGGCCGCATGCGCGCCAGTTCCGAAGCGGCGCTGCGCCAGGCCGACCTTGTCATCTTCGTGGTGGATGCCCGCGCCGGCATCACCCCCGCCGACCGCGCCTTCGCCAATTGGCTGCGCCGCGCCTCGCTGCCCGTGCTGCTGGTCGCCAACAAGGCCGAAGGCCGGCTTGGCGCGCAGATGGCGATGGAGGCCTATGAGCTCGGCCTCGGCGACCCGCTGCCGGTCAGCGCCGAGCATGGCGAAGGCATCGGCGGCCTGCATGACGAGGTGCGGGAGCGCCTGACGGAGACGGGCCGCACGCCGCGGGACGGCGCGGCCCGCCCGCTGCGCCTGGCCGTGGTCGGGCGGCCGAATGCGGGGAAATCCACCCTGGTGAACACGCTGCTCGGTGAGGAGCGGATGATCACCGGCCCCGAGCCGGGCCTGACGCGCGATGCCGTGCAGCTGGAATTCGCCGATGCCGAGGGGCCGGTGCGGCTCGTGGACACCGCCGGCATGCGCAAGAAGGCGCGCATCGAGCAGAAGCTCGAGCAGATGTCGGTGGCCGCCACCCTCGCCGCGCTGAAGGAGGCGGAGGTGGTGGTGCTCGTGGTGGACGCGCTGCTCGGCATGGATGAGCAGGATCTGCGCATCGCCCGCCTCGCCGAGCGCGAAGGGCGCGGGGTGGTGATCGCCTTCAACAAATGGGACGCGGTCGAGGACCGCGCAGCGGCGCGCAAGCGGCTGGATGACGTGCTGACCGCCTCCCTCGCGCAGCTCCGCGGCATCATGGTGGTGCCGCTCTCGGCCGCAACGGCGCGCGGCGTGGAGAAGCTGATGCCTGCCGTGCGGGCGGCCTATGCGCTCTGGAACCGACGTGTGCCGACCGGCGAGCTGAACCGCTGGTTCGAGGCGATGAAGGAACGCCACCAGCCGCCGCTGGTGGACGGCAAGCGCATCAAGCTGCGCTACGCCACCATGCCGAAGGCCCGCCCGCCGACGATCGCGGTGTTCGGCACGCGGGCGGAGCTGCTGCCGGAGGATTACCGGCGCTATCTGGTGAATTCCTTCCGCGAGGCCTTCGACATGCCGGGCGTGCCGATCCGGCTGAACCTGCGTGGGACGGCCAATCCCTATGCGGAGGACGGCGAGGGCGGCTGAGCCGCCCCTCACACCGCCGCAAAAAGCGGCACAAAAGCGGCGCGCACCGGCCCGGCGCGGCCCTGCCCCCACCATCTGAGCCAGGTCAAGCCATGCCGCGGCCATGCGCCACGGCCTCCAGCAAAGCATTGCCGCTTTTCCGTGCGGCATAGCATCTAATTGCCTAAATATGTCTCTTGCATTGCTCTCTTGCAATTTACTCCTGACATTGCGATGTCCAGACTCTGCGACCGCCGACTGCAAGGGGCGGCCGCTGGGAGACGAGGGAGACACCCATGAAGTGGAAGATGCTGGCCGCAGCTGCGGCGGCGTTCATGACGTTTGGCGTCCAGGAAGCCCTGGCTGGCCGTGACCTCGACCAGATCCGCCAGCGCGGCACGTTGCGCTGCGGCGTGCAGGGGCCGTCCAACCCCGGCTTCGGCGTGCCCGACAGCCAGGGCCGCTGGGGCGGCTTCAATGTCGAGATCTGCCGCTCGATCGCGATCACCATCTTCGGCGACCCGAACCGCGTCGAATTCGTCCCCGTCACCACGCAGAGCCGCTTCCCGGCGCTGTCGGCTGGCGAGGTGGACGTGCTGTCCAACAACACGACCTGGACGCTGACGCGCGATTCCAACGTGAACCGCTTCAACTTCCCGGCCATCACCTTCTATGACGGCCAGGCCATCATGGTGCCGCGCCGCCTGAACGTGACCTCGGCCCGCCAGCTCAGCGGCGCGACGGTCTGCGTGCAGCCGGGCACCACGACCGAGCTGAACATCTCGGACTTCTTCCGCGCCAACAACCAGCGCTTCACGCCGGTGGTCATCGCGGACCTCGACGAGCTGCGCCGCGCCTATGACAGCGGCCGCTGCGACGTCTTCACCAACGACTTCGCCGCCCTCGCCGCGCAGCGCACCCTGCTGACGCGCCCGGCCGACCACGTCATCCTGCCCGAGCGCCTGTCCAAGGAGCCGCTGGCCGTCACCATCCGCCAGGGCGACGAGGAACTGACCAACATCGTGGCCTGGACCACCTTCGCGCTGATCGACGCCGAGGAGATGGGCATCACGGCGGCGAATGTGGAGCAGATGGCCACCACCTCCACCAACCCCGTCATCCGCCGCCTGCTGGGCGTCGAGGGCAATATGGGTGAGAGCCTGAGCGCCGCGCGCCCCGACTTCGCTCGCCAGATCATCCGCACCTTCGGCAACTACGGCGAGATCTTCGAGCGCCACCTCGGCACGAACACGCCGCTCGGCCTCGAGCGCGGGATGAACAACATCTGGACCCGCGGCGGCCTGCTCTACGCCCCGCCGGCCCGCTGATCCTCGAGCAACACGACAAGGCCGCGCGCCACATGGCGCGCGGCCAACGGAAGGGCGGGCGAGGCCCAACGGCACCGCCCGCCCCCTTCCCGCCTGCCGCCCACGACGGGAACGACGCATGAGCACAACCACAGCCACCGTCGCCATGCCACCGTCGCGCGGCATCATCCCGATGCCGGGCGGGGCCCGCGGAATCGCCATCCAGATCGGGCTGCTGGTCGCCGTCATCGCACTCGGCTGGTGGTTCTGGTCGAATGCGCAGGCCAACATGGCCGCGCGCGGCCTCCAGTTCGGGTATGGATTCCTCGACCGCTCCGCCGGCATCCCGATCGGCGAGAGCATCATCCCCTACACCCCCGCAGACACCTATCGGCACGCGCTGACGGTCGGCCTGCTGAACACGCTGCGCGTCGCCATCGTCGGCATCGCGCTCTGCACCGTGCTCGGCATCCTGCTCGGCCTCGCGCGGCTTTCCTCGAACCCGCTGCTGCGCAGCCTGGTCGGCGGCTACATCGAGGTGATCCGCAACACCCCGCTCGTGCTGCAGCTGGTGTTCTGGCACGCGGTGCTGCTGCAACTGCCATCGGTCCGCCAGGCGTTGAACCCGCTGCCGGGCTTGTTCCTCTCCCAGCGCGGCGTGAAGATGCCCGGCCTGCTCGCCGACACGGCGTTGATGGTCTTCCTGGTCGCGCTGGCTGCAGGCGCGATCGGCTGGTGGTTGCTGCTGCGGCGCGAGCGCGCCCGCCAGATTGCCACCGGCGAACGCCGCCCCACTGTGCTGCCGGGGCTCGCGATGCTGCTCGGCCTGCCGGCCGTGACGCTGGCCGCGGGCTTCGCGCCAACCGTCGAATGGCCCGAGCTTGCGGGCTTCAACTTCGAAGGCGGGCTCTCGCTCTCCCCGGAGTTCTTCGCCCTCCTGATCGGCCTCGTCATCTACACCTCGGCTTTCATCGCCGAGATCGTGCGCTCTGGCATCCAGAGCGTGCATAAGGGCCAGTGGGAAGCAGCCCGCGCGCTTGGCCTGCCCGGGGGCAGGATCATGCGCCTGGTGATCCTGCCGCAGGCGCTGCGC
>JBIKSZ010000255.1:0-5066 GCA_044348345.1 Roseomonas sp. | reverse complement strand
TTGTTCGAGCCGCTCGAACAACGCGCGAAAACGCCAGAAGCCGACGCGCATGCCGTATTCGTGCCAGGCCCAATTCGCCACATCCGGCTGCAGCGCGGCACCGGTGGGCGCCACCAGAACCTGGCGCGGCATTGGATTGTCGATCAGCCAGTTCTCGACATTCACCACCGGCCAGACGGCGACCTTCTTGCCGCCGGGCAGGGTAATGCGCGGACGATCCGCAGGCGCGGCGTAGCGCAGACGCTCGACAGGACGCATCAAGCAGCTTTCTTGGCGTGGTGGCTGTGCAGCCGCGCCGAGAGGTCGCGGCGGACATCGTTGAATTCAGGCGAAGCGACGTCGCGCGGGCGGGGCAGGGTGATGCGGTGCTCACTGGCGATGCGGCCCGGGCCCGGCTCCATCACCACCACGCGGTCGGCGAGGAAGATCGCCTCCTCGATCGAGTGCGTCACGAACAGCACGGTGAGCCCGGTGCGCTGCCACAGCTCCAGCAGCTCATCCTGCAGGCGTTCGCGGGTCATCGCGTCCAGCGCGCCGAAGGGCTCGTCCATCAGCACCACTTCCGCGTCATTCGCCAGCACGCGCGCGATCGCGACACGCTGCTTCATGCCGCCCGAGAGCTGGTGGGGATAGGCATCGGCAAAGCGGGTGAGGCCGACGAGGGAGACGAAACGCTCCACCACCTCGCGCACCGCGGCCTTCGGCAGGCCGCGGCTTGCGGGGCCGAAGCCGATATTCTCGCGCACGGTGAGCCAGGGAAACAGGCCGTAATCCTGGAAGACCATGCCGCGATCGGGGCCGGGCTCGCCGATCGGCTTGTCCCACATCAGCGCGTCGCCCGCGGTCGGCTTTTCGAAGCCCGCGACGATGCGGAGCAGCGTGGACTTGCCGCAGCCCGAGGCGCCGATCAGGCAGACGAATTCGCCCTTCTTGATGGTCAGGTTCGCATCGCGCAGCGCTTCGATGCGCTGGTCGCCGAGCGTGTAGGTCTTGCCCACGCCCTTGATGTCGAGGATCGGGATCTCAGCCACGATGCATCGGGCTCCAGCGCAGCAGGCGGTTCATGAGCATGACGACCAGACGGTCGGAGACGAAGCCCGCGATGCCGATCACGATCATCCCGCAGATGACGAGTTCGGTGCGCGACAGGGTGCGGCCATCCATGATGACGGCGCCAAGCCCCTGCGGCACGCCGGTCATCTCGCCGACCACGATGACGAACCAGGCAAGGCCGAGACCGAGGCGCAGACCCGTGAAGATCGAAGGCAGCGCCGCCGGCAGCACCACGCGGAAGAACTGCGCATTGCCGCGACAGCCGAGCATGGAGGCGGCTTCGAACAGGCGCGGCTCCACGCTGCGCACGCCGAAGACGGTGTTCAGCAGGATCGGGTAGAAGGCGCCGAGGAAGACCAGGAAGAAGGCGCTGCGCGGGCCCAATCCGAACAGGATCATGGAGAGCGGCAGCCAGGCGGTGACCGGGATCGGGCGCATCAGCTGCAGGAAGGGATCGAAGAGCTGCGCGACGACGGGGATACGCCCGATGAGCAAACCCAGCGGCACCGCGACCAGCGCGGCGAGGAAGAAGCCGCCATAGACGCGCTGCATGGAGGCCAGCAGATGGATGTGCAGCGTCGCGGAGAAGGCATCGTCCCAGATGCCGCCCACCGCGAAATCCACCATGTATTCTGCCACATCGGCGGGCGAGGGGATCAGGCGGGTCAGCCCCGCCTGCACCGCCCAGTGCCAGAACAGCAGCAGCAGCGCCGGCACGATGAGTGCCAACAGCACGGGCTTCGCGCTCGCAAGAAACTTCGCGCCGCTCGCGCCCGCCGATGGCGCGGCAATCGCGCCCGGATTGGGGGCCGTGGCCTCCGACATCACTGACACCCCCTACGCCGTGCGATCCGCCTTACGAGGTCGCGACTTCGTTGGAGAAGCGCGGGTTGAGGAAGGTGTTCCAGTTCGGCTGCTGGCGGATCTGCCGCAGTTCCTGCATGTGCTGGCCATAGGTGCGGGCCTGGCCCATCACTGTCTCGTCCAGGCGCCAGATGTATTCGACATTGCCCGCGGCCAGCGCGTGCTCCACGGCGGCGCGCGGCGCGCCGAGGATACGCACCGTCGCGTCCGCGACCTCGCGCGGGTTGGCCATCATGTATTCGCTCGCACGGCGATGGACACCGAGCATCGTGCGCACCAGCGCGGGATCCTGGTTCGCCACGGCCTCGCTCGTCGCCCAGATCATGTTGAGCCCGCCCATGGCGGTGCCGTAGGGGTATTCCACCAGCTGCCCGACGCCGGAGGAGATGGACAGGCCCGGGCCCGGCTCGGCGCCCACATAGGCGTCGATGTCGCCACGCGAGAGCATCGCATGCATCTCCCCGAACGGCACGCGCACGGAGGTGATGTCGCGGATCGTCATGCCGGATTGGCGCAGGCGCTCCAGGATGAAGACCTCCTGCGTCGAGCCCGGCCAGATGCCGACGCGGCGGCCGCGCAGGCTCGCGATGTCGCGGATGTCGGAGCCGGCGCGGCTCACCACGCCCATGCCGCGGTTGCAGAAGGCGCCGGCGACGACCACAGGCTCGCCAGCCGCCGCACCGAGGATGGCGGCGGCGATGCCGAAGCCGCCGAAATCCACGCTGCGCGTGACGACCGCGTTCTTGCCATCGGTCGGGCTGTCGAAGGTGATGATCTCGACGCGCAGGTTGGGCGGCAGGAAGCGTTCGTAGAAATGCGGCGTCATGGCGTGGATCAGGCGCAGCCCGCCCATGCGGACGGTGCGCTGCGCCTGGGCGTTGGCCAGATGCGGCGCGGCGAGCAGCGCGGTGGTCCCGGCGAGAAGGTGGCGGCGGCGGATCATCGGAAGTCTCCCTGCTGTCTGGTGGTGGCGGTCGGGCGCGTCAGGCGGGCGCCGGTTGAAGGGAAGCGAGGAAGGCGCGCCAGCCGCCGAAGCGGCTGATCTCCTCGGCGCCGGCGAGGCCCTCGGGCTCGACCAGGAAACCCTTGGGCGTCGTGCCGTCCTCAAGCCGCAGCGTGCCGATGCAAAGCGGGCTTGGGATCGCGGCGACGAAGGCGGCGAAGCCCGCGGGCGGCAGCGCCCAGACCTCAGCCGCGATGGCATGGCCGGTGCCGGCGGCGACGCGCAGCAGGCCAGGCCGGCGCGGCGGGCCACCCGCCAGCGCGTAGAAGCGATATGAGGTTTCGGTGCGGACCGCGCGGCGCAGCTCACCGCCGCGGCTGGTGAGTTCGTGGTTCAGCGCGAGGCCCGAGAGATGCGCGCCAACGACGGCGATTTCGATCATGTCATTCATGCCGCGAGCCTCCCGGCTGTCGCGCCGAGGCGCGGTTGCGCGGTGGCCTGGAAGCGCGCGCCAAGTTCGGCAAGCCGCGCATCCGATCCGCGCGGGCCGATCAGCGTGATCCCCGCCGGCAGCCCGTCCGGCCGGAAGGGCCCGGGCACGGCCAGCGCCGCGAGGTCGAGCAGGTTCACGAAGTTGGTGTAGGCGCCGAGGCGCGCATTCGGGCCGATCGGATCGGCGTCGAGTTCCGCGACCGTCGGGAAGTTGGGGGCGGAGGGCACGGCGATCGCATCCACGCTTTCCCACACCGGCTCCGTCGCGCGGCGCAGCTCGGCCAGCAGATAGAGGCCACGGAAGGCATCCACCGCCGAGAAGCGCGCCGCCCCGGCCAGGATGCTGCGCGTGACGGGATGCACCGCATCGGGGTTGGCGGCGGCGAAGGCGCCGACGGCCGCCGCGCGCTCAGCGACCCAGGGGCCGTCGTAGAGCAGCCGCGCGACGGCGTGGAACGGCGCCATGTCGAGCTCCGTTACCGCCGCGTTCAGGCCAGCAAGCCGCGTGTAGGCGGCGCCCCAGGCGACGCGGCCGGCCGCATCATCCAGCTCGGGCGCGGCAGGGATGCCAAGCCGCAGGATGGGCGCGGCCTCGCCCGGTTCCTGCCAGGGGATCATGCGCGAGAAGGGATCGGCCGCGTCAGCACAGGCGATGGCGGCGAAGCCGGCCCAGGCATCGGCGACGCTGAGCGCAAAGACGGAGACGCAATCGAGCGTGCGGCAGGCCGGCACCACGCCGCGCGTCGAGACGACGCCGAGCGAGGGCTTCAGCCCTACCAGATTGTTCAGCGCCGCCGGGATGCGCCCCGATCCCGCCGTGTCCGTGCCGAGGCTGAGCGTCGCCAGCCCCTGCGCGACGGCAACCGCCGAGCCGGAGCTCGACCCGCCTGGCACGCGCGCCGCATCGAAAGCGTTGCGCGGGGCGGGGTAGGGGGTGCGCACGCCGACGAGGCCGGTGGCGAACTGGTCGAGATTCGTCTTGCCGATCAGCACCGCGCCGGCGGCCAGAAGCCGCGCGACGGCGGGCGCGCTCTCCCGCGCGGTGGTGGCGAAGGCGGGGCAAGCGGCGGTGGTGGGCAGGCCGACGACGTCGATATTGTCCTTCACCGCCACCGGCAGGCCCCAGAGGGGGAAGCGGGCGGGATCGAAGGGCGGGAGCGCCGCCGCGGCGGCGCAGGCTGCCGCTTCCGGCAGCAGGTGCAGGAAGATGCCCGGATCGTCGAGCGCGGCGAGGCGCCGGTGGATCAACGCGACCACCTGCTCCGGCCGCATGCCGGCTGCATAGGCCGCGTGCAGGCTGGTACGGTCGAGCGAGAGGTCGGCGGGGGCGGGCGCGGATGACATGCTGGACATGGCACAGCAAGGCCTGTGCCGCGCCGGCCCGGATCCTATAACCTATTGGAAACGCAGACGAATAGTGGCGTGGTCCACACCGCCCAGACCCTTGGTACACGCCCGGTGTATGCACGCGCGCGAAAAACGGGCGAGTTTGCCTATGAAATGGGCGGGTCCTGCGTGCTGTTGCCCAGCACCAGCTGCATCATCCGCCCCCAGGCGGCCTCGGTCAGGGCCAGATGCTCGCGCATCACCCGCGCCGCCTCCTCCGCATCGGCGCGCAGGATCGCTCTGACGATCGCCCCATGCTCCTCATGCGAGCGGCGCAGCCGGTCGCCGGTCTCAAGCTGGGCGGCGCGGAAGGGGGCCAGGCGACGGC
>JBIKSZ010000254.1:0-5157 GCA_044348345.1 Roseomonas sp. | reverse complement strand
CGCATCGCCCGCTACACCCCGCCGCCATCCACCACGAAATACTGCGCCGTCACCATCGCGCTGTCGTCGGCCGCGAGCCACAGCGCCATCCGCGCGATGTCGGGCGGCATCACCTTCCGCTTGATGCATTGCTTGGCCATGTGCCGCTCGACGGCCTCCGGCGTTGCCCAGAGCTGCTCCTGCCGTTCGGTGAAAACCCAGCCGGGCACCAGCTCGTTCACGCGGATACCATCCGGGCCGAGGTCGCGCGCCAGCCCGCGCGTCAGGCCGCGCACGGCGGATTTCGCCGCGGTGTAGGCCGGCATACCACCCTGGCCGCTCATCCAGCTGACGCTGCCCATGTTGATGATGGAGCCCGTCTTCGCCGCGCGCATGCGAGGCGCCACGGCCTGGGCACAGAAGAACATGTGCCGCAGGTTGGTGTGCATCCGCTCGTCCCAGTAATCGGGCTCGACGCTCTCCATCCCGTGCCGGTCGTCGCGCGCGGCGTTGTTGACCAGCACCAGCGGATCGCCGAGTTGCGCCTGCACCTGCGCGATGGCCGCCCGCAGCGCGGCGACGTCGCGCAGGTCGCAGGGCAGGAACAGCGCGCCCGTCGCGGCCGCGACCTTCGCGCCACTCTCTGCGTCGAAATCGAGGAAGGCGACGCGTGATCCCTGCGCGGCGAATTGCGCGACAAGCTCGGCGCCGATGCCGGAGGCGCCGCCGGTGACCAGCACGACGCGGTTCTTCAGGCTGGGATAGGTGGCGAAGGTCGTGTCGGGCATGCCGTGTGCTTCCTCTGCGCGCGGAGGCCCGAACGCGGCCCGCGCAACGTCGTTGCCGCTGCCCTCAGGCGGGAAGCAATGGCTGCGGATCGAGCCAGGTCTGGTACCAGGACAGCGAGAAATGCAGGTGCGGACCCGTCACGCGCCCCGTCGCGCCCATCCGCGCGATCAGCTGCCCGCGCGTGACGGTCTCGCCTTCCGCCACCAGGCGCTCCGACAGATGCGCGTAGAGCGTGTTCACGCCATGGCCGTGGTCCACCACCAGCAGCTGGCCGAAGAAGAAGAAATCGCCGGAGAGCGTTACCTTGCCCGCCAGCGCAGCATTGATCGGCGTGCCGACCGGCCCCGCAACATCCAGCCCGAAATGCGGCTGGCGCGGCTGGCCGTTCAGCACGCGCTGGCTGCCGAAGATGCCACTGATGCGCCCGCGCGCGGGCCAGGCCATTGGCTCCGCGAATTGCGTCAGCGCGCTGTCCACCGCGCGTGCGAGGCCGAGCCTTTCGCGTTCTGCGGTGATGCGGCGCAGCGCCGCCTCATCCGGCGTGACCTGCGCGGGCGGCAGGCCGGTGATGTGCTGGATGTCCCAGTCGCGCCGGCGCACTGCCAGCGCGCGGCTCTCCGCCCGGCCCGCGGGCGGGGTCACGGCCAGTGTCGCGCTGGGCCCATGGTCGCGGCCGAAGCCGAAGGCGAATTGCCCCTCCGGCCCGACGCGCACCACGCGCCCATCCAGCATCAGCCGCGTGCCCGGCGCGGCGCGCCCGACCAGGAAGCCGCCCTGCGCTGGCTCGCCCTGGATCTCGGCCGCGCCCGCGCCGCGCGCCAGCAGCAGCGCGGGCGCGGCCAGCAGCAAACGACGCCCGAACGGCGGCGCGCCGGGCAGGCCGACGCAGCCCAATTCGCTGCGCGCATCATCAGGGCAGCAGGGCATCACAGCAGCGATCCTTGCGGCATGGAATCCTTGGGGGGCGCGGCCGGCTTGGACCGCTTGCGGGGGGCGCCATCCTCGGCTGTCGCCGCGACCTGGCCATCGGCAAAGGCGATGGACAGCCGCGCCCCGGGCGTAACATCAGCGGCGCGCGTCAGCGGCTCGCCATCCGCGTCGCGCACCAAGGCGAAGCCGCGCGCCAGCACCGCGGTGTAGGACAGCGCCTCCAGCCGGCCCGACACCCCGTCCAGCCGCGCGCGGCGTTCGCGCAGCAGCGCCGTCAGCGGCGCGTCGGAGAAGGCCGCGAGCGCCCGGCGGCCGCGCTCGCGCTGCAGGCGCCGGGCGAGGGCCGCACCACGGCGCGCATCCAGCAATTCCAGCGCATGGCGGCGCGCCGCGATGGCCGCGCGCGGATGCGGCACAGCGAGCGGCGCCAGCGCATCCCGCTTCGCGCGGACAAAGCTCCGCAGCGCATCCGGCAGGTTGTCGGCCGCCTCATCCAGGCGGCGGCGATAATCCGTGACGCGGGCCGGAATGTCGGGCAGGCGACGCTCCAGGCGGAGCAGCGTGGTTTCCGCCGTGCGCAGGAGCCGCGTCGCGGCACCGCGCAGCCGCGCGCCGGTCTGGTCGAGGGCGGCGAGCAATTCCGCCCGCGCGGGCACGGCCATCTCGGCCGCCGCGGTCGGCGTCGGCGCGCGGCGATCGGCGGCGAAGTCGATCAGCGTCGTGTCGGTCTCATGGCCCACCGCGGAGATCAGCGGGATCGGGCAGGCGGCGGCGGCACGCACCACCACCTCCTCGTTGAAGGCCATCAAATCCTCGAGACTGCCGCCGCCGCGCGCGACGATCAGCACATCGGGCCGCGGCACCGGGCCGTCGAGTGGCAGCGCGCCGAAGCCCGCGATGGCCGCCGCAATGCGCTCGGCCGCGCCGGCACCCTGTACAGGCACGGGCCAGAGCAGGATGCGGCGCGGGAAGCGGCGCGCGATGGTGGTGCGGATGTCCTGGATGACCGCGCCCTGCTCGCTCGTCACCACGCCGATGACGCGCGGCAAGGCGGGGAGTGCGCGCTTGCGCCCGGCCTCGAACAGGCCTTCCGCCGTCAGCTTCACGCGCAGCTTCTCGATCCGCGCCAGCAGCGCGCCTTCGCCGGCATAGTCCAGCCGGTCCACCACCAGCTGATAGGAAGACCGGTCGCCATAGGCCGTCAGCCGGCCGGTCGCGATGACCTCGACCCCGTTCTCCGGCTTCACACCCGTCCGCGCCGCGGACCAGGACCAGACCACGGCGTTGAGCTTCGCCTTCTGCTCGGGGTCGCCATCCTTCAGCGAGAAATAGAAGCGCCCCGGGCCATAGGCCTTGCACTCCACCACCTCGCCCCGCACGCGGACACGGCCGAAGGCGCCTTCCAGCGTGCGCCGGACGGCGCCCGACAGCTCACCCACGGTGAATTCGGGGACATTCCCGCTGGGCTGGTCCGGCTTGGGCGACGAGGTGTCCATGGCCCGACCCTATGCTAGACCGCCGCCCGGTTGAACAGGCCGCGAAAGGGTCGGGGCATGCGCGTGTTGGTGGTGGGCGGCGGGGGCCGCGAGCATGCGCTGGCTTGGGCGCTGGCGGCCTCGCCGCTGCTGACGAAGCTGTGGTGCGCGCCGGGCAATCCGGGCATTGCCGAACTGGCCGAATGCCTGCCCATCGCCGCCACCGATATCGCCGGCCTGGTCGGCTTCGCGCGGGACAACAAGGTGGATCTCGTGGTGGCCGGGCCGGAGGCGCCGCTGACGCTAGGGCTGGCGGATGCCTGCGCCGCGGCGGGGCTGCGCTGCTTCGGGCCCAGCGCGGCCGCGGCGCAGCTCGAAGGCAGCAAGGCCTTCTGCAAGGAGGTAAGCGACGCCGCCGGCGTGCCGACCGCCGCCTGGGCCCGCTTCGACGACCCCGCCGCCGCCCGCGCGCATATCTGGGCGAAGGGCGCGCCCATCGTTGTGAAGGCCGATGGGCTGGCCGCCGGCAAAGGCGTGGTGGTGGCGCAGACGGTGGAGGAGGCCGAGGCCGCCATCGCCGATATCATGGAAAGCCGTGTCCATGGCGCCGCCGGCGCGACAGTCGTGATCGAGGACTGCCTGATCGGCGAGGAAGTGTCCTTCTTCGCGCTCTGCGACGGCACCACGGCCGTGCCGCTTGCCGCCGCGCAGGACCACAAGCGGGTGGGCGATGGCGATACCGGCCCCAACACCGGCGGCATGGGCGCCTATTCGCCACCCCCCGCCTTCACCGATGCCCTGCGGGACGAGGTGATGGCGCGGGTCATCAACCCGACGCTCACGGAAATGGCCCGCCGTGGCACGCCGTTCCGCGGCGTGCTGTTCGCGGGGCTCATGCTGACAGCGACCGGGCCGAAGCTGATCGAGTTCAACGTCCGCTTCGGCGATCCTGAATGCCAGGCGCTGATGCTGCGGCTGCGCTCCGACCTGCTGCCCGCGCTGCTGGCCGCCTGCGACGGCGAATTGGCACGTTTCGACCTGCGCTGGGAGCGCGACCACAGCCTCGTCGTGGTGATGGCCGCCGAAGGCTATCCCGCCGCACCGCTAAAGGGCACGGAGATCCGTGGCCTGGAAGCGGCGGCGCAGATCCCGGGCGTGCAGATCTTCCACGCCGGCACGGCGCAGCGGGAGGACGGGGCGCTGGTGGCGGATGGCGGCCGCGTGCTGACGGTCGGCGCCACGGGTCCAACTCTCCAGGCCGCGCGCGATGCGGCTTACGCCGCGGTGGATGCGCTCGACTGGCCGGGCGGCTTCTGCCGGCGGGATATCGGCTTCCGGGCCCTGCCGCCCAAGGCGTGACGCGCCCCGCGCGCGTCAGGATGGCGGGCTGACGGCCCGCAGGAACACCAGCCGCGCCGCGCCGTGCGCCCGCTCGGCCAACGTCTCGAAGCCCGGCACATCCAGCGCATCGGCCTTCGCCACCTCGGCCGCGACCAGTGCGCCGGGCGCGATCCAGCCGGCAGCGCCAAGGGCCGCAAGCGCGCGCGGCACCAGCTCCTTCCCATAGGGCGGGTCCAGCAGGATGAGGCCGCACGGCGCGCTCGCGGGTGGCGGGCGCGTGGCGTCGCCCGCGATGACGCGGCTGCGCCCTGCCTCCCCCAGCGTCTCGATATTCCGGCGGAGCGCGGCGAGGGCGGCGCGGTCGGGCTCGATGAAGCTGGCCTGCGCGGCGCCGCGCGACAGCGCCTCCAGCCCCAGCGCACCGGTGCCGGCGAAGGCGTCGAGCACCCGGGAATCCTCCACCGCCGCCCGCCCCGCCGCAAGGGGAGACCACGGCGCGTGCCAGAGCATGTCGAACAGCGCCTGGCGCACGCGCTCCGCGGTGGGGCGCGTCGTCAGCCCCTCGGGCGCGGCGAGCCTACGGCCGCGATGGCGGCCGGCGACGATTCTGAGCACGGGTAGGCCGGCGCGGCGCGGCGTTGCG
>JBIKSZ010000253.1:0-5160 GCA_044348345.1 Roseomonas sp. | reverse complement strand
CTCGACACGGCCGGTGACGCCGGCACGGATCACGGTCTTGTCGAGCTCGACCTGCGCCTGGGCCAGCGCCGCCTCCGCACTCGCGCGCTGGGCGGGTAGCTGGTCACTGAGCCGCGCCTGCACCGACTGGCGGGCGGCCTGCATGGCCTCCACGCCGGCCTGGCGCTGGCGCACCGTGACCTCCAGCCGCTCGATGTCGCGCCGCGCAACCGTGCCGGGGCTGCGGCGGTCGAGCTCGACGCGGGTGCGGTATTCGTCCTCGGCCTGCTGCAGCGCGCCCTGCGCTTCCAGGATGCGCGCTTCGGCCGCGGCCAGGTCGGCGCGCGCGAGCGCGATCGCGGCATCCACCTCGGCGACCGTGCGGCGCGCAGTCTCCACCGCGGCGCGCTGGGTGCTGCCTTCCAGGCGGAAGAGCGGCTGGCCGGCTTCCACCCGCTCGCTGCCGCGCACCAGCACCTCGGCCACGCGGCCGGCGGTCTCGGGCACGATGGGCACGGCGCGGAACACCGCGCTGACGGCGGTGGTCGCGGGGTGGAAGTAGAAGATCAGCGTGATCAGGCTGATCGCCAGCATCAGACAGGAGACGATGCCCCAGCGCAGCTCGAACCAGACGGAGAAAAAGGTGATCTCCCGACCGATCCGCTTGCCCTGCACATAGCGGCGGAAGAGGTAGTCCGGGAGGATGGTGACGAGCGAGCAGAGGATGAGTTCGAGCATGGTTCAGGCGTTCCGCCGCGGCGCGGCAACGTCATGGGCAGATGGCGAAGGCAAAGCGGGCCGCGCGGGCGTGTGATCGGGCGGGGCCTCGAGCGTGTCGCCACCGCCGGGCGGCAGGCTCGCGATCTTCTCGGCCGAACCGGCGATGCGGCGCATCGGGCCGCTGAAATCGGGGATGTCCACCAGCGCCAGCAGCAACGCCGCCACCCAGAACAGGTGGATATGGGTGAACAGGGCGAGCAGGCCGAGCACGGCCACGATCTCGAATTGCAGCTTGTGGCCGCGATGGGCCATGCGCTCCGGCAGGGTGTGGATATGCAGGAAGACGAGCCCGAAGGCCAGCACAGACCCGACCAGCACAACGCCAGCGAGGGTCAGCAGCCAATCCGATCCGTCTGGCCCGGGTATGAAGGATGGCAGGTGATGCGGCGCGGCGGGGTGGAGGCTGACGCTCACGGCGGTGTCCTTGGCGGGTGACGCTCGGCCACTGCCGCTTTTGCAAACTGGCGATCACGAAAACGCTAGCGGGGGGGCCGCAGTAGGGCAACCTACGGTCCAAGGCGCGGGGCGCTCATGCCCAGCGGGTGGAAATCCGAGTTGCGGCCCGAAGGACCCGGCCGCCGACCAGCGGCCATGGCGCCGGCCGCAGGGGCGGGCCGTCTTGTGCCGTCAGCGCGTCGGCCGTGGGACGCAGCGGCTCTGGCGGTCGAAACCCGGCGTGGAGCCGGTGAGCTCGCGGAGCTGGTCGGGCGGGCAGCTTCCATCATCGACCAGGACGACGCGCCCCGTGGCCAGGCTGCCCGGCGGCGGGGCGTGGGTCAGCACCTCCTGCTGCATGCAGGCGGGGACGAGGACACCGGAAACTAATAGTGCTAAAATTCTTATTCTCATGCCCCGAAAAGTCGCATTTCGCGGCGTATACGGCAATCTCCGTCGCCGCCGTAGCGGCGCGTTCCACCCCGCCCAGAAGCGCCGAGCGGGCGCGGCCAGCCCCAGCCCTCGGCCGCAGGCGCACGCCGTCGAACGGCCGCCCGGGACGGGCGGGATGCAAGGTTGAATGCGTCAAACACCGAACAGCGGAACTTTCCGGCCTGGAACTTGTGCCGACTCGCGGTAAGTTGAACAACGAGGTCGGCGTTCAGCGCCGCGAGACGAGGCGGGAGAAAAGCCGGTGCGACATTGGCTGTTGCTGGTGGCAGGTCTGCTCGTGCTCACCGGATGCGGGACCGTTGAAGGCCTGGGCAAGGACATCTCGGATGTGGCCCGCTGGTCGCGTGGGCAGATAAGCCGGTAGTCCCGGTCTCTGCCCGCAACGGGTCCCCGAGCCGCGGGCGCGACGGAGACACCTGAGCCAAGCCTTGGGGGCACGACGGCCCGGCCCCCTCCCCTTCAGCTGCGCAGCATCAGGCCACATCGCCCGGGCGGCGGCAGAGTAGGTCGCTGGCGCCGGTCGCGGAGGCCCTCAGCCAGTGCTCAGCGCGGCGGCGAGCGCGGCGTTGGTGAAGCGCGGGTCCTCGGTGACCTCGGCACCGAGCCAATCCGGCAAGGGCGGCTCGGTCTCGGTGTCATCCAGTTCGACCTCGGCCAGCACTAGGCCCTGCAGGGCGGCGGGGGCGTGGAACTCGTCGACGGTCCAGAGATGGCCGGCATGCTCCACCTCGAAGCGCGTCTTCGACAGCACCGCGAGCGGGGAGAGGGCCAGCATCGCCTCCGCATCGGCCGGAGGGATCGGGTATTCGAACTCCGCGCGCACCTTCCCCCCCGGCCCCTTCACCGTGAGGAAGGCGGCGGTGCCGGCGATGCGGATGCGGAGGCTCGGCAGGCCGGGGCCGCCGGCCGCCAGATAGCCCTGGCGCATCGCCGTGCCGGGCTGGCGGGCGAGCGCGCGCCAGGCGTCGCTGGCCACCAGGAATTTGCGCTCGATCTCGATGCCCATCGCCGGATGCTACACCGATCCTCGACGCCCTGCAGCCGCGCGCCCACATTGGGGCCATGACCGTGCTGATGCCGACGCCCGTGCTGTTCTACCCGCAGAAGCGGCCCGCCCTGGAAGCAGGCCCGCGGCTGAAGGTGGTCTCGCCCTTCGAGCCGAATGGCGACCAGCCGGCCGCGATCCGCCAGCTCGTGGCGGGGCTGGAGGCAGAGGAACGCGACCAGGTGCTGCTCGGCGTCACCGGTTCGGGCAAGACCTTCACCATGGCCAAGGTGATCGAGGCGCTGCAGCGCCCGGCGCTGATCCTCGCGCCCAACAAGACGCTGGCCGCGCAGCTCTATGGCGAGATGAAGAGCTTCTTCCCCGAAAACGCGGTCGAGTATTTCGTGAGCTACTACGACTACTACCAGCCGGAAGCCTACGTCCCGCGCACGGACACCTATATCGAGAAGGATGCGCAGATCAACGAGCAGATCGACCGCATGCGCCATTCCGCGACGCAGGCGCTGCTCGAGCGGCCGGACGTCATCATCGTCGCCTCCGTCTCCTGCATCTACGGCATCGGCTCGGTCGAGAATTACGGCCGCATGGTGGTGAAGCTCGAGCGCGGCGGGCGGATCGAGCGCGATGTGCTGGTGAAGGGGCTGGTGGAGCAGCAGTACCGCCGCAACGACGCGGCCTTCCAGCGCGGCACCTTCCGGATCCGCGGCGAGACGGTGGATATCTGGCCGAGCCACCTGGAGGACCGCGCCTGGCGCGTTTCGCTCTTCGGCGACGAGGTGGAGACTTTGCGCGAATTCGACCCGCTGACCGGCGAGATCGCGGGCGAGCTGGAGCGCGTGAGCATCTACGCCAACAGCCACTACATCACGCCGCGGCCGACGCTGCAGCAGGCGATCCGCGACATCAAGGTGGAGCTGAAGCAGCAGCTGGAGGAGCTGCACGCCGCGGGCAAGCTGCTGGAAGCGCAGCGGCTGGAACAGCGCACGACCTTCGACATCGAGATGCTGGAGACCACCGGCAGCTGCAAGGGCATCGAGAACTACAGCCGCTACCTGACCGGTCGTAAGCCCGGCGAGCCGCCGCCGACGCTGTTCGAATACCTGCCGGAGAATGCGTTGCTGGTCGTGGATGAAAGCCATGTGACCGTGCCGCAGATCGGCGGCATGTATCGCGGCGACTTCGCGCGCAAAGCAGTCCTGCGCGAATTCGGCTTCCGCCTGCCCTCCTGCACCGACAATCGCCCGCTGAAGTTTGAGGAATGGGACGCCTATCGCCCCGGGACGGTCTTCGTCAGCGCGACGCCGGGCCCGTGGGAGATGGAGCGCACGGGCGGGAGCTTCGCCGAACAGGTGATCCGCCCGACCGGCCTGGTGGATCCGGTGACGGAGATCCGCCCCGTCGAGGGCCAGGTGGATGATCTGCTCGCCGAATGCCGGGCTGTCGCGCAGAAGGGCGGGCGTGTGCTGGTCACGACGCTGACCAAGCGCATGGCCGAGGACCTGACGGAGTACATGACCGAGGCCGGCATCCGCGTGCGCTACCTGCATTCGGATGTGGACACGCTGGAGCGCATCGAGATCATCCGCGACCTGCGGAAAGGCGTGTTCGACGTGCTGGTCGGCATCAACCTGCTGCGCGAGGGGCTCGACATTCCCGAATGCGCGCTGGTGGCGATCCTCGATGCCGACAAGGAAGGTTTTCTTCGCTCCACCACCTCGCTGATCCAGACGATCGGCCGCGCGGCGCGCAACGCGGAAGGGCGCGTCGTGCTCTATGCCGATGTCATGACCGACAGCCTCCGCCGCGCGCTGGAGGAGACGGCGCGGCGCCGTGCGAAGCAGATTGCCTGGAACGAGGAACACGGCATCACGCCTCAGACGATCAAGCGCGACATCTCCGACGTGCTGCAATCGGTGTATGAGCAGGACTACGTCACGGTGGACGCCGTGGATGGGGACGAGACGGCGCAATTCGTCGGCAAGGACATCGGCGCGACCATCGCCGAGCTCGAGAAGAAGATGCGCGCCGCCGCCGCCGACCTGGAATTCGAGGATGCGGCGCGGCTGCGCGACGAGATCAAGCGGCTGGAGGCGCTGGAGCTCGGCCTGCAGCCCAATCTCGCCGGCCGTCCGCTGCAGGCCAGCGCGCCGCGCACGAAGGAGGATTGGAAGCCGAAGCCGCTCGGGCCCGGCGGTGGTGGCTATGACCCGAAGAAGGGCAAGGGCGGACGCGGCCGCAAGCGCTGACGCACGTCGCGCAGGCGTCACGTTCCCGGCGCGGATAGGCCACGCCACTGCCTTTCCCTTGCCACAGCAGCCGCGCGTAATCCGCTACGGCAACACGTGCCGCAGGAGATTTGCATGCGCAGCAAGCTGGCTTCCGTCATGGGCCGCGCGGCCCTTGCCCTGGTGCTCGTCGCCCCGCTCGCCGCCTGCGAGGGCATGAACCGCCAGCAGCAGCGCGCATTGTCGGGCGGGGCGATCGGCGCCGCGGGCGGTGCTGCGGTC
>JBIKSZ010000252.1:0-5183 GCA_044348345.1 Roseomonas sp. | reverse complement strand
GTTCTTCATCACATGCACGATCTGCGTCAGCACGACGTCGAGCGTGACGCGCTTCTCCGACAGCGCCGCGACGGCGGCCTGCATGCGCTTGACGTAGCCGCCATGATCCGCGCCCCAGACCTGCACGAGTTCCGCGAAGCCGCGCTCGATCTTGTCGAGGTGATTGGCCACGTCATTGGCGAAATAGGTGCCGGAGCCGTCGGATTTGCGCAGCGGCCGGTCCACATCGTCGCCGAACTGCGTCGAGCGGAACAGCGTCTGCTCGCGCGGCTCCCAGTCATCGGGCGTCTTGCCCTTCGGCGGCTCCAGGACGCCGCGATAGATCAGCTCCTGCGCAGCGAGCATCCGCTCCGCCTGGGCGAGGCGGCCAGCCTCGACGATCGCACGTTCGGAGATGAAGACGTCATGTGCAACGCCGAGCGCGCGCAGGTCTTCGCGGATCGCGTCCATCATCAGTTGCACGGTGGTGTCGCGCACGATGTCGAGCCAGATGTCGGGCCCTGCGGCAGCGTAGCCGAACACGCCATCGGCCTGCGCGAGCGCATTGCCATGGCGTTCCTTCAGCGCGGTGCCGACGGGGACGAGGTAGTCGCCGCGATACTGCAGCCCGCCCGGGACGGATTGGGCGTAGTGCTCCTCGCTCATCGTGGTCCCGAGCGCCTGCAGGTAGCGCCAATAGGCGGCATAGGCGAGCGCCAGCACCTGCGCGCCCGCATCGTTGATGTAGTATTCGCGCGTGACGTCATAGCCCGCCTTGGCCAGCAGCCCGGCCAGCGCATCGCCCACCACCGCCCCACGGCAATGGCCGACATGCATCGGCCCGGTCGGGTTGGCGGAGACGTATTCGACATTCACCCGCACCCCCTGCCCCATCGCGCTGTCGCCATAGGCAGTGCCGAGCGCGAGGATGCGCGGCAGCAGGTCGCGCAGGAACCCATCCTTGAGGCGGATATTGACGAAGCCTGGGCCCGCGGGCGCCGCGCTATCCACCATCGGCCGCGTGGCGAGCTTGGCCGCGAGATCGGCCGCGAGCTTCGGCGGCGGCAGCTTCGCCAGTTTCGCCACCAACAGCGCGGCATTGGTCGCCATGTCGCCATGGCTCGCCTCCCGCGGGGGTTCGACCAGCACGCGCGCCGTCGCCTCCTCCGGCAGGTCGGGCAGCAGCTCGCGGAGCGCGGCCAGCACCTCGGCGCGCAAAAGGGCGAACAGGTCGGCGTCGGTTGTCATCGCAAAGGTCCAGAACAGCGATCGCCCGGGCTCAGCCCGGGATGGTGGGGTCGGTGAGCCGCTTGTGCTCTTCGAGCGCATAGCGGTCAGTCATGCCGGCAAGATAGTCGCACACCGCAGCCGCGGCGGCCGCGCTGCCGGGCTCGCCGGCCCTGGCCTGCCACCAGGGTGGCAGCTGGCGCGGCTCGCCATGCAGAAGCGTGAACAGCATCTGCAGCGCGCGCTTGCATTTCTGCGTGGTGCGGTTGACGCGCCAATGACGGTACATGCGCTGAAACAGGAAGGCGCGGAGCTCGTTATTGGCCTCCGCCATCGCCTCCGAGAAGGCCACCACGGGGCGGTCGGCGGCGCGGATGTCGTCGGCGCTCTGCGGGGCAAGGCGTTCGATCCGGCGGCGTGTCTCGGCGACCACGTCATTGACCATGGCGTTGATCACGCGCCGCACTGTCTCGGACGTCGCGCGGTCGCGCGGCAGGTCGGGGTTCGCCGCCCGCGCCGCCTCATGCGCCTCGGCCACCAGCGGCATGGCCAGCGCTTCCTCGAGCGTGAAGATGCCCGCACGGACGCCGTCATCGAGGTCATGGTTGTTGTAGGCGATGTCGTCGGCGATCGCCGCGACCTGCGCCTCCGCACTCGCATGGGTCGAGAGGTCGAGCCGATGCGTGCGGTCATATTCGGCGATGTAGCCGGCCGGGCGGCGCACGGGGCCGTTGTGCTTGGCCAGCCCCTCCAGCGTCTCCCAGGTGAGATTCAGACCGTCGAAGCCGGCATAGCGGACTTCCAGCTGGGTGACCGCCTTCAGCGACTGCGCATTGTGATCGAACCCGCCATGCGGCTTCATCATCGCATCCAGCGCGTCCTCTCCGGCATGGCCGAAGGGCGGATGGCCCAGGTCATGGGCGAGCGCCAGCGCCTCTGCCAAATCCTCCTCCAGCGCCAATTCGCGGGCGATGGAGCGGGCGATCTGCGCCACTTCCAGGCTGTGGGTCAGCCGGGTCCGGAAATGGTCGCCTTCGTGATAGACGAAGACCTGGGTCTTGTACTGCAGGCGGCGGAAAGCCGTGGAATGGATGATCCGGTCGCGGTCGCGCTGATAGGGCGAGCGGGCGCCGCCGCCCGGCTCGGCATGCAGCCGGCCCCGCGACGTGGCGGCGCGCACCGCCCAGGGGGCCAGGCCGTCTGGCAGCCGCAAGGGGTCCATGGGCTCGCCCTACCACCGCCGGCCGCGCCGCGTCCACGGGTCCGCCGGCACGGGCTGTTGGAAACAGGACCGCAGCCGTCCTATCTTAAGGGCAAGGAGACTCCACCCGCCATGTCCGCCGCGACCGATATCGCCCCCTTCCGCGTTACCCCCCGCGCCGCCGCCCAGGTGGCCGAGATCGCCACGCGTGAGGGCAAGCCGGGCGCCGGGTTGCGCCTGGCGGTGGATGCGGGCGGCTGCTCCGGCTTCCAGTACCGCTTCGCGATCGAGGAGCTCCCGGCCGCCGATGATCTGGTGATCGAGGAAGGCCCGGGCCGGGTCTTCGTGGACCCCGTGAGCCTGGAATTGCTGGCCGGCGCCGAGCTCGACTGGGCCGAGGCGCTGATCGGCGCGCATTTCGCCGTGAAGAACCCCCAGGCCGTCAGCGCCTGCGGCTGCGGGACCTCCTTCAGCGTCGGGTGATTCCAGTCGCTTGATCGGCGTCGGTTGATCCCGGGGCGCCGGGCGGGCAGTTTCAGCGCCGCATGGTCACCCTCGCCTCCTTCAACGTGAACTCGATCCGCAAGCGCGCGCCGCATGTGCGCCGCTTCCTGGAGCGGAAACAGCCCGACCTGCTCTTCCTGCAGGAGCTGAAATGCCGGACGGAGGAGTTCCCCGCCCTTGAATTCGAGGGCACGGGCTATCGCCTGCACGCCATCGGCCAGCAGGGCGGGCGCAATGGCGTCGCCGTGCTGTCCCGCATTCCCTTCGAGGTGGTGCTGCAGGACCTGCCCGGAGATGGCGAGGACAACCACGCCCGCTACATCGAGGTTGCCGCCGCCGGCATGCGGATCGCCGGCATCTACCTGCCGAACGGCAATTCGGGCGGCGAGGCGGGCTATGCCTACAAGCTCGCCTGGATGGAGCGGCTGCGGGTGCTGGCACGGGCGCGGCTCGATGCCTTCACGCCCTTTGCCATCCTTGGCGATTTCAATGTCTGCCCGACGGCGCTCGACCTCGCGCCCGGCGCGCTGCCGCCCACAGATGCATTGGTGCGTCCGGAGACTCGCGCGGCCTGGCGGGGGCTTGAGCATCTGGGGCTCACGGATGCGCTGCGCGCGCTGCATCCAGGTCAGCGGCTCTACACCTATTGGGATTACGGCGCGGCCTTCGACCTGAATGCGGGCCTGCGCATCGACCATGCGCTACTGAGCGCGGAGCTCGCCGAGCGGCTGGTCGCGGCCGAGGTGGATACGGCCCCGCGCGCGGAAGACAGTCCCTCCGACCACACGCCGGTCATCTTCGAACTGGCGGACTGATCCGCTACCAGCGCTGGCTGCGGGGCCGGTCGTGCCAATGCGGGTGCGGCCGGTGCCAGGCGGGCGGCGGCGCGTAATAGGGGCGCGGCGCATAGTATGGTCGTGGCGCGTAGGCGTAGGGCTTCGGCGCATAGTAGGGCGCCGGCCCCCAGTATCGCGGCGGGCCATAGGCATAGGGGCGTGGACCGTAGTAGCCCGGCCCGTAGCCATGGCCATGGGCGGCGCTGACGCCGCCGGACAGGACGCAGCCCGGCGCAAGCGCCAAGGGCAGCAGCACCAGAACCAGTCGAGGCATGCGCATGGGGCTCTCCGGCGCGGCGGCCGCTCAGGCGATGGACCGCCGCATGCCCCATGGAACGCTCGGAGCGCGCCGAAGTCCGGGCGGCTTCGCGGCGAAGCCGTGGCAGTCGCAATAAGGGCGGGCGGGGGAGCCCCTCCCCCGCCCGCATCACGCCTTACTGGTCGGCGTAGACGTGGCTTTCCTCGGCGGCGCCCGGATGCGTCACCGCACCGCCCACCGCCGGACCCACCAGCTGCGCGTACTTCCACAGCGCGCCCGAGGTGTAGAGCGTCTTGCGCGGCTGCCACTTCGCGCGGCGCGCGGCGACCGTCGCGTCATCCACCATCAGGTCGATCGAGCCCTTCTCGGCATCGATGATGATCCGGTCGCCATTCTCGACCAGCGCGAGCGGCCCGCCGACCGCGGCTTCCGGCCCGACATGGCCGATGCAGAAGCCGCGCGTCGCGCCCGAGAAGCGCCCATCGGTGATCAGCGCCACCTTGTCGCCCATGCCCTGGCCGTAGATGGCAGAGGTGGTGGACAGCATCTCACGCATGCCGGGGCCGCCCTTCGGGCCTTCGTAGCGGATGATGATGATGTCGCCCGGCTTGTAGGCGCGCATCTCGACAGCCTTGAACGCGTCCTCCTCGCAGTCGAAGCAGAGCGCGGTGCCTTCGAAGCGCAGCGTCTTCATGCCCGCGATCTTCACGATGGCCCCTTCCGGCGCCAGCGTGCCCTTCAGCGACACCACGCCGCCGATCGGGCTGATCGGGTCAGACGTCGGGCGGATCACGTCCTGGTCCTTCGGCACGATCACCTCGCGGTGGTTCTCCGCCAGCGTCTTGCCCGTGACGGTCATCGCGCCACCGCGCAGATACCCGCCATCCAGCAACGCCTTGATGATCACCGGCACGCCGCCGACATTGTAGACGTCGAGCGCGACATACCGCCCGCCGGGCTTCAGGTCGGCGATGTGCGGCGTCGCGCGCATGATCTCGGCGACGTCGTGCAGGTCGAACTTGATCCCCGCCTCATGCGCGATGGCCGGCAGGTGCAGCGCGAGGTTGGTGGAACCGCCCGTGGCACCCACGATCGCCGCCGCGTTGAACAGCGCGTCCTGGGTGACGATGTCGCGCGGGCGGAGGTTGCGGCGGATCAGCTCCACCACCGCCTCGCC
>JBIKSZ010000251.1:0-5187 GCA_044348345.1 Roseomonas sp. | reverse complement strand
TCATGCGGGACACCGGCCGGGGCGAGGCCCGACATGACATGGAGGCGCGGGCAGGACAGCGCCGCGGCGTAGTCGAGCGCGCGGAGAAAACCTTCGCGGAACTCGGCCTTGCGGCCGGGCAGCGCCGCCTGGCCGCGCTCACCCTTGGTCCAGTCGCCCGGGGGGGCGTTGAACAGCACCTGCTGCAGCCCGGCGGCCTTGAGGCGCGCGGCGATCTCGGCGGCAGGAAACTCGTAGGGGAAGAGGAACTCCACCGCCTTGAACCCGGCCTTGGCCGCCGCCTCGAAACGGTCGAGGAAGGGGAGCTCGGTGAACATCATTGAGATGTTGGCGGCGAAACGCGGCATGCTGGCGATCCTTCCCTGGGATGGCCGTGATGCCCCGTGCCGCGCCGCCGGGCAAGACGGCGCGGCCCTGCCCCGCCCGCCCTGATGCGCAATTGGCGGAGTTGGGCTAAGCGGACGCGGCCGGAGGCGCGAGACGCATGGACCAGGACACGCTGAGACCCGCCCGCGTGATCGGGCTGCTGGCCCTGTTCGGCCTTGGCCTGGGCTGTTTCCTGGTGCTGCGGCCGTTCCTCTCGGCGCTGCTTTGGGCTGTGATCCTGGCCTACACGACCTGGCCTGCTTTCAAGCTGCTGCGCGAGCGCACCGGCCTCTCGCCCGGCTGGGCGGCGCTAGTGATGGTGTTGGCGGAGTTTCTGCTGCTCGGCCTGCCGCTCGTCTTCGCCGCCCCCACCAGCCGCGAGGATGTGGAGGCGCTGCAGCGCGGCGTGGAAGGGCTGATCACCGACGGGCTGCCGGGGCTGCTGACCTTCCTGACCACCCTGCCTATCCTTGGCGGCCATTTCGCGGCGTGGCTCGACGGCTGGGACACGACGCTCGAGGGGCTGATCGGCGCCATCCGTCCCTATGCCGGGACGCTGGCGCAGAATGCGCTCTCTATCCTGCTCGCGGTGCTGTCCGGCATTGCGGAGCTGATGCTGGCGATCGTGCTGGCCTTCTTCTTCTACCGCGATGGCCCGGCCATTGCCGCGCAGGCCGAGCGCGCGATCGAAAAACTGGCGGGCGAGCGCGCCAGGCGGCTCGTGGAGCTGACCGGCAGCGTCACCCGCGGGGTGGTCTATGGGCTGCTGGGGACGGCGGTGGTGCAGGGGGCGATGACGACCTTCGGCCTGTGGATCGCGGGCGTGCCGCAGCCGGTGCTGCTCGGCGTGGTGGCGGGCGTCATCTCCATCATGCCGGTGGGTGCGCCGCTGGTCTGGATCCCGGCCGCGATCTGGCTGTTCGTGCAGGGGGAGTGGGGCTGGGGCCTGTTCATGGTGGTCTATGGCGCGGCCGGCATATCCTCGGTGGACAATGTCATCCGGCCCTGGCTGATCAGCCGGGGCGCCGACTTGCCGCTGCTGCTGACCATGCTGGGCGCGATCGGCGGCGTGCTGGCCTTCGGCTTCCTCGGCCTGTTCCTCGGGCCCGTGCTGCTGGCGGTGGGCTACACGCTGCTGAAGGACTGGGCGGGGGAGGGCAAGGCCCGCCCGGAAGCCGGACCCGGGGCGCGATAGAGTACTTTCCCAGGGGCACGGGGCGGGATATCTGCACTGTTGCCGGTCCGGCGTGCATAGCCCGGGCGGCGCGGCAACCTTGGGGATCTTTGGGGATGCAACGACTTGGCCTGGCGGCGGCGGCCGCCCTGATGGCGTTCGGCCTTGGCCTTGCCCCGATGGGCGCCGAGGCGCGGACGGTGCGCTGGTCCGCCTCGGGCGACCCGAACACGATGGATCCGCACAGCCAGAATGTCGGCACCGTGACGAAGGTGCTGCAGCAGATCTACGACCCGCTGATCCACCGCAACGCCGACCTGACGCTGCGCCCGGGCCTGGCGCTGTCCTGGACGCAGGTGGAGCCGAACCGCTGGCGCTTCGTGCTGCGCCAGGGCGTGCGCTTCCACGAGGGCGAGGCCTTCACGGCCGATGACGTGGTCTTCTCCATCACCCGCGCGCTGCAGCCCACCTCCAACTACGGCATCTTCGTGGACACGGTGGACCGCGCGGAGAAGGTGGACGACTTCACCGTGGACATCGTCACCAAGATCCCCGACCCGATCCTGCCGAACAAATTCGCCTCGGTGTTCATGATGTCGAAGTCGTGGTCGGAGCGGCACAACGCGACCCGCCCGCAGAACACCCGCGCGCGGGAGGAGATGCACACCGTCCGCAGCACCAACGGCACCGGCGCCTTCCGCCTGACCGTGCGCGAGCCCGATGTGCGCACCGTGCTGGTCCGCAACAATGACTGGTTCGGCTGGACCGAGCCCGGCCAGACGGCGGGCAATGTAACCGAGCTGGTCTATCGCCCCATCGCCTCGGATGCGACGCGCATCGCGGCGCTGCTCTCGGGCGAGGTGGATTTCGTGCTCGACCCGCCGCTGCAGGATCTGAACCGGCTGCGCGCTTCGGGCAATGTGCGCGTGATCGAGGGGCCGGAGGTGCGCACCATCTTCCTGGCGATGGATGTCCACCGCGAGGAGCTGCTGTACAGCGACGTGCGCGGGCGCAACCCGCTGCGCGACCTGCGGGTGCGCCAGGCGCTCTATCACGCGATCGACATCCAGGCGATCCACCGCACCACCATGCGCGGCCAGTCCATCGTGACCGGCACCTTCTTCCCGCCGCAGGTGAACGGCTACGTGCAGGCTGAGGATGTGCGCCTGGCTTACGACCCGGCCCGCGCCCGCGCGCTGCTGGCCGAGGCCGGCTACCCGGGCGGCTTCGGGATCACGCTGGATTGCCCGAACAACCGCTACGTCAATGACGAGCAGATCTGCCAGGCGATCGCGGCGATGTGGGCGCGCATCGGCGTGCGCACCAACGTCAAGGCGCAGCCCCTCGCGCCCTTCTTCGCGCAGATCCAGCGCGACGACACCAGCGTCTATCTGCTGGGCTGGGGCGTGCCGACGCTGGATGCGCTGTATTCCTTCCAGTCGCTGCTGGCCACGCGCAACGGCGCGCAGGGCGACGGCATCTGGAACTATGGCCGCTATTCCAACCCGCGGATGGACGCGCTGATCAGCCGCATGAAGACCGAGACGGGCGAGAGCCGCGCCGCCGCGATCCGCGACGCGCTGCGTCTTTATCGGGAGGACGTGCCGCATATCCCGCTGCACCACCAGATGATCCCCTGGGCGGTGCGGTCGAACTTCGCCATCCCGCATTCTGCGAACAACCAGCCCTATTTCCGCTGGATGACCGTCAACTGAGGCTTTGAAGCCGCGCCGCCCGCGCATCGCGCCGGGCGGCGCCGCGACCGGGAAACCCAACGCGTGTTCGCCTTCATCATCTCCCGCGTGCTGCAGGCCCTGCCGGTCATGCTCGCGGTCGCGCTGATCTCTTTCGCGATGTTCGCCTATGTGGGCGACCCGGTCGCGATCATGCTCGGGCAGGACTACACCCAGGCCCAGCGCGACGCGCTGATCCGCGATCTTGGGCTCGACCAGCCCTTCTTCGTTCAGTTCTTCCGCTTCGTCGCCAACGCCGTGCAAGGCGAGTTCGGCCTGTCCTACCGCCTGTCGCGGCCGGTGCTGGACCTGATCGCCGAACGCGCGCCAGCGACGCTGGAACTGGCCTTCACCGCGGCAGCGCTCGCGCTGCTGGTCGGCGTGCCGATGGGCATCTACACCGGCCTGTATCGCAATTCCTGGCTCAGCCGCTTCTTCCTGACCTTCAGCCTGATCGGCGTGTCGCTGCCGACCTTCCTGATCGGCATCCTGCTGATCCTGACCTTCGCCGTCTGGCTCGGTTGGCTGCCGAGTTTCGGCCGCGGGGAAACGGTGAAGATCGGCGGCTGGTCCACCGGGTACCTCACCTGGGGCGGCATCAAGGCGCTGATCCTGCCGTCCATCACGCTTGGCGTGTTCCAGCTGACGCTGATCATGCGCCTGGTGCGGGCCGAGATGCTGGAAGTGCTGCGCACCGACTACATCAAATTCGCCCGCGCGCGCGGCCTGACCAACCGCGCGGTGCATTTCGGCCATGCGCTGAAGAACACGCTGGTGCCGGTGATCACCATCACCGGGCTTCAGCTCGGGGCCATCATCGCCTTCGCCATCGTGACGGAGACGGTCTTCCAATGGCCGGGCATGGGGCTGCTGTTCATCCAATCCGTCGGCGCGGCCGACATCCCCGTGATGGCCGCCTATCTGCTGCTGATCGCGGCGCTGTTCGTGACCATCAACCTGATCGTGGACCTGCTGTATTTCGCCGTGGACCCCCGGCTGCGCATCGGCGGCGGGAAGGGGGGCCACTGAGATGCAGGCCGTGCGCAACTTCTTCGACAGCGATATCTGGTGGTCCTTCACCCGCAACCCGGTGACGGTGGTCTCGGCGGTCGTCGCCTTGATCTGCATCGGGGGCGCGGTGCTGGCGCCTTGGATCGCCCCGCATAATCCCTTCGACCTCGCCTCGCTGGAACTCCTCGATGCGTTCAAGCCGCCAGCCTGGTCGGAGCTAGGTGACCCGACCTATCTGCTCGGCACCGACGACCAGGGGCGGGACATGCTCTCGGCCATCATGTATGGCGCGCGGGTCTCGCTGCTGGTCGGCTTCTGCGCGGTGGTGATGTCGGTGGTGCTCGGCGTCTCCGCAGGCCTGGCGGCGGGGTATCTGGGTGGCACGGTGGATGCGGTGCTGATGCGCATCGCCGACATCAAGCTGACCTTCCCGACCATCCTGATCGCGCTGCTGATCGACGGCGTCACGCGCGCGGCGCTGCCGCGCGACGTGCATGACCAGGTGGCGCTCTATGTCGTGATCTTCGCCATCGGCATCTCCAACTGGCCGAGCTTCGCACGCACGGTGCGGGGCTCGACCATGGTGGAGCGCAACAAGGAATATGTGCAGGCGGCGCGCGTGATCGGGCTCGGGCGCGGGCGGATCATGCTGACGCATGTGCTGCCGAATGTGTTGGGGCCGGTGCTGGTCATCGCGACCTTGCAGCTTGGCTTCGCGATCCTGGCGGAGGCGACGCTCTCCTTCCTCGGCGTCGGCGTGCCGCCGACCCAGCCTTCGCTCGGCACGCTGATCAGGATCGGCAACGACTTCCTGTTCTCCGGCGAGTGGTGGATCACCATCTTCCCTGGCATCGCGCTGATCACGCTGGTGCTGTCGGTCAATCTCCTGGGCGACTGGTTGCG
>JBIKSZ010000250.1:0-5197 GCA_044348345.1 Roseomonas sp. | reverse complement strand
CCCTCGCCCTTCGGCGTTCAACAATCGGGGGTCCAGGGGCATCATGCCCCTGGCGGGGTGGGTGCGGGAGGGGCAGCGCCCCTCCCGCCTCTACCCCATCGCCGCCAGCGCCCGCCCTGCCGCCAGCCGCAGGATCCGCGTCGGCCGCTCGACGCCGATCAGCCGGTGCACGATCAGGATCACCGTGCGCCCCGCCGTCGCCTGGTCGAGCGTCTCCAGGAAGGCGCGTTCCGTCTCCGGGTCGAGGCCCGCGGCCGGCTCATCCAGTATCAGCACCGGCGCCTCGCTCAGCAGCGCGCGCGCCAATGCCAGGCGCCGCGCCTGCCCGCCGGAGAACCGCGCCCCCGCCTCGCCGCAGCGCGTGGCAAGACCATCGGGCAGGGTGCGGACCAACTCGCCGATGCCGGCCGCATCCAGCGCACGCCACAACGCCGCCGCATCGGCCTCAGGCCGCGCCAGGCGAAGGTTCGCCTCGATCGTGTCGTCGAACAGCCGCGCATCCTGCGTCAGGCAGGCGATGCGCGCGCGGACATCGTCGGCGGCGAGCGTCGCGATATCCACGCCGCCGAGCCGGATGCACCCGGCTTGCGGCGCGGCCAGCTTCAGCAGCAGCGAAGCCAGCGTGGATTTGCCGACGCCGGACGGGCCGAGCAGCGCAAGCCGCGCCCCCTCCGGCACGTCGAGGTCGAGCCCGTCGAAGACATGCGGGCGGTCGGTGCTCCAGGCGAAGCGCACACCCTCGACGCGGATCGCATGGCCCGCGGGTGGTGCCGCCGGCTGGGCTGGCTCGGCCACAGGGGCCGGCGCGTCGGCGGATTCGAACAGGCGCCGGGCGCTCGCCGCGGCGGCAGCCAGCGCCGCACCTGCCCGCGGCATCAGCCCGAGAGTCTCGGCGGCTGCGACCGCCAGGAACAGGGCCAGCACAGCGCCGGCCACCGCCGCCTGCCCGCTCGCCAAGCCCCAGGCGAGCGCGCCCAGCATCGCGGCCTGGGTCAGCACCAGCCCCGCTGCGCCCCCCCAGGCGCCGCGTTGCGCCAGGCTCCGCTGCGCCGCCGACAAGGCCGCACCTTCGTCTTCCACGCGCCGCGCCGCGATGCGCTCGGCGCCGGCCGAGAGCGTGTCCTCGATGCCCGTCAGCGGGTCCACCGCGGCGGCCCGCAGGTTGCCCTGCGCGGCGGCGACCCGCCGCCCGGCCTCTGCCGCGCCGGGTGCCAGCAACGGCGGCAGCAGCAAGGCCAACGCGAGCGGTGCGGCGACCAGCAGCGCGAGAAGGGGCGAGATCGCGCCCAGCACCAGGGCGATGGTCACCACCACCGCCCCAGCGCAGGCCGCCGGCACCAGCACGCCGAGATAGACGCGATCCAGCGCATCGATGTCGGAGACCAGCCGCCCGAGCAGGTCGCCCGCGCGCCGGAAGCCGATGCCGGCGGGCAGCCGTTCCGCCAGGCGGCGGAAGAACCAGACGCGCGTATCGGCCAATGCGCGGAAGGCAGCGGCATGCGCGACGAGGCGATCGAAGTAGCGCGCGACCGGGCGCAGGATGGCGAAGACGCGCATCCAGACCAGCGCCACCGCCGCCGTTCCGCCGAAGATCGCGGCCTCCGTCACGCCCTCGGTCACGCCACGCCCGGCGAAGGCGAGCAGCGCCAGCCCCGCCAGCGCGGCGAGGACCGAGACGGCAACGCCAGCCGCCAGCCAGCCAATCCGGCTGCGCCACAGGCCAAGGACGCGGAGGATGTCGCCCGTCATTGCCCGGCGATCCGCACACCGGCCGCGCGGCCGGCCTCGAGTTCCAACACGCGGCCCAGCATGCGCTGCGCGGCGCGGCTGTGGGTTGCGATGATCGCGGTGCGACCGCCGCAGAGCCGGCGCAGGCTTTCCAGCACCTCCGCCTCCGTCCCGGGGTCGAGATGCGCCGTCGGCTCATCCAGCAGCACAAGCGGTGCATCGCGCAGGAAGGCGCGCGCGACGGCCACACGTTGCGCCTGCCCGCCCGACAGGCCGAAGCCCCCCTCGCCCACCAGCGTGTCGAGGCCTTGGGCGAGCCCGCGCGCGAAGCTCATCACCTGCGCGGCCTCCGCGGCGGCCTCCACCTCCGCATCGGTCGCCTCGGGGCGCGCGAGGCGGATGTTGTCGCGCAGCGTCCCGCGGAACAGATGCGCGCGCTGCCCGACATAGGAGGAGAGGCGCCGCAGTTCGGCGGGCGAGAGCAAGGTCGCATCCTGGCCGTTCAGCGCGATCCGCCCTGCATCGGGCCGCCGGAACCCCATCAGCAGCCGCAGCACCGACGACTTCCCCGCGCCCGAGGCGCCGGTCAGCACCAGCGTCTCGCCCGGCATCACGCGGAAGGAAAGGCCATCGAGCGCCGGCGGCCGGGCTGGGTCGTAGCTGAGCGTGACGTCCTGGAAGGTGACGACGACCTTGGGCGGCATTTCCTCCAACCGGTAGCCGGGCGGGCCTTCGGGCACGTCCAGCAGCGGCGCGAGTTCGGCCGCCGCACCGCGGGCGGAGAGCTTCTCATGATAGGCCTGGGAGAAGGTGCGGAGCGGCGCGAAGAAGGCCGGCACCAGCAGCAGGCAGAAGATCGCAGCGACCGGGTCGGGATGGGCATTGCCGAGGATCGCGCCGTGGCGGATCGCCAGCAGCGCGATCGCCGCGGCCGCCAGAACCTCAAGCGCGGCGGAGGAGAGGAAGGCGACGCGCAGCACCTTCATGGTGCGCGTGCGAAGTTCGGCGGCGGCGGTCGCCATCGCCTGGGCCTCCGCCTCCTGCCGGCGGAACAGCACGAGGGTCGGCAGGCCGCGCATGCGATCGAGGAAGCGGCCGGACAGCCGGCCCAGCGCCTCGAACTGGCGGCGGCTGGCGGTGGCGGCGCCGATGCCGGTCAGCGCCATCGCCACCGGGACCAGGACGCCGGCGACCAGCAGGATCACGCCGCTGGTTGCATCCACGCTGGCGGCAGCGCCAGCGACGAGGAACGGCCCGGCCACCGCCAGCACCGCCGCCGGCAGCCATCGCGTGAGAAAACCTTCCAGCGCCTCGATCCGGTCCACGATCAGCGCGGCGCGTTCGCCCACGGGCCGGGAATCGGCGGGGCCCAGCTCCAGCAGGCGGGCGAAGACGGCGGCACGGAGTCGCGCCTTCGCGGCCTCCCCGGCGGCCAAGAGGGTGCGTTCCTGCGCAACGCCGAGCCCGGCCGAGAGCGCCGCCAGCGCGGCCGCGGCGCCAAGCTCGGCCGAGCCCGCGGCCCCGTGGCCGAGCAGCGCGGCAAGGAGCGAGGCGATGAGCCAGGCCTGGGCGATGCCGGCCGCGACCTGGGCGATGCCAAGCGCCAGCGGCAGCGCAAGCTGCGCACGCGCCACCTTCGCTTCGCGCCGGAGGAGAGCCTCCGAGGCGCGGTCCGTTTCTGTCGCCGCCCGTGACATGGACGAACACCCTAGGACAGCCGCGCGCGGAGGTCACCCATCCCGTGTCACGGCCCCCTGACACTTGCGGCACGGGCGGAACGGGCCAAGCTTCCGGTCGGATCTCCCGCCTTCAGGACCCGCAATGCTCCCCACCCATGGTCGCTACGACTACACGCCCTGGCGCGGCCGCGCCGCCTATGCCTTCCCGAACGGGGCGAAGCTCGCGGTCTATCTCGGCGTGAACCTCGAGCATTTCGCCTTCGGCGAAGGCCTCGGTGCGGAACTCGCCCCCGGCGGGCCGCAGCCGGACATCCTGAACTTCGCCTGGCGCGACTACGGCAACCGCGTCGGCGCGTGGCGGCTGCTCGAGCTGCTGGATGAACTCGCGCTGCCAGCGACCGTTCTGCTGAACAGCGCGATGTACGACTACGCGCCGGGCCTTGTTGCCGCGCATCGCGCGCGCGGGGACGAGATGGCCGGCCACGGTCGCACCAACTCCGAACGGCAATCCGCGCTGGACGAGGCCGAGGAACGCCGCCTGATCGCGGAGTCGACCGACGCGATCGCGCGGCATGAGGGTACCGCGCCGCGCGGCTGGCTCAGCCCCTGGATCGCCGAAAGCCACGTGACGCCCGACCTGCTGGCCGAGGCCGGCTATCGCTACACGATGAACTGGTGCGCCGATGATGCGCCGGTGTGGATGCGCACGCGCTCCGGCCCGCTGCTGGCCATGCCCTACCCGCAGGAGGTGAATGACATCCCCGCCATCGTCGCCCGCAGGGAATCCGCCGAAGCCTTCGCCCGCATGATCGTCGATGATTTCGAGGAAAGGCTCCGCCAGGTGCAATCGGACGGGCTGCCGCAGGTGATGGGCATCGCACTGCATCCCTACATCATCGGCCAGCCGCACCGGATGCGGGTACTGCGCCGGGCGCTTGCGCGCATAGCCGGGGCGCGGGACGCGGTGTGGATCACCACGGCCGGCGCCATCTGCGATCACGTCACCGCCCTGCCCGCCGGCACCCTGCCCGGCTGCCCGAGGGCGGCGGCATGAAGCGCCTTGTCCTTCTCGCCGCGCTGCTGCTCGGCGGCTGCGTCACGGCACCGCCGGCCGGGCCGCCGGTGCAGACCGTCGCTGCGGTGGACCTCAACCGCTATCTCGGCACCTGGTACGAGATCGCGCGGCTGCCGAATTCCTTCCAGGACGGGCGCGGGCGTAACTGCGTGGAGACGACCGCGACCTATGCGCTGCGCCCCGACGGGCAGGTCGCTGTCACCAATCGCTGCCTCGATGCCGGCAACGACAACCGCGAGACGGTGGCGACCGCGAGTGCCTATGCCGTGGCGGGTAGCAACAACGCCCGGCTGCGCGTCACCTTCTTCTGGCCCTTCTACGGCGACTACTGGGTGATCGGGCTCGATCCCGATTATCGCTGGGCGGTGGTCGGTGCGCCGGGGCGGGAGTTCCTGTGGGTGCTGTCGCGCACGCCGCAGATGTCGCCGGGCGACTATGCCGAGGCAGTGGGGATCGCCGCGGCACAGGGATTCCCGGTGGCCCGCCTGCAACCGACGCCACAACCGGCGCGCTAGACGCCCCGGGCCGGCCGCCATTCCCGCGGCGGCGGCCGAGGGGCTCGAAGATGTCCTGGTCGTTGCCGCTGGGCCGCGTGCTCGGCACCGAGATCCGGCTGCACCTGACCTTCCTGCTGCTGCTGGCCTGGATCGGCGTGGCGCATGGGATGCGGGGCGGCACGGGGGCGGCGCTGGATGGCGTGCTCTACATCGCCCTC
>JBIKSZ010000249.1:0-5200 GCA_044348345.1 Roseomonas sp. | reverse complement strand
GATCGCGGCCGCGGCCTCCGGCCCATCGAGCCGGGTCCAACCGAGCGCGACATCCTGCGCGCCGGTGCCCGACCACAGCAGCAGGCAGAGCGCAGCCCCGCGCCGCGGGCCGGAGGTCGCGGCGGCGAGCACGGCGGGGTCGCGCAAGGCCGCGGCGGTGCCACCGGCCATCAGCCCGAATTCGTCGAAATCCACGCTCGCCGAGACATCCATCGCCAGGCACAGGGCGACATCCACCGGGTCCATGCGGCCCCCTTTCTCATGCGGACATTTGTTGCAAAGCTCTGCCTTTCCCGCCATCACCTGCGCGGGAGCGTTACAAGGGAGAGCAAGGTCATGATGCGTCGTCGCAGCATCGTCCTGGCCGGGACGGCCATTGGCAGCAGCCTGCTGGCCGCGCCGGCGGTGCATGGCCAGGGGGCATGGCCAAACCGGACGGTCAGGGTCATCGTGCCCTTCACCCCCGGCGGCGCGACCGATGGCATGGCGCGCGTCACGGCCGCCAAGCTGCAGGAAAAGCTCGGCCAGACCTTCGTGGTGGAGAACCGCCCGGGCGCGAATGGCGCCGTCGGCGGGCAGGCCGTCGCGCGCGAGACCGCGGATGGCTACACGCTGCTGTTCTCCGCCTCCATCCAGATCCTGGCGCGGCTGGTGATGCGCAGCCCGGGCTATGACCCGGTGGCCGACCTGCTGCCGATCACCCGCGTGGGCGAAGGCCCGCTGCTGCTGGTGATGAACGCGAACCGCCCGCAGAACACCCTGGCGGAGGTGGTGGCCGCGGCGCGTGCCAATCCGCGCGAATGGGCCTTCGCCGTTTCCTCGTTGGGTGCGGCGGGGCATCTGGCGACCATCGAATTTGTCCGACAGGTCGGCGTCGATCTGACCCAGGCCCCCTATCGCGGCACTGCGCCGGCGCTGACGGATGTGGTCGCGGGCAATGTGCAGCTGATGTTCGACCCGATCCTGGCCACCCTGCCGCAGGTGCGCACGGGGCGCGTGAAGGGGCTGGCCATCACCGCGCCGCAGCGCAGTTCTGCCGCGCCTGACATCCCGACCGCGGCGGAAGCCGGGATGCCCGGCCTCGACATCCAGTCCTGGTGGGGGCTCTGGGGCCCGCGCGGGCTGCCGGCGGAAGTGACGGGGCGCATCGCCGAGGCGCTGCGCACCGGCATGTCCGAGCCCGACGTGCTGGCGCGCGTGGCGACGCTTGGCATCACGCCGAAGGCCGAGAGCGGGGCGGATTTCGCCGCCTTCATCCGGCGGGACTTCGAACGCAGCGAACAGTTGCTGCGGATCGCCAATTTCCAGCCGGAATGACGCGCGGGCGGCGACCGCGGATATGATGATGCGCGGTCGCGCCCCTGTCGGGGGTGCGGCCGGCATGCTAGACGCTAGACGGGGAAGCGTCCCGGCGTTCGGCCGGTGTCTGTTGGCAAGGGGACCTGGCCATCGTCGGCCTGAACGAGGCGCCGGTCACGCGGCCTGCCCAAGATCACGCGACACCTGTCTCCGACCTGGTGCAGGACATCCTGCGGACCTGGCCGGCGGAGCGCGTGACCTTTGGCGAATTGATCGAGGCGCTCGGCCCGCGCGGCTATGGCGCGCTGATCATGCTGCTGGCGCTGCCCAACCTTCTGCCCTTTTGGGTGCCCTTCCTCAGCCCGCTGGTCGGCGTGCCGATGTTGATCATCTGCGCCCAACTGGCGCTCGGCCGCCCTTCCCCCCGCTTGCCGGATTTCGTCGCGCGGCGCGCCATGCGCGGCGCGGCGCTGCTGGCGATGATCGAGAAAGCCTCGCCTTGGCTGCGGCGCGTGGAGCGGCTGGTGCGGCCACGCCCATCCATCGTCACCAGCCGCGCCGGCGAGCGGCTGGTCGGCGCCTGGTGCATGGTGCTGGCAGCCATTGTCGTTCTGCCGACGCCGCTGACCAATGGGCCGCCGGCGCTGGCCTGCCTCGTCATGGCGATCGGCATGATGGAGGAGGACAGCGTCGTCATCCTTGCAGGCGCGGCCTTCGGCGTGCTGGCGGCTGCCTTTTCGTTATCGGTGCTCGGCAGCGTCGGATGGGCGCTGGTCGGGGGCTTCGGCTGGTTCCTTGCAACGCCATGACCCAGGGATGGTGACGGGATGAACGTGGACATCGTGCACGCCGAGGAGAACGCGCCGATCTCGCGCATCGTCGCCGAGGTCGCGGCCGCCTTCCCCGGCGAGCGCATCAGCCTGGGCGACATGGCGGAGGCCTTCGGCGACCGCGCTTTTGGCATCCTGTCGCTGCTGCTGCTGCTGCCCGGCCTGCTGCCGGGCATGGCGAGCGTCTTCGGCCTGCCGCTGCTGGTCCTCGGCGTCCAGATGGGGCTTGGGCTGCGCGTGCCGAAGCTGCCGGGCATCGTCGCGCGGCAGACCATCAAGCGCGCCGACCTGCTGCGGTTGGCCTCGGCTTCGTCCAAGGGGCTGAAGCGCATCGAGCGCTATGTTCGCCCGCGGCCGGGCTTCTTCACCGGCCCGGCTGGTGAGCGGATCATTGGCTGGCTCACCGCCTATGTCGCGATCATGCTGATCCTGCCAGGGCCCGGCACCAATGGGCCGCCGGCCTTCGGCAACATGGTCATGGCGCTTGGCGTGATCGAGCAGGACGCCAAGGTCGCGGGCTGGGGTGTCGGCCTGACCATCGGCGGCTGCGTCCTGGCCACGGCGATCCTGGTGGCCCTGGGCTGGCTCGGGCTCGAGGCGATCGGCTACGTGATCTGAGTGGCAGGGTGGTGCGGACCGCTGGCGTTGCCGTGCGCCAACGTTTAGTCTCAGCGCCATGCGACGGTGGCCCGCAAGGGCTGAAACGGGAATGCGCGACGGGGCCCGAGGCCCCTAGTCCGCAGCTGCCCCCGCAACTGTAGGCGGAGCCGTCCCCTCCAAACGCCATTGGGCTGCGCGCCTGAGAAGGCGGAGGGGACCCTGGGGAGCTTCTCCCCGGCACTCCGCGAGCCAGGAGACCGGCCGACGCAGAGACGTCCCGCGCGTGCCGGGCGGGGTGCACCGGCGCAACGAAGCGACAGCCTGCCATGCGGGGGGACCCCTGCTGCGCGGGCGCTCGGCTTCGCCGGCGGCGACGACGCCAGCCGTCCGTTCGGGGCAACCCGCGCGGGCATGTCGTCACGCCGCACGGAGGACCCGATGCGCCGCTTTCTTCTGCTCGCCAGCGCCTGCGCGCTGTCATCCACGCTGCCTGCCGCCGCGCAGCAGCCGATCACCGAATTGCCCGAGACCATCGTCACCGCCACGCGCATCCCGACACCGGCCGACCGCGTGCCGGCGGCAGTGACCGTCATCACCCGCGCCGACATCGAGGAGCGCGGATATCAGACATTGGCCGAAGCGCTGCGTGCCGTGCCGGGGATGCGACTGGTGCAGGAAGGCGGGCCCGGCCAGCGCGCCAGCGCCTTCCTCCGCGGGGCGAATTCCAACCATGTCCTGGTGCTGGTGGATGGCGTCCCGGTCAACGACGCGTCGGAGCCGAACGGCGCCTTCAACTTCGGCAACGATCTGCTCGGCGACATCGAACGGATCGAGGTGGTCCGCGGCCCTGTCTCCTCCCTCTACGGCTCCGGCGCGCTCGGGGGCGTGGTGAACCTGATCACCCGCCGGGCGCCGGCCGGCACGGCGTTCCAGGCCTTCGGCGAGGCGGCGGTCGGCACGCAGCGAACGGGGCGCGGCGTCGCGGGTGCTGCCGGCGACAATGGCCGCGTGGATTGGATGGTCACCACCCAGGGCCTCTCGACGCGCGGCTTCAACACGGTCCCGCCGCGCATCGCGGGGAATACCGGCGAGCGTGACGGCCTCGACGCCTATGCGGCGACGGCGCGGCTCGGCGTGCGGCCCGATGCGAACAGCCGCGTCGAGCTGCTGCTGCGCTGGCGCGAGAACCGCATCGAGCTGGACGATGCGCCGGATGGACGCGTGGACGATCCCAATTACACCGGCGAAGACCGCCGCTGGTTCGGCCAGTTGCGCGGCGAGACAATGCTGCTCGACGGGCTCTGGACCACCGGTCTGCGCCTGGCGGTCACGGATGATCGCCGCAGCTACCGGAACCTGCCCGATGCGCTGAGCCCGAACCGGCAGGACGATCTCAACCGCGGGCAGCGGCAAACGGCGGATTGGGGCAACCGCGTCCGGCTTGGCGACCTCGGCGCGCTGGCCGACGCCGGTCTCACCTTCGGCGTGACGCAGGAACGCGAGGAGATCAACAGCCGCTCGCGCTTCGGCTCGCCTTTGTTCGAAAGCACAGGCGCGGTGCGCGAAGGGGCGGACGCGACTGCATTCCATGCCGGCCTGCAGGGGCGCGTGCTGGAACGGCTCGACCTCTCGGCCGGTCTGCGGCACGACGAGGCGGAGGATTTCGACGCCTTCACCTCCTGGCGCGCGGGCGCCGTGCTGGCGCTGCCGGAACTGGCCTCGCGCCTGCGGCTGTCAGCCGGCACGGCGTTCAAGGCGCCGACGCTCGACCAGCGCTTTGGCGCGACGTCGGGGTCCTTCATGGGCTTCCCGACGCAGTTCCGCGGCAACCCTGATCTACGCCCCGAAACCTCCTTCAGCTGGGAGATCGGCAGCGAGACCGACATCGCGCTGTTTGACCGGGCGGATTTCGCGACCTTCGGCGTCACCTTTTTCCAGTCGCGCTACAAGGACCTCATTATCTTCAACGATGCGGGTGATTCGCTCGCAAATGTCTCCCGTGCGCGCATCCATGGGGCGGAGCTGTCGCTGACGCTGCGCCCCACGCCCTGGCTGGATGCGATGGCGGGTTGGACGATCACCGAGGCGCGCGATGTCGAGCGCGACCGCCCTCTCCCGCGGCGGCCGCGCAACCTGATCACCGCCGCAGCCCGCATCGCGGCGACCGAACGGCTGGTGATCGTGCCGGAGCTGCTCTTCACCGGCCCCTCGCCCGAATACGCATCCTATTCGGACGCGAACACCTTCATCTCCGGCCGCAGCTACAACAGCAGCGGCACGGTGGCGAACCTGGTGGCGACCTATCGCGTGACACAGGGCGTCTCGGCCTTCGTCGAGGGGCGGAACCTGACGAACAGCCGCTTCGAGCCGGCCAATGGCTATGTGATTCCGGGACGCTGGGTGCTGGTCGGCACGCGCTTCGTCTTCTGACCGCGGCCGGGGGGCGGCGCGGCGGCGGGTGCCGCGCGCCG
>JBIKSZ010000248.1:0-5201 GCA_044348345.1 Roseomonas sp. | reverse complement strand
GCGCCGCACCAGCTCGCGCGCGGGCTGGAGCCCGCCATCGAGATAGATCGCGCCCAGGATCGCCTCCACGGCGTCGGAGAGCACCGAGGCGCGGTTGCGCACGCCGGAGCGTTCCTCATTGGGCGGGATGCGCAGCGCCGGCGCCAGGCCAAGCGCAGCCGCGACCTTGGCCAGCGCATCCTGCGCAACCAGCGCGGCGAGGCGCTTGCCGAGGTCGCCTTCGCGCTCGGCGGGGAAGCGCTCGGCGAGCCATTCGGCCATCAACAGCGCCAGCACGCGGTCGCCGACGAATTCCAGGCGCTCGTTGGAATCCAGCATCTGCTTGCGCGGATCGGCCGCGGAGCGATGCGTCAGCGCGTGCAGCAGCAGGTCCGGGCGGGCGAAGCGGTGCGGCAGGCGCGCCGCGAGATCCCCGATAGGATCAGGCGCAGGTGCGCTCACCGAACGGCGCTGAACAGGCGCGACCAGCGGATCGCCATCGGCCAGGCCCAGACCTCCCAGAAGCGCGCAGAGCCATCCACGGAGAAGAAGATGAACTCCGCCCGGCCCACCAGGTTCTCCACCGGGATGAAGCCCACGGCGTTCTGGGCGCGGCTGTCGAGGCTGTTGTCGCGGTTGTCGCCCATGGCAAAGACATGACCCGCGGGCACGACGAATTCCGGCGTGTTGTCGAAGGGCTGGTCGTCCGACTGTTCGAGGATGTAGTGGGCATGCGCCTCGATCCCCGGCTGCGGCGGCAGGATCTCACGGAATTGGCGCACCACCATGCGCGGGCCATCGCCCTCGACCGTGAAATTGCCAATCAACTCGCGCCGGACAGGCTGGCCGTTCAGGTACAGCACGCCCTGGCGCACCTGCACCCGGTCGCCGGGCAGGCCGATGATGCGCTTGATGTAGTCGGTCGAATTGTCGCGCGGCAGCTTGAACACCGCGACATCCCCGCGCGCCGGCAGCGAGCCGAAGATGCGCCGTCCGTCGAGGCCCGGGATGCGCGGGCTGAACGGCATCGAGTGCCGCGAATAGCCGTAGGAGTACTTCGACACGAACAGGTAGTCGCCGACCAGCAGCGTCGGGATCATGCTGCCGGAGGGGATATTGAAGGGCTCGAAGGCGACCGTGCGGATGCCAATGGCGATCAGCCCCGCATAGACGACCGTCTTGATGGATTCGAGCCAGCCGCCCGATCTTTGCTTCAGCATGGGGGTGATTTTCGGGGGCATCCTGGTGTCAGGGCCTGCCAGGCCCGTGCTTGCGCGGCCGGATAGAGCGCGGCGGGGCCCGGCCTGTCAAGGAACGCCGGCCTTGGCGCCGGGCGCGGGCGCCCCCCTGGCCGCGCCCAGCGCACCGCCCAGCGCCGCGGTCAGCGGCACGGCGCTGATGATGACCATCGCCTGCGCATAGGGGTACTCATCCGTCATCGTCAGCGCGACATGGGCGAGCTGCCCAGCCGGGGTGATCGCCTTCAGCCGGTCCGCCGCACCCCCGGTCATGCGCAGCGTCGGCGCGCCGGAGGAGAGGTTGACCACCCCGAGGTCGCGCCAGAACACCCCCGCCCGGAAGCCGGTGCCAAGCGCCTTGGAGGCCGCTTCCTTCGCCGCGAAGCGCTTGGCGTAGGTGGCGGCGCGGATGCGCGCATCCCGCTTTTCCGCCTTGGCGCGCTCAGCGGGTGTGAAGATCCGCTCCAGGAAGCGGTCGCCATGGCGGGCGATCACGCGTTCGATCCGGCGGATGTCCACCATGTCGCTGCCGAGGCCGATGATCATGCGCCGCTCCCTGCCCGGCCCGCGCCGGATCGCAGGGGGGTGTCGGCAATCGCGGCGCGGGTCAAGGCCGGGTCAGCCCTTCGCCCGCTCGGCCTGGGCCACGCCCTGCACCCCGCGAAGCGCGGCGATGATGTTCGAGAGGTGGCGCAGGTCGGAGACCTCGACGTCGATCGAGATCTCCTGGAAGTCGGGCCCGCGATGGTTGATCCTGAGGTTCTGGATCGCCCCATCCTGCCGCGCGATCGCGTCAGTGACAGCCGACAGCGCGCCCCGCTCGGCGGAGGCCACGACATCCACCCGCCCGACATGCGCGCCGCCTGCCCCGCCCTCATAGTCCCAGTCAATATCGAGGAAGCGCTCCGGGCTGTCGGCGAAGCCCGAGAGGTTGTGGCAATCGGCCTTGTGCACCGTCACGCCCTTGCCGGTGGAGACGATGCCGACGATCCGGTCGCCGGGCACCGGATGGCAGCAGCCCGCGAAATTCACCTGCATCCCTGCGACGAGGCCCGAGACGCCCATCGCCACGTCCCGCCGCCCGCCCTTGGAGGGGATGGTGGCGAGCGCCCGCGGACGGGACCGCGCCAGCGGCAGCGGGTCGGCCGCGCGCGGCGGGCCCTTCAGCTCCGGATAGACCGCATGCACCACGTCCCGCGGTGTGAGGCCGCCGGCGGCGACGACGAGGCACAGCTCCTCGAAGCTCGGCTGCTTGAACTGCTTGAGGACGGGCTCGACCGTCTTGTCGGAGAATTCGACGCCTTCCTGGCGGAAGGCCTTGGCGATGGCTGCGCGGCCTTCCTGGCGCTGCACCTCGCGCTGCTGGGCATGGACGAAGCGGCGAATGCGCGCCTTCGCCTTGCCGGTGATAACGAAGCGGTCCCATTGCGGGTTGGGGGTGCCGCCGCGCGCGGTGATGATCTCGACCTGGTCGCCATTCTCAAGCGGGGTGCGCAGCGGCTTGATCTGGCCGTTGATCTTCGCGCCCACACACTGGTCGCCGACCTGGCTGTGCACCTGGTAGGCGAAGTCCACGCAAGTGGCCCCGCGCGGCAGCGCGATCAGATCGCCCTTCGGCGTGAAGCAGAAAACCTGGTCGCGGTGCAGCTCAAGCCGCGTGGCATCCAGGAATTCCTGCGGCTCGGCGGCCTGTTCCAGGATGTCGAGCAGCGCCTTCACCCAGGGGAATTTCTGCTGGTCGCGCGCAGCGACGCCGCCATGCTTGTAGATCCAATGCGCGGCGACGCCGAGTTCTGCCACCTCATGCATCTCGCGCGTACGGATCTGCACCTCGATCTTGGCGTTGCGCTTTTCCGGCACCGTCACGCCCGTGTGCAGCGACTGGTAGCCATTCGGCTTCGGCGTCGAGATGTAGTCCTTGAAGCGCCCGGGCACGACGCGATAGGCGCTGTGGACCGCGCCGAGTGCCGCGTAGCAGGTCGCCTTGTCGGGGACGATGATGCGGAAGGCCATGATGTCCGAGAGCTGCTCGAACTCGACCTTCTTGCCGTGCATCTTCATCCAGATGGAGTAGGGCGACTTCTCGCGCCCGGTGAGCTCCTGCGCCTCGATCCCGTCGGCGTTCAGCACGCGGGTGAGGTCTGCCTTGATCTCCTCGATCAGGTCCACGCCCTGGCCGGTCAGGAAGGCGCGGCGCGCGGCGATGGTCTGGAAGGCGTCGGGGTCGAGCTCGCGGAAGGACAGCGTCTCAAGTTCTGTCTTCAGCGCGTCCATGCCGATGCGTTCGGCGAGCGGCGCGAAGATCTCCATCGTCTCTCGCGCGGTCTTCCGCCGCCGCGCTTCCTGCGGGACGTAGTGCAGGGTGCGCATATTGTGCAGCCGGTCCGCGAGCTTCACCAGAAGCACGCGGATATCCTCGCTCATCGCGAGCACGAGCTTGCGGAAATTCTCCGCCTGCTTGGTGCGCTCCGACTGCAGCTCGAGCCGCGTCAGCTTGGTGACGCCATCCACCAGCCGCGCGACTTCCTTGCCGAAGCGCTTCTCGATCTCGGCGAGGCCGGTCTTGGTGTCCTCGGCGACGTCGTGCAGCAGGGCAGTGGCGATGGAGGCGGTGTCGAGCCGGTATTGCGCCAGGATCTGCGCGACCGCGACCGGATGCGTGATGTAGGGGTCACCATTCTCGCGCTGCTGCCCGGCATGGGCGGCGGCCGCGACCTGGAACGCGCCCTCGATCATCGCCGCATCGGCGCGCTGATCGTAGGTGGCAACGAGACGAGCGAGATCCTGGCCCGTGCCGGGCGGCACGCCAGCGGCAAGGCCCTCCGGCGCCAGGACGGGGCCGGGATGCGGGCGGGTGGGCGTGCTCATGTGAGGCGCGCCGCGGGGTGGTTCCCGCGGCGCCGCAGGCGGGATGCGGGGGCCTGGCCCCCGCTACACCCGCGCCCGGTCAGCGCTTCCCGCCGCCGAGTTCGGCCGCGATCGCGGCCTCGATGTCGTCGGCCGAGAGGTCCTCGAGGCCAACGCCGTCGCCGGACGGCTCCTCGTTGACGTCCATGACGCCGAAGATGTTCTCGTCGGTCGCGATGAGGTCCAGCACCTCTTCCTCGGCCGGCTCCGGCTCCGGGGCGCGCTGGAGGGACTTCACCAGGTCGGCCTGCAGCAGGTCGAGGTCAACGGTGGCGTCCGCGATCTCGCGCAGGGCGACGACGGGGTTCTTGTCATTGTCCCGCTCGACCGTCAGCTCCTCGCCGCTGCTGATGTTGCGGGCGCGCTGGGCGGCATGCAGGACCAGCTCGAAGCGGTTCGGCACCCTGAGGACGCAGTCCTCGACCGTGACGCGTGCCATGGCGGCTCCAAATTCTGCGGGGCGGCGGCTGTCGGCCGGGCAAGCGCATGCCCGGGGAGCCTCCCCCCCTGTCGTGGTGAACCTTCCATGTAGACAGCGCAAGAAGCCAACGCAAGGCTTACGGCAGCGCCCGGACCTCCTGCGGGCCAAGCCCCGCCAGAAGCTCCGCGGCGCCCTGCCCCAGCACCGGGTGCACCCAGCCCGGCGCGATATCGGCCAGAGGCGCCAAGACGAAGGCGCGGTCCTGCATCCGGGGATGGGGCAGGATGGGGTCGGGCCCGGCGCGGACCTGCCCATCGAGATCGAGCAGGTCGAGGTCGAGGGTCCGCGGTGCGTTGGGATAGGGCCTGACGCGCCCCGCCCCGGCCTCGATCGCCTGGAGCGCGGCCAGCAGCGCCTCGGGCGCCGGGGGGGCAGCGCCCGGCCGCGGCTCAAGCAGCGCGACACCGTTGATGTAATCCGGCACCCCCGGCGTGGGAGGGATGGGGGCGGTCGCGTACCAGCGCGACAGCGCGCGAAGCCGGAGCCCCGGCAGCGCATCGAGCGCGGCCGCGGCCCGCCGGCAAGTCTCGATCGCCGGCGCACCGTCCGGGCCGGGCAGGTTGGCGCCGAGTGCCACCAGGATCACGAAACCGTGC
>JBIKSZ010000001.1:0-51603 GCA_044348345.1 Roseomonas sp. | reverse complement strand
CCGCTCCAGCTCCTCGCAGAGCTTCCGGCCGAACTCGCGGTACATGAGGATGTTGACGTCGGCATCCGGCAGCTTCGCGATGTCCTCGACATGCGACCCCAGCGGGAAGACGAGGTTCACCTCGCAGCCGATTCCCTCGACCAGCCGGCGGATCTCCGCCAGGTCGGAGGGCATGTTGAAGGTGCCGTAGATCGGGCCAATGATGTTCACGCGCGGCTTTTCGCCGAGCTTCGGGTTCCGCGCGCGCACCTTGCGGCCCCGCGCGCCGAACTCGTTCCAGAGCCACATGATCGCCCGATCAGCGGCCTGCCACTGGTCCTCATCGATGGTGCGGCAGATGAAGCGCTGCAGGTTCGAGCCCTGCGGCGTCACGCCGCCACCAATCATCTCGGCGATCGAGCCCGTGACCACCACCGCCGGTAGGTCGGCATCCTGGCTGGCGGCTGCGCGCTTCAGATTTGGCTCCGTCCCGTTCTGGGACAGCGAATCCTCGTCGAGACCCGTGACGACGATCGGCAATTCATGCGGCGGCAGCGCATCCGTGTAGTGCAGCACCGCGGTCACCGGCAGGTTCTCACACCCCACGGGACCGTCGATCACCACGCGCAGGCCGCGCACTGCCGAGAAGGCATAGATCGCCCCCCAGTAGCCCCCAGCGCGATCATGATCGAGGACGAGCATGGCTTAGGTCCCCACCGCTTCTTCAGCCTTGGCCTTCGCTGCACGCAGCTTTCGCTGCCGCTCACGGAAGCCGGGCGGATCCTGGGGCTTGTCCTTGAAGCCATAGCCCGCGCCATCGGGCGTGCCGACGCCGTCGAAGAAGGAGACCATGCGTGCGAAACGCTCGCGCCCGCCGGTCTGTGCCGCAACGATGCCGGCCATGGAGCCAGCACCCGCGGGCCCGAATAGCGGCCGGGCCGAGACCATGTTGGTGAAGTAGAGCGCGGGAATGCCGAGCTCCTTCGCCTTCTGGACCAGCGGCGTCGTGCCGAGCGCAAGATCGGGCTTCGCGTCCAGCATCGCGTGGACGTCCTGTTCGAGGCTCGCGCGGTACTGCACATGCGTCCCGCGCGCCTCGAGCCATTCGCGGTCGGGGTCCGACCATTCGGTGCGCGGGCAGGCCGTGCCGACATAGGGCACCTCGGCGCCGGCCTCGCTCAGCAGCCGGGCGACCAGCAATTCCGAACCCTCATAGCCGGAGACGGTGATACGCGCCTTGATCGGCGCGGCGGCCATCGCACCCTTGATTGTGGGGAGTATGCGGGCCTTGGCGGCGTCGAGCATCGCGGCCGGCACATCGGCCACCTTGGCGATCGCGTCCATCCAGGCCGCCGTGCCTTCGACGCCCACCGGACCGGACCCGACCACGGGGCGGCCCGCGGCGCGAAACTCCCGGATGCTGGCAGTGTAGAAAGGATGCACGGCTGCGACAGCGACGGCATCGAGCGCGGCATAGAGATCGCGCCACTCGCGCGCCGGTGTCTGCGGCGCCAGGCTGAGCCCCATCGGCGCCAGCAGCGCGCCGATCCCCATCGGATCGGCGGGGAAAAGTTCGCCAACGAGCGCGATGGTCCGCTGGCCCTCGACCATGTTGCGTGGCCGCGCGACCGGGCCGGCCTCGGCCTCCAGACGCGCGAAGCGCAGCATGGCGCCCGAGAGCACGTCCTTCGCCTCGGCATGGGTTGGCACGCCGAAGCCCGGCACATCAATGCCGATGATCCGCACGCCGTTGATCACCTTCGGCAGCAGCTCAAGCGGCACGCCGGAGGCTGTCGGGACGCAGAGATTGGTGATGATGACCGCGTCGTAGTCTTCCGGCTTCGCCATCTCGTGCACGGCGTCGCGGATGTCCTCGAACAGCTTGCCCGTGACAAGCGTCTCGGAATTGAACGGCACATAGCCCACCGTCCGCCGCGCGCCGTAGAAGTGGCTGGTGAAGGTCAGGCCATAGACGCAGCAGGCGCTGCCCGAGAGGATCGTCGCCACCCGACGCATGCGCAGCCCGACCCGCAGCGAGCCGAAGGCCGGGCACATGCTCTGCGGCTGGTCATGCGGTCCGCGCGGATAATCCTTGGCGAGACGGTCCATCGTCTCGCTCTTCCCTGCCGCGCGGGCAGCCGCCTCCATCGTCTCCCGGCCGCCATGGCAGCCGGAACCTTCAGCAGACGGCAGATCCTTGGGAGGGAGCGTGTCCATCGCTCAGGCGCCCTCGTAGACCACTTCGAGGGAAGGCTTCGACACGCTGCCGGCAGCGCGCATGTCGTCCTGCGTCGCCGGCTGCAGCACCACGCCGCGGCCAACCGCCTCGCCCTTGAAAAGTCCGAGCAGGCCTTCCTGCGAAAGCGGGGTCGGGCGCAGGGGTGGCGCTTCCGACACCTGCACACCGAGCGCCTCGAACAGCGGGCCCCATTCGCCATCGGGGCGGCCGACGATCTCGTAATTCGCGCTCTTGCGCCGGATGTCCTCATTCGCGGGGATGGCCGCGAGGACCGGCACGCCCACGGCATCGGCAAAGGCCTGCGCCTCGCCCGTGCCGTCATCCTTGTTCACGACCAGGCCGGCGACGCCGACATTGCCGCCGAGCTTGCGGAAGTACTCCACCGCCGAGCAGACATTGTTGGCGACATAGAGGCTCTGCAGGTCGTTCGAGCCGACGATGATGACCTTCTGGCACATGTCGCGGGCAATCGGCAGGCCGAAGCCGCCGCAGACCACGTCGCCGAGGAAGTCCAGCAGGACGAAATCGAAATCCCACTCATGGAAGCCGAGCTTCTCCATCAGCTCGAAGCCATGGATGATGCCGCGCCCGCCGCAGCCGCGGCCGACTTCCGGCCCGCCGAGCTCCATCGCGAAGACGCCGTCACGCTTGAAGCAGACATCGCCGATCGTGACCTGCTCGCCAGCCGCCTTCTTCTTCGAGGATGTCTCGATGATGGTCGGGCAGGCCTTGCCGCCGAACAGCAGGCTGGTCGTGTCGCTCTTCGGGTCGCAGCCGATCAGCAGCACGCGCTTGCCCTGCTGCGCCATCATGTAGCTGAGGTTGGCGAGGGTGAAGGACTTGCCAATGCCGCCCTTGCCGTAGATCGCGATGATCTGCGTCTGCTTCTTCGGCGGTTCGGTGTGAACCGGGTCGGGCTCCTGCGCTGCTTCCTGGCGCAGCTGGTCGGCCATGCTGGCCTGCGCGTCGCGGCTCGGCTGGAATCCGGCAGGCGCGTTCATTGGCAGTTCCTCCAGTCGAGAACCATCTTCAGGCAGCCCGGATCTTCGAAGGCGGTCCGGTAGGCATCCGGTGCGGATGCAAAATCGCGCTGATGCGTCACGAGACCATCGAGCGGCAGGGCGCCGGCGGCGATCAGCGCCTGCACCGCGACAAGGTCGGGCTCCCGCCATTCCGCCGCGATGCGGATCCGCGCTTCCTTCATGAAGGCGGGCGGAAAGGCGAAGGAGAGTGGCGCGCTGTAGAAGCCTGCCAGGACAATCTCGCCACCCGGCGCGAGGCGCTGGACGAGCGTATCGAGCAGGCTGGAATCGCCACTGACATCGCAGATGCAGCGATAGTCGCGGCGCGGATCGTCCTCGGGCGTCAGCACGGCATAGCCGCGCGCGCCACTCGCTCGCTGCGGGTTGAGTTCCCACACGGTCGGCGGGGGCGCACCCATCGCGACAACGATGCGGGCGATAAGCCGACCAAGAACGCCGTGGCCGATGATGAGGTCAGGCGGCACCACACCAGGCGCGATGGCGTGCTGCGCCGTCGCCGCCAGGGCGAACAGGACGCCATCGGCACCGAGCGCATCGTCCAGCGGAACCGCCTTGGCGCCTGGCACCACGAGTCGGCGCGCGGCACCGCCGAACAGGCCGCGCACAGAACCGAAGCAGCGCGCACCAGCCACGAAGACGCGTTCACCCACGCGGCGCCCGGCCTTCGCGCCAGCCTGCGCGATGCGACCGACCGACTCGTAACCGGGGACCAGCGGATAGCCCATGCCAGGAAAGGGCGGCATCCGGCCGGTGTAGAGCAGCCGCTCCGTCCCGGTGCTGATGCCGCTCCACTCGACGTCCACGACGACGTCGTCCTCGCCCGCGCCGGCCAGTTGGAGCCGGCTCAGTGCAAGCCTTTCAGGTGCTTCCAGGACGACAGCTAGAGTGTCCACGGGTCTTCCGAGCATCTCTTCGGAACGTCAGCCTACGCTGACATCACACAATGTCAAGTCAAACTGACAGATTTCGTCAGGGCAGCGTGACATCTGCCACCAGCACCCGGGTCAGCAGCGGCGTCCGGGTGGGCAGAAGCCGGCTCTGGGCAAAGCCCGCGGCCCGCAACATGCCCTGCAGCTCCTCCGCCCGCCGCGGACGCCCGCGCCCCATGGCGAGAAGGTAGATGCCGAAATAGGCGTCTCCCGCCGGCTCCGCCCCCGGGGTGCCGGCCATCGGCTCCGCCACCAGCAGGCGCCCGCCGGCAGGCAAGGCGGCGCGGACGCTGCGCAGCAGGCCCATCACCACCTCATCGTCATGGTCATGCAGGACGCGGACGAGGCTCACGAGATCGGCGCCCGACGGCAGCGGGTCCTGCGCGAAGTCGCCGCCGAAGGCGGTGGCCCGCGCCTCCAGCCGCAGCCGCGCAAAGCGTTCCCGCCCCTGCTGGGCCACGGCCGGCAGGTCGAACAGCATCAGCCGGAGATCCGGCGTCGCCGCCGCGACCGCGGCCAGGAAGGCGCCGCTGCCGCCCCCGACATCCAGCAGGCAACGGTGCCGACGGAAGTCGTAGGCGGCGATGACCTCCTCCGCGACCATGGGCTGGGAGGCCGCCATCAGCGCGGTGTAGTCGGCCGTGCGGTCGCGCTGCAGCTCGCCCGGGGCGTCGGCGCCGGCATAGGCCCAGTAGCCCGACAGCGCGTTGCCGCCCCGCGGCCGCCGCAGCAGCGCCACCGGATCGGTCAGGTCGGCGTAGAGCATGGCATGGTGCTCGACCATGGCCGCGATGCCGGGGTTGTCGATCATCGCCGCACCAAGCGGCCCCAGCGCCCAGCGCCCATCGTCGCGCAGCGCCACCAGTTCGAGCGCCGCCGCGCCGCGCAACAGGCGGGACGCGCCCTCCGCGGGCAGGTCCATACGTGCGGCCAGGGCCGACTCCGCCTGAGGCCCCTCCCGCAGCAGGTCGAACAGACGCAGCCGGACGCAGGCCAGCAGGATCTGCGAGTAGATGAAGCCCGCACAGAGGTCGAACAGCGCCCGCGCCCGGCGGCGCGCCAGCGGGCGCGTCAGGGGAAACGCCGCCGCCCAGCGCCGGAAGCCAGGCGATGCCGTCAGCCCCTCTCGCCACGCCCGGAACCGGTCGCGCCAGCTGGCCGGCAAGGGCCCTCCAAGATCGGCGGACGCGCTCATGCGGCCGTGGCAAGCTTCCGCGGCACCAGCCGCTGGGCTTCCTGCAGCATCAGCCCACGGAGCATGGCCTGCCCCGGGCAGGCCGGGATGGCCGCCACCGCGCCTTCGCTCAACGCACGCAGCCGCGCCACAGCGCCGCCGAGCCCGAACACCGCCACCGCGCTGGGCCGGCCGAGCGCCGCATCGCGCCCCACCGGCTTGCCGAGGCTCGCCTCATCCTCCACCGCGTCGCGCAGATCGTCCGCGACCTGATAGGCCTCCCCCAGCCGGTCACCGAGAAGCCGCCAGGCCTCGGGTTCGGCATGACCCGACGCCGCAGCGCCGGCGACACAGGCCGCGGCGAAGAGGGCGCCGGTTTTCTGGCGCTGGTATTCGGACAAATCGACCTGGGTCTCGCATTCCCAGGCCTGGCCGGCGACGATGCCGAAGGGCACGCCGACCCCCTCCCCCACCGCCGCCAGGACAGGGCCAAGCCGGTCGGAGGCGCCTGGCCCGACCCGGGCAAGTGTCTGGAACGCCAGGATGATCAGCGCATCGCCGGCCAGCACCGCCAGCGGCACGCCGAAGGCCCGGTGGACGCTGGGCTTGCCCCGCCGCGTCTCGGCATCGTCGAAACAGGGCATGTCGTCATGCACCAGGCTGGCGCAGTGCAGCAATTCGATCGCCGCCGCCGCGGCCGAGGTGAGCGCCGGGCGGTCGTCGCCACAGGCCGCAGCGACCGCGAGCGTCAGGCGGGGCCTGATCCGGGCGCCCTTGGGAAAGACAGCATGTCGCATGGCCGCCGCAAGGCGCGGTGGCGCGCCGGAGGCCTCGGCCAGCAGCACGGCGTCAGCCAGGCTGGCCTCGATGCGCGCGGCAACATCCATGCCCTGTCTCCCAAGCGGATCTGGCGCCGCGCGCAACCGGCTTGGCCCACCCGATGCGTCAGTCCGGTTTGTCACTCCAAGTGTCAGTCTTTCTTGACACGTAAGTCAACGGCTTTCGGTGGGGCTCTCGATGGGCTGGCCTCCGGCGCTTGTGAGGTCCGGCGGCCCGCGGGCATCCCATCTTGGAGGCTGCACGGCTCGGAGCCGCCTCGATCGCCCGAGCCGTCCCGGACCCGGGAGGTGCCCATGGCACGCAGTTGGCCCGCTCCAGCATCCTTCGCGTCTGCGGCTGCCGTGGATATCCGCCGGATCGGCCTGGCGGTGGTGCTGCCGGTGCTGGGTCACGCCACCTGGCACCTTTACCGGCGCGTCGTTGGCTGAGAGCCGGCTGCGGGACGGCACTGGTGCCGAGCGAGACGCGGCCTTGATGTGCGTCACGCTGATCTGACGGACCCCATCGGCACGCGATCCATGCGGTCCAGCCGGTCGAATAGTTCCACCGCCCAGAGCAGGCGGTCGCGGAAGGCGGGCGGGGGCGGCAAGGCCTCGCTGGCCGCGGGCATCTGCTCCACCGCCTCCACCAGGAAGCGATTGCCGGCCAGCGGCGGCGCGGCCTGATCGCCCGCCCGCTCCTCCAGCATGTGCAGGCTGCGCGCCATCAGGCGCAGCTTGCGATGCCCCGGCACCACTGCGCGCATCGCCACGGAATTGAGACCCCGCCGCTCCAGCTCGCGGCCGATCTCGGCATAGACGAATCGCGCCGCTGCGATGCCTGCGCGGCAATCGCGCGGCAGCAGCGCGATGCCAGCCTCGGACCGGGCATAGAGCACATCGGCCGCCTTCAGCAGCCTGGCGATGACGCGCCCGAGCGCCGGGGTGAAGACCGGCGCGGCGAGGAAGTCCGCCGGCTCGATCCCGGCCTCCCGCAGCCAGTCATGCGGCAAATAGAGGCGGCCGTTCCGCGCATCTTCCCCGACATCGCGGGCGATGTTGGTGAACTGCATCGCAACACCAAGGTCGCAGGCCCGCGCAATGGCGCGCGGGCAGCGCACGCCCATCAGTAGCGTCATGATGGCGCCGACCGCGGCCGCGACTCGCGCTGCATAGGCTTCGAGCGCCGCGAGGTCCGCGCATTGCCGCCCCTCGGCATCCCAGGCCAGCCCCTCCAGCAGCGCTTCCGGCAGCGCGCGGGGAATGGCGAAGCGGGCGACCACGCGCGCAAAAGCACGGTCTGCCGGATGCGCGAAGGGCTGCGCTGCATAGATGCCATCGAGCCGCTGCCGCAGATGCCCAAGCGCCCCCGCGCCACCCCCCTCGTCGATCAGATCGTCGGCCAGGCGGCAGAAGGCGTAGAGCGCGGTCGCCGGCTCCGCGACACGGCGCGGCAGCAGCCGTGCCGCGGCGGCAAAGGATTTGGATCCGCCCGACAACATGGCGCGGCAAGCCGCCATGTCAGCGTGCAACGTCTCGGGCTCATGGAGAGGCATGCAGGGTTCCGCCGTCAGCCGGCACGACTGTAAGGCAAGATTGACACGGAGGGCGAGCCGATTTCCGCATCCGCCCCTTCATCGTGCAGCCGGGCCAGCAGAGTGGCCACCTGCCCTGGCTGTTCCTCATGCGCCAAATGGCCGAGGCCGGGCAGCGTCACGATGCGCGCGGCGGGCAGCCGCGCCCGCACGCGCCCCGCCTGGGCGGGCGGGACAGTGCGGTCGGCGCCGCCGACCGCCAGCACCAGACGCGGCCCGAGGCGCGGCAGGTCGTGCAGCAGCGGCGCCAGGTCCCAATTCGCCATCATGCCGAGCGCCGCGGCGACATGGCCGGAATGCCGGAACAGCCGCGCATAGAGGTCCACCCCGCGCGCATCGATCCGGCTGCCGGTGTCGCGCAGCAAGCGCTCCGCCACCGCGCGGTTCGAGGCGCGCCATGCGAAGAGAGAAGGCACGAAGGGCAGCCCCACCAGCATACGCGCCGCGCTGGTGAAGAAGGCCGCATGGCGCTCGCCGAGCGGCAGCAGCGCGCCATTCATGCTGACGACCGTTCGCGGCGCGATCCGCCCATCAAGCGCCAAACGCAGCAGCACGGCCGCGCCGGCCGAATGCCCCGCGACCAGCACAGGATTGGCGCCGAGCGCCTTCAGCAACGCATCGAGGCTGGCCGCCATCCAGGGCAGGGACAGGCGCTGCGCAGCGGGCAGGCTGGTGAAGCCATGGCCGGGCAGGTCGGGCGCGATCACGCGGAAGCGGGTGGCGAGCAGCGGCAGAACATCCCGCCAGGAATGCGTGGCCGCGGCCGTGCCGTGGACCAGCAGAAGATCCGGCCCCTGCCCCGCCACCTGCACATGCCACCGCAAGCCGCCGGCCATGACGAAGCGGCTGGACTCGCGGTTCGGCCAGTCCCGCCCCTCATGCTCCCAGGACGGATGGTCCACCATGGCGCGTCACGCCGCGGGCCGCGCCGCGGCGACCGCCCCCGACAGCCGCACCGCATCGGCCGCCGGCAGCGGCAGGTAGCGCGCGCCCATCGCCTCGGCCAGGCGCTTCGCATAAGGGTGCGGCCGCGGCGACGTATCCACCAGCAGCGTCGGAATCCCGGCCAGGCGGATCGGCGCGGCGGCGGCCAGCGCATCTGCCTCGGCCGCCGGGCGGCCCTGCGTGCCGTCGCGCGCGATATTCGCGCGCCCATCCGTCAGCAGCACCAGCAAAGGGGTGCGCCCGCGCCGTGCCGACTCCGCGGCGAGACCCGCCGCTGCGTCGAGGCCTGAGGCCAGCGGCGTCGGCCCGCCACCCGGCAGACCGGCCAGGCTGCGCTTCGCCCGCACGAGCGAGGGCGTCGGCGGCAGGAGGACCTCCGCCCCCTGACCACGGAAGGCCACGACCGCGACCTGGTCGCGGCGCACATAGCAATCCGCCAGCAGCGTCTCCACGGCACCCTTGGCCTCGCCCAGCCGATGCAACGCGGCAGAGCCGGAGGCGTCCACCACGAAGATCGTCGTCGTGCCGGCCTTCTGCCGGAAGCGCCTGAGGCGGATATCTTCCTTGCGGACGCGGATGGGCGGGCCCTGCGGCTGTTCGCGCCGGCGCACCGCCTGCCAGGGCGCGGCGTGGCGCAGCGTCTCCACCAGCGCCAGCCGCGCGCCCGCGCGCAAAGTGCCAGCGCGCGTCCCAATCGGACGGCCGCGCTGCGCGGCGTCGCGCCGGGCGCCTGCCTTGCCTTCCGCCGCCTGGCGCTTGCGCGCGGCCTCGCGCAGTTGCAGCGCCTCCAGCAGGCCGGCCGGGAGTGCGGCCTGGGCCGCCGCGACCAGCATCTCCTGCAATTCCTTCGGGTCGGGGCCGCGCTCGGGCTCCTCCGCCCGGTCCTGCCGATCATCGGGCGGCGGCGGTTCGGGCGGCTGCTCCTCGGGCTGGTCCTGCGGCGGCAGGGATGTCGCGCGCGGTGCCAGGACAAGCCGGGCGGCCAGGCCCGCATCCTCGGCGCTCACCGCGTGCCGCCCCGCCAGCGCCGCGGCGGCACGGGCCGCGCGGAGCGCCAGAAGCGGCGCCCGGAGATCGTCAATGCCGAGCGCGGCGGCGGTGGCGCACATCGCCTCGGTCAAACTGTCATCCGGCTGCAGGCGCGGCAGCCGAAGACGCGCCGCGCAGATCGCATCCGCATCCACCTTGGCGGCAGAGGGCGCTGTCGCCGGCAGGTCCAGCAGGAAGGCCAAGCGGGCGCGCAGCGCGGCCGGCGCTGCCTCCTCCGGCGTGATCCCTTCATCCAGCGCGACCAGGCCGAGCCGCGCGGGAAGTTCCGCCGACAGGCCATCGCGCTGCACCGAGACCTCGCCGCGATCCATCACCGCGACGATGCGTGCGGCGGTTGCGGAATCCAGGCGTTCGGCCATCGCGGCCACCACGATCCCGCCATCGGCCTCGGCCAGCACGCCGCGCTCCGCCACGGGGCGGCCTGCGGCGAGAGTGGCCGCGAGGTCGAGCCCGCCGAGCAGCCGGCTATCCGGCACGCCGAGCGGCAGGCGCCGCCAGGGCGTGCCCGCCGGCAACCCGGCCCGCAGCCGCGCCAGCCAGGCATCGCGCGCGGGTCCTGGCGACGCACGCAAGATCGCGCCACCGAGCCCGGCCGGATCCACCGCCAGCAGCAGCGCGGCCTGCATCGCCTCCGCGGCGGGGTCGGGCGCGGCCGTTGTTATGGCGTGGCCCGCGCCAGAGGTCACGCGGGCAGGGCCTCGGCGAGGGCACGCTCCACCCGCGTCCCGGCGACGGCTTCGTCGAGCGGATCGCGGCGCAGGCGATGCCGCAGCGCAGGCCCCGCGATGCGGCGGATGTGATCGAGCGTCACCACGCGATCGCCATCCAAAGCCGCCAGCGCGCGGGCGGTGCGCATCAGCGTCAGTTCCCCGCGGAGCCCATCGGTGCCGAGCGCGAGGCAGAGCTTCGCCGCGGCCTCCAGCATCTCGGTCGGCACCTCGACCCGCGGCAGCAGGCGCCGCGCGGCCAGGATGCGCCGGCGGATCGCGGCCTCCTCCTTCGCCCAGGCGCGGACGAAGCGCTTCGGGTCCTGTTCGAACGCATCGCGGCGGCGGACCACCTCGATCCGCGTCGGCAGGTCGCGCGGCGTCCGCACTTCGACGGCGAGGCCGAAGCGATCCGTGAGTTGCGGGCGCAGCTCACCCTCCTCCGGGTTGCCGCTGCCGATCAGCACGAAGCGGGCGGGATGGCGGATGCTGATGCCTTCGCGCTCGACGACATTCTCACCGGAGGCCGCGACATCCAGCAGCAGATCCACCAGGTGATCCTCCAGCAGGTTCACCTCGTCGATATAGAGAAAGCCGCGATGCGCGCGGGCCAGCAGGCCGGGCTCAAAGGCCTTCACGCCATCGGCCAGCGCACGCTCGATATCGAGCGCGCCGGTGACGCGGTCCTCCGTCGCGCCGAGCGGCAGATCCACCACCGGCACGGGCACGCTGAGCGCGACGCGGCGCGCGGCGGCGCGGCAGGCCTCGCAATGGCCGCCGGGCTTCGCGGGGTCGCAGGAGAAGGGGCAGCCCGCCACCGCGCGCATCGGCGGCAGCAGCGCGGCCAGGGCACGGACAGTGGTGGATTTCCCGGTGCCGCGATCGCCGAAGACAAGGACGCCGCCGATAGCGGGGTCCACCGCCGCGATCAGCAGCGCCAGCTTCATCTCGTCCTGGCCGACGATCGCGCTGAAGGGGAAGACAAGCCGCGCGGGCCGCGCAACCGGCTTCCGCGCGGCGGCGAAGCCACGGCCCGCCGATGTCTCGTGATCCGGCATGGCCCGAGAACCAGACCCGGGCGCGTCCATCAGGCCGCCCGCCGCAGACGGAACTGCGACCAGACGGCCTCGAGGCTTTCCACGAGGTGGTCCATGTCGGCATCGGTGTGCACCGGGCTCGGCGTGATGCGCAGCCGCTCGGTCCCGCGCGGGACCGTGGGGTAGTTGATCGGCTGCACATAGACGCCGTAGCGGTCGAGCAGGATGTCGCTGATCCGCTTGCACTGCACCGGGTCGTACACCATCACCGGCACGATATGGCTCGGGTTGTCGAGGTGCGGGACGTTGATGGCATCCAGGCGCTTGCGCAGCATGCGCGCCCGCTCCTGCAGGGCCTCACGCTCGGCGCCGCTCTGCTTCAGGTGCTGGATCGCAGCGCGCGCGCCAGCGGCAACCGCCGGCGGCAGGGCGGTCGAGAAGATGAAGCCCGAGGCGAAGCTGCGCACGAAATCCACCATCGCGGTCGAGCCCGCAATGTAGCCGCCGATCACGCCGAAGGCCTTGGCGAGCGTCCCTTCGATCACGGTCACGCGGTGCGCCACGCCGTCACGCTCGGTGATGCCGCCACCGCGGGCACCGTAGAGGCCCGTGGCATGGACCTCGTCGCAATAGGTCATCGCGCCGAATTCGTCCGCCGCATCGCAGATGGCCGCGATCGGGGCGATGTCGCCATCCATCGAATAGACGCTCTCGAAGGCGATCAGCTTCGGCGCATCCTTCGGCAGTTCCGCCAGGATGCGGCGCAGATCGGCGACGTCGTTGTGGCGGAACAGGCGCCGATCCGCACGGCTGTGGCGCATGCCTTCGATCATGGAGGCATGGTTCATCTCGTCGGAGATGATGATGCAGCCCGGCATCCGCGCGGCCAGCGTGGACAGGCTCGCCCAGTTCGACATGTAGCCGGAGTTGAACAGCAGGGCGGATTCCGTGCCATGCAGATCCGCGAGCTCGCGCTCCAGCAGGACATGCATGTGGTTGGTCCCGGAGATGTTCCGCGTGCCGCCCGCGCCGGCGCCATAACGGTCCAGCGCCTCATGCATGGCCGCGAGCACCTTCGGGTGCTGGCCCATGCCGAGATAGTCGTTGGAGCACCAGACGGTCACTTCGCGGGTCTTGCCGGCATCGTGCCGGATGGCCTTGGGGAAGCTGCCGGCCTGCCGCTCGATATCGGCGAAGACGCGGTAACGACCCTCACGCCGCAGACCTTCGAGTTGCGCCCGGAAGAAGTTCTCGTAGTTCATCCTTGCCCCCATCGACCTGATGGCGCCATCTGGCTACGGCCATGTCGCGGCGGCGCTGCGCGACAGGCATCCTGACAGGTGGGCCACACCGCCCCATTGATCGTGATCAAGCCAACCCGCGTCATGCGATGGTGGACGGCTCGGGCCGTCCCTCCTGCTTCGCCGCGGGGCGCGACGCAAGACCCCAGCGCCACAACAGGTCCGCAGAAACCGGCAGGACCATGAAGATATGCTCAAGCAAACCCAGCGCCACGAGGGTGGCGAGCAGGGTGAAGCCCACCGCCTCATGCCGGGTGGCGTCCGGCGAGAGCGCCGCAAGGGCCAGCAACACGCAGGCCAGGACCCCGACGACGATGGAGAAGGGAAACAGCCAATTCATCGGCCGCCGGGAGAAGAAGCTCTCCAGATACCGCAAGTGATCCGGAAGGAAATTCTCCGATAGGTTCCGGACACCGAGATACAAATTCAGCTTCGCGCTTTGCCGCATCGCCCAGAACGCCAGGAAGGTCCAGGTGCCGATTTGGTTCGGCGCGCCCCATGTCAAGGCGACAAGCGCGGCGGCGAGCGCGATGATGGCCAGCTCGTGCCAGAGAATGGCCGCCAAGGCCCCCCGCAGCCGCGCCCAGCCCTGAAGACCAGGCGGGATCGCCGTGCGCCGCGGCCCCGTGACGAGACCGGTGAGGAAGGCGATCTCGATCCAGGCCCAGCACAACAGGCCGCAGACGAAGCCAAGCCAGGCCCCGGACGGGCTGAGATCCCAGGCCAGCGCATGCAGGCCGAACAGGCCAGCGAGCAGCAGCGTGGTCGCGCCGAGCATGGTCCAGCGGAACGTCTCCCGCCGCAGCCCATCCAGATAGATGATCAGCCCCGTGCTGAACCACCAGATGAGCAGCGTGAAGAGGGCGGGAAGCCCGTATTCGGCCATGCCAGCGCGCCCCGCCTACCAGGCCGGCGACAGGCGCGCATCGTCCGGCAGCGCATGCCGGCGCGGGCGCATGAGATAGAGCCGCGCGAAGACACCAGCAGCCGCCGCGGACAGCGCCAGCTGCTTCGCCTTGCCGAGGATCCCGCCCTGGGCCTTCGCGCGGCCAAGGGCTTCGGCAATGGCGTTCAGGCGCTGCAGGTTGCGCAGGAAGGCCGGATTGTCCACGTCGAGCGTGTCGGGGAAGACCTGGCGGCAGATCTCCTCCGTGATGCGGAAGACGCGCATGTCGTAATCCGTCGCGTCCATGCCGAGCGCCTTGTGGAATTCCGGCCGGGCGTGATCGCGGACGAACATCGTCGCGAAGACCGCCAACTGGAAGAACCGCGCCCAGAGCCGGTTGACGCCCTTCACCAGATCAGGGTTCGCGCGCATCAGCAGCGCGAAGGCCTCGCCATGGCGGAACTCGTCGTTGCACCACTTCTCGAACCACTTGAAGATCGGGTGGAAGCGAAGCTCGGGGTGGCGCTCGAACTGCCGGAAGATCGTGATGTAGCGCGCATAGCCGATCTTCTCAGACAGGTAGGTCGCGTAGAAGATGAACTTCGGCTGGAAGTAGTGGTACTTCTTGGCCTTCGTCAGGAAGCCCAGATCCACACCGACATTCATGTCCTTCAGCGTGTCGTTGATGAAGCCGGCATGGCGGCTTTCATCACGCGCCATGACGCCGAACAGATCCTTCATATCCGGGTTCGTGACGCGCTTCTTGATCTCGGCGTAGAGCACGCAGCCTGAGAATTCGGCAGTGACGCTGCTGACGAGGAATTCCAGCAACTCCTTCTGCAGCGGCTCCGGCAGCGTCTTCAGATCGAAGGCGTCGAATTCGGCGGTGCGGATGAAGTGACCCTTGTTCGGATCGGCGTGGAACTCCGCCATCAGCCTGTCCCACTGCTCGCGCACGCTCTCGACGCTGATCGCGTCCATGGCGGCGAAATCCGTGGTGTAGAAGCGCGGCGAGAGGACCGTCTCCGTCAGCGCGAGCTGCGTGCTCTCGCTCGTGGAGGAGGGGCGCCCGGCGGGCGCCATGGCGTTCATGCGACCTCCTTGGGCTCAAAGCCGCAGTGATAGAGCTCCGTCAGCTCGAACAGCGCCGACCATTGCGTCCAGAAGCGTTCGATCGGGCCGGCGCGATAGACGGTGGCCGTCGTCGCGAAGGAGATGCGCTCCCCGAACGCGATATGATCAGGCGTGCCGTGGACCAGCACCCGGTCGCCCGGGCGCAGCTCGATCCCTTCGGGGATCGCATTCGCGTGGAAGAACTCCGCAGTCCTCTCGATTTCCACTGTGCAGGGCACCTCGACGGTTCGACCGCCGAAAATCGCCCGGCCCACTCCCCAGTGGTCCGTCATGGCGTTCTCACTCCTCTGCTGACAAAAGACGCAAGAAGGCTTCGGCATTCGTCCGGCCGAAGGCATGCAACTCCATCGTGTTGCCGTTTGCCGTATCCTGCAGCGTGATCCGGCCATCGGGCCAGACGCTCAGGCGGAACGGCATGTCCGGCCCGATCTCCGCAAGGCGCCGCTGGCGCACCAGGCCGCGCATGGCGCCGCGCACGAAACCCTCCGTGCCCGGCTCCACCACATCCACCTCGCGCCCGGTCTGCGCATTCGTCACCACCACCGCGCCATCCGCCCGGTCAGAGAAGCGCAGATCGCGGGAGGCGGTTGGCTGCAGGCCGGCCGAGGCTGGGTTGACCGGCGCGTCATGGCCGAGCGTCGCCAGGACGAGCGTGCCCGCCATGACGATCATGGTGCCCAGCACCATGCCGCGGGGCAGGGCGCCGTTGCGGAGAAGTGCGCTGGCCATCCCCGCCTCCTCTCAGGCCATCGCCTCGGCTGCCGGCTTGCCGGCAGCGCGACCGATTGGCTGGGACGCAAGGGCGCGGACCGGCATCGCGGCGGCACCGGCCAGGGCGCGGGCCAGAAGCTGCGCCACCGCCTCGGGCTCGGCGACGGCGCGCAGCGTCGGCTGCGGCTTCGAGACGTGCCAGGACCGGGTGTGCGGCCAGAGCCCCAGCCAGGACACGCGATGCGGCGGCGTGATCTGCAGCGCGATGTCGCCCGTGCCATCCGCATGCTGGGCGACCGCCGCGCTGCCGATGACCGCGAAGGGGATATTGACCGTCATCGGCAAGGCGACGCCCGTGCGGATCACCACGCGCCGCGACGTGACGGTGTAGACCGTGCTGCGCGCCGAGGCCCAACCATAGAGCACCAGCAGCGCGATCGGGATGGTGCCGACCGCGAGGACCAGCGCCATGCCTTGCAGCACAGCGACATGGCTGGCGCCGCCCGCGACCAGTGCCGTGCCCCGCCACAGCGCGAGGATCAGGAAGTACACGGACATCCAGCGCAGATGCAGCGCCCGCCGCGCGAGGCCGTTGAAGCGGGGCGCGCCCTGCCACAGCAGCGTCTCGCCTGCCGGCAGCGGGGCCGGCAGGCCCCGCACCGGCTCGCTGTCATGCTCGAAGAAGTCGGGGCGGGTCTGGTTGCTCATGCAAAGGACTCGACGTCGCCCGGCAGGGCATAGAGTTCGCCGCCGCCGAAATAGCCGCTGATCCGGTCTTCCTCGCGCAGCGTGACCGTCTCCGGCTTCGCCGTGACCGGCGCGGCGGCGATCTGCGCGGAGGTCGCGGTATCGACCTTCACCGGGCCCTCGCCGCTCCAGCGCACGACACCGAGCGGGATCAGCACGCGCTTCGCACTGCCGGTGACTTCCACCTCGATGTAGCGGAGCAGGACGTCGGACTTGTCCACCCAAAGGTCCACCACCGTGGCCGCGACCTTGTTGTCGAGGCCCATCACAGGGCGGCCGCGGAGCTCGGGGTCGCCTTCGGGGATGTACCAGCCGGGCGCGGCGCGCAGCGGCACGATCTTCGGCGCGCCGTGATCCCAGTCGAGGTCGGGCGTATCCGCACGAAGCGCATAGGACGCCGTGCCGACACCATCCTGCATCGGATCACCCAATGCGATCTGGGAGGCACCCGGGAAGGGATCATAGGCCTTCAGGATGCCCGTCATGTCCCGCTCCTCGCCCGCGGCCGGCGCGTGCACCGTGCCATGGCCATGCGGCAGGATGTAGCTCTTCGGGTCGGGCGTCGCGGGGAAGCCTTCGATCGGGGCGCGCAAGGGGCGGCCCTCCCGATCCGAGATCAGCGGGTATCCCTCCCGCTTGCCCTCGCGGTGCAACCACAGCACCAGCACAAGGAAGAATGCGAAGAAGGCGTAGAGCGACAAGGCGGCCAGGTCCTGGAAGACCGGTGTGGGCGCAGGTGTCATGGTGGACCTCCGTTGATCCCTCAGACGTGGGCAGATCCGGCGATGCCGGATCCCGGTTGCGGTCGCGAACGGGGATCGCTCGTGCCACGCACGAGCGGACCGACCACGGCCAGGGTGATGAACAACAAGGCAATCTCGACAGCGTAGACGGCGACGTAGCCCGTCGCGGGGCCAGACAGGGCTTCGCCCAGGGCGCCACTTGCAGCGAGCCCCCCGAGCAGGTCGCGGAGGACGCCGCCGATGGCGATGGCAAGACCCGCCGCCGTGGCCTGCACGGCGCCCCAGACGCCGAGCGCAAGCCCGACCTGGTGCGGCGGCGCAAGCCGCATGCAGGAGGTGAGCGTCGCATGGGCAAAGAGCCCCGCGCCGAGCCCGATGCAGATGACGCTCAGCGCGAAGAGCGGCGCGTATTCAACAAGGCCCGACAGGATGACGAGGCCGAAGGCGAAGATGCCCATCAGCGACCCATAAGCCGACAGCCGATGCGCATCGGCGCCATCGGACAGCCAGCGCGCACCCGCGACGAAACCGATGGCACTCCCACCCGCCAGCAGGGCGGTGAGGCCCGTGGTCGCGCCAACGCTGAGCCCCAGGATTTGCCCGCCATAGGGCTCAAGCAGCACATCCTGCATCGCGAATCCGGCAAAGCCGCACGCCGCAGCCACCAGGCGGCGATCCCAGGGCCCGGACGCGCGCAGCTGTCGCAGGCTTTCCACGAAGCCCGGATCCGACGCCTGCGCGCCGCGGGTGCGGTCGGGGTTGCGCGCTTCCTGCTTCCACATGGCGATGAAGTTCAGGATCAGCGTCATTGCGGCGCAGCCCTGGATGACCTGGATCAGCCGGAGCTGGCTGAAATCGGCCAGGAACAGCCCGAAGCCGATGGCCGCGATCACCATGCCGACCAGCAGCATGAGCGACAACACGGCGACCACATTGGGCTGCGACTCCCGCGGCGCGAGGTCGGTCGCCAACGCGAGGCCCACCGTCTGCACGGTGTGCATCCCAGCGCCCACCATCAGGAAGGCAATGGCAGCCGAGGCCTGCGCCACCCAGGCTGGCGCCCAGGTATCGCCAGACAGCACGATCAGCGCGAAGGGCATCATCGCCAGCCCGCCGAACTGGATCACCGTGCCCAGCCAGATATAGGGCACGCGTCGCCACCCCAGCAGCGAGCGATAGGTGTCGGAGCGGAAGCCGATCAGCGCGCGCAGCGGCGCGAAGATCAGCGGCAGGGCCAGCATGACGGCCACGAGGCCGGCCGCCACATGCAGCTCGACAATCATCACCCGGTTCAGCGTGCCGATGAGCAGCACGGCCGTCATGCCGCAAGAGATCTGGAACAGCGAAAGCCGCAGCAGCCGCGACCAGGGCAGCCCCGGAGAGGACGCATCGGCGAATGGCAGCAGGTGGCTTCCCACCCGCGTCCAGACGCGCGCCATGCGTGCCTCGATCCGGTTCATCGGCGGCACAACTCCATCGCATGGGAGGTGTAGAAGCCGGATGCGATGCGCCGGTGGCGCCCGGTGCCGAAGCCCTGCAGGCCCGGCTCCCGCTGGATGAGGTTGCGCAGCGTAGCCTCGCCCACCGGCGCGATGGCAGGCGCACGGTCGCCGCGCGGGAAGAAGCGGCCGGCGGCATGCATCACCGACAGCAGCGCCGTCCGCGGCGCGAAGGTGAAGGCGAGCGAGGCCTCCGTGCGGTCAGCCAGCCCGGCCAGAACGCGCACGATATCCTCGGCGCGGTAGTGGATCAGGCTGTCCATCGCCACGACATGATCGAAGCGGCCCAGCGCCGGGTCGAACATGTCGCCCGCAAGGAATTCGACACGGCCCGGGCCAGGGATCTGCCCGATGCGCTGGCGTGCGATCTCGATCAGCCCGGGCGCGATATCCACCGCGACCACCTCGGCGCCGCGCTTCGCGGCCTCCACCGCCAGCGCGCCGGTGCCGCAGCCCGCATCCAGCACGCGCCGCCCGGTGAGGTCCGCGGGAAGCCAGGACAACAGCGTGGCGCGCATGGCATCCCGCCCGGCACGCACCGTCGCCCGGATACCGGAGACCGGCGCATCCGAGGTCAGGCGTTCCCAGGCGCGGATCGCCGTCCGGTCGAAGTATTCGTGCAGCTCGCCACGGCGCGTCTGGTAGGTCGCTGTGGGCATCAGTCGAACCCCAGCAGGTCGAAGATCTCACGATCCTTGAGCGGCATGGCCTCCAGCGGCTGCACGCCGGCGAGCAGGCTGGCCGCAAGGCGCAGATATTCCTGCCGCACTGCCTCGATCTCGGGCGAATCCGGCATCTCGAAGATCGACTTCTTCGCGAGGCGCGAGCGCCGGATGGCGTCGAGATCGGGGAAATGCGCCAGCGTCTTCATGCCCGACGCGGCGTTGAACTTCTCGATCTGGTCGATATCGCGGGAGCGGTTGGCGATGACACCGCCCAGCCGTACGCCGTAATTCACCGACTTCGCCTTGATCGCGGCGACGATGCGGTTCATGGCGAAGATGCTGTCGAAGTCATTCGCCGCGACGATCAGGCCCCGGTCGGCATGCAGCAGGGGTGCCGCGAAGCCACCGCACACCACGTCGCCCAGCACGTCGAAGATGACGATGTCCGTCTCCTCGAGCAGGTGATGTTCCTTCAGCAGCTTGACCGTCTGCCCGACCACATAACCGCCGCAGCCCGTGCCCGCCGGCGGGCCGCCGGCTTCGATGCAGAGCACGCCGTTGTAGCCTTCGAAGACGAAATCCTCGGGCCGCAGTTCCTCGGAATGGAAGCCGACGCCGTCGAGGATATCGATCACCGTCGGGATCATGCGGCCGGTCAGGGTGAAGGTGCTGTCGTGCTTCGGGTCGCAGCCGATCTGCAGCACACGCTTGCCCAGCTTGCTGAGCGCCACCGAAAGGTTCGAGCTGGTCGTGCTTTTGCCGATGCCGCCCTTGCCGTAGATCGCGAAGACGGTCGCGCCTTCGATCTTCGCAGTCGGATCCGCATGGACCTGCACGCTGCCCTCGCCATCGCCAAGGCGGGAATGCGACGCGCCCGGCGGCGGTCTCATGATCACGGTCATGCGGCCATCTCCACCCCAATGCCTTCCAGTCGATCCTCGAGTTCTTCGCCTGCCTGGCGCAGGGCCTCGATGGTTTCGTCGCTCGGCGTCCAATACTGGCGCTCATGCGCCTCGATCAGGCGGCTTGCGATCCGCGCGGATGCCGTCGGATTGAGCTTCGCGAGCCGGGCGCGCATCTCGGGGTCGAGCATGTAGGTCTGCGCCAGCTGCTGGTAGATCCAGGGCGCCACCTGGCCGGTCGTCGCGGACCAGCCCATGGTGTTCGTGACCTGCGCCTCGATCTGGCGCACGCCCTCATACCCATGTGCCAGCAGCGGTTCGAACCACTTCGGATTGAGAGCGCGGGTCCGCGTCTCGAGCGCGACCTGCTCGGCCACCGTCCGCACCACGCCGGCGCCACGCGTCTGGTCGCCGACATAGACCGCCGCTTCCGCGCCACCCCGGGCGCGCCGCACCGCGCGGCTGATGCCGCCGAGCGTGTCGAAATACTGGTCGATCGTGGTGAGCCCGACCTCGACGCTGTCGAGGTTCTGGTACGTCACCTCGACACTGCACAGCAGCTGCTTCAGCACCTTGTCCTGGCGGGCGGGCTTGCCGTCCACGCCATAGGCGTAGCCCTTGCGGCGAACATAGGTCTCGGCCAGCTCGTCCTCATCCGTCCACACGCCAGCGTCGATCATGCCATTGACGTTCGAACCATAGGCGCCGTCGGCATTGCCGAAGACCCGCAGCGCCGCCTGCTGCATGTCGCCGCCATGCTCGGCCTGGTAGGCGAGCGCGTGCTTGCGGATGAAATTCTGCTCCGGCGGCTCATCCGCCTCCGCGGCCAGCAAAGCCGCCTCGGCCAGAAGCCGCGTCTGCAAGGGCAGCAGGTCGCGGAAGATGCCGGACAGCGTGACCATCACATCCACCCGCGGCCGCCCCAGCTGCCCGAGCGGGATGAGCCGCGCGCCGCTGACGCGGCCATAGCTGTCGTGGCGCGGCTCCGCGCCCATCAGCCACAAGGCCTGGGCGAGCGGCCCGCCTTCCGTCTTCAGATTGTCGGTGCCCCACAGGACAATCGCCACCGTCTCCGGCAGGCCCTTGCCGTCCTCGGCATGGCGCGCCAGCAGCCGCTCCGCCTGGCGCGCACCGTCCTGGCAGGCGAAGGCCGAGGGGATCTTGAAGGGGTCGAAGCCGTGCAGGTTGCGGCCCGTCGGCAGCACGGCAGTGGTGCGCAGCAGATCGCCGCCGGGCGCGGGGCGGATATAGCCGCCATCCAGCGCATGGAGGATCGCGGGTAGTTCCGGATCGGTCGCGAGCAGCGCATCGAGGCGCGCGCGTTCGGCCGCATCCGTGATGCCCGCTGCATCCAGAGTCTCGGCCCGCTGCTGACGCGTCAGCACGTCGCCGATCACATGCAGCCCATGCGGGATCAGCGTGTATTCCAGCTCCAGCAGCGCCTCGGCCAGTTTGACGACCCGGCCTTCGAGCCCGACCGCATCCCAGGCTGGCTCCGCCTCAGCCAGCTCCACCGCGGCGGCCTGCGCCTGCACCAGCTCGGCCAGGGCGCTGCGCACGCCCGGATCGCATTCGGGGTCGAGCCCGCGCCAGCGATCGAGCGAGGCCTTGAGATCGAGCAGGCCGCGATACAGCCCGGCGGTTGCGACCGGCGGCGTGAGGTAGGAAATCAGCGCCGCACCTGCCCGGCGCTTCGCCAGCATGCCCTCGGACGGGTTGTTCGAGGCGTAGAGGTAGAAGTTCGGCAGCTCGCCGATCAGGCGATCGGGCCAGCATTCGGCCGACAGCCCGGCCTGCTTGCCCGGCATGAACTCCAGCGCGCCATGGGTGCCGAAATGCAGCACGGCATGGGCGCCGAAGTCCTCGCGCAGCCAGCGATAGAAGGCGCTGAAGGCATGGGTCGGCGCGAAGCCGCGTTCGAACAACAGGCGCATCGGGTCGCCTTCCCAGCCGAAGCCGGGCTGGATGCCGATGAAGACATTGCCGAACTGCGCGCCGAGCACATGAATGCTCGCGCCGTCGGATTGCGCGCGGCCCGGCGCCGGGCCCCATTGGCGCTCGATATCGGCCAAATGGCGCTCACGCCGGACATGGTCATCGGCGGTGATCCGCGCCGCGACATTCGCAATGGCGCCGAACTGCGAGGCGTTGCCCTGCAGCACGCGGTTGCGCAGCGCGTCCACACTGTCCGGGACCTCCACGGCATAGCCGGCATCCCGCATGGCGCGCAGCGTGTTCAGCAGCGATTCGAAGACACCGAGATAGGCCGCCGTGCCGATATTCCCGGCATTCGGCGGGAAGCTGAACAGCACCATCGCAACCTTGCGTTCGGCGCGCTGCGAGCGGCGGAGCGCCACGAGCCGCGCCACACGCTCCGCCAGCCGGTCGCTGCGCTCGGGGTGCGGGCGCATGTCACGCTGGCAGCTGACGCCATCGCAGCCCGGGCAGGTCTTGCCGGTCGCATCCGCGCCGCAGCGGCCGCCATAGGTCATCGGCCAGATGCCGCCATCGAGCTCCGGGATGGCGACCATCATCGTGGCTTCCACCGGCAGCAGGCCGCGGGGGTCCGCCTGCCACTGGCGCATCGTCTGGAATTCGAGCGGATGCGCGCTGATATAGGGCACATCCAGCTTGGCCAGCAGCTCCTCGGCCGCGTGGCTGTCGTTGTAGGCAGGCCCGCCCACCAGCGAGAAGCCGGTGAGCGACACCACCGCATCCACGGCCGGCCGGCCATCCTTCATGAAGAAGCGCTCGACCGCCGGGCGGTTGTCGAGGCCAGAGGCGAAGGCGGGAATGACGCGCAGGCCACGCGCCTCGAGCGCCGAGATCACGCCGTCATAATGCGCGGCGTTACCGGCCAGGACGTAGCTGCGCATGATCAGCAACCCGACCGTGCCCTCGCGGCCGCCAACCGGCAGCTGATCCAGCCGTTCGGTGACCTTGGCCGCCAGACGCGGATGGTAGAGACCGGTCTCCGGATAATGCTCGGGCGGCGCGACGGTCAGCGTGCCCACAAGCGCCTTCCGCGGCCCAGCGGCATAGCGGTTGACCAGCAGGCGGATCATGTTGGCAAGGTTGGCGCGGCTGCCTGCCAGCCAGTATTGCAGGGCCAGGAAATAGGCCCGCACATCCTGCGCCGTGCCGGGGATGAAGCGCAGCAGGCGCGGCAATTCGCGCAGCATCTTCATCTGGCCCTGGCCAGACGAACCGCCGCCCTTCTTCGCACCGCGCAGCTTCTTCAGAAGCCCCATGATGCCGGTGGCCTCGGCCCCCATGTCGAAGCGGCCGATCCGCGTCAGCTTCATCACCTCGCCGGCCGAGAGCATGCAGACCATCGCGTCGCAATGCGGGCGCCTGGCGGCCAGCGCCGGCAGGACGGCGGCGATATGCTCCTCCAGGAACAGCATCGTTGCGATGACGATGTCGGCGCGCGCGATGTCGGCATGGCAGGCCGCGAGTGCCACCTCGTCGCCCGCCCATTCATCCGCGGCATGGATCGAGAGTTCGAGGCCCGGGATCTCCCGGTACAGGTCGCCGCGCGCATGCAGCATCGCGCCCGCCAGATGGCTGTCCATCGTGACGATGGTGACGCGCATCGGCGCGCCGTCAGCGGGCGAAATGCGCTTTGGCATCGTACAGCGTCTCGATCGTGATCACGCCCACGCCGCGCTCAGCCGCGAAGCGTTCCGTGTTGCGCCGAGCCTTGCCGCGGACGAAGAAGGGGATCTTCTTCAGCTCCTTTTCCGCATCCGGACCCCAGGACACAGGGTCGCCCGCAGCGGCGTGGGGAGTCACCGCTGCGGGCGCGGGCAAGGGCGGCGCGGCGGGCGCCCCCCCGTTGCCCAGCTCTTGCGCCACCTGCGCACCACCACCGAGGTGCGAGGGCTTGGCGCCATCGTTGAATTCGAAATCGTCGCGGAACATCGCGAGCAGATGTTCCTCAAGCCCCATCATCAGGGGGTGCACCCAGGTGTCGAACAGCACGTTCGCACCCTCGAAGCCCATCTGCGGCGAATGACGCGCCGGGAAGTCCTGCACATGCACCGGCGCGGAGATGACCGCGCAGGGGACACCAAGGCGCTTGGCGATATGGCGCTCCATCTGCGTCCCGAGCACGAGCTCCGGCTGCAGGGCCGTGATGGCCTTCTCCACATCGAGGTAATCGTCGGTGATCAGCGGCTCGAGGCCGAGGGGCTTGGCGGCCTCCCGCACCTCGCGCGCGAATTCGCGGCTATAGGTGCCGAGCCCGACCACCTCGAAGGCGAATTCATCCTGCGCGATCCGCGCTGCTGCAACGGCATGCGTCGCATCGCCGAAGATGAAGACCCGCTTGCCGGTCAGGTAGGTGCTGTCGACCGACTTCGAATACCAGGGCATGCGCAGCGCCGCCTCATGGCCCTCGGCGGACAGCCCGGCGAGGGTTGCGACCTCCGCGACGAAGCGGCGCGTGGCGGCGACGCCGATCGGGATCTGGGTGGTGCTCGGCTGGCCAAAGCTGCGCTTCAGCCAGGACGCGACCTGGCCTGCGATCTCCGGGTAGAGGACGACGTTGAAATCGGCATCGCCCAGCCGCGCGAGGTCGGCCGGCGACGCGCCAAGCGGCGCCACGACCGAAACCTCGATCCCCATCGCCTCCAGCAGCTTCTGGATCTCCGCCACATCGTCGCGATGGCGGAAGCCCAGCGCAGTCGGGCCTAGCAGATTGCAGCGCGGCGCCCGGCCGGGCGCGCGCGCCGGCCGCGGCGTGCCTGGCGGCGGCACATGGGGGCCGGCGCAGGCGCGCACGAGCTGGTAGAAGGTCTCCGACGCGCCCCAATTCTCCTTCCGCTGATAGGAGGGCAACTCCAGCGGCACGACGGGCACGGGCAGGCCGAGCGTCTTCGCCAGGCCACCCGGATCGTCCTGGATCAGCTCTGCCGTGCAGGAGGCACCGACCAGCATCGCCTCCGGCCGGAAGCGCTCATAGGCATCGCGCGCCGCGGCCTTGAGCAGTTCTGCCGTGTCGCCGCCAAGATCGCGCGCCTGGAAGGTGGTGTAGGTGACAGGCGGGCGCGCGGCCCGCCGCTCGATCATGGTGAAGAGCAGATCGGCATAGGTGTCGCCCTGCGGCGCATGCAGGACGTAGTGGACGCCGCGCATCGCGGTGGCGATTCGCATGGCGCCCACATGTGGCGGGCCTTCGTAGGTCCAGACCGCGAGCTGCATGCTACAACGCCAACCGGGTGCGCCGGTCCAAGGGGCGCGAGAACAGGCCGGCGAGGTCGCCTGCCTGGTCGTAGCCCTGGATCGGCGTGAAAACGAGCTCGATGGACCATTTGGTCGCGAAGCCCTCCGCCTCCAGCGGATTGGCGAGGCCGAGGCCACACACGGTCAGGTCGGGCTTGGCGCTGCGGCACCGATCCAGCTGGCGTTCCACATGCTGGCCTTCCGACAGCTGAACGCCAGCCGGCAGCAGCACGAGTTCCTCGGCCATGTGCTGGCGGTGGAGATACGGCGTGCCGATCTCGATCGGACGCATGCCGAGTTCGCGCGAGAGGAACCGCGCGAGGGGAATCTCAAGCTGGCTGTCGGGGAAGAAGAAGATGCTCTGCCCATCCAGGCGCGGCCGGTGGCGGGCGAGTGCTGCGCGGGCGCGGGCCTCGCCCGGCTCCGTCACGGCGCGGATCTTCTCCTCGGGTGTGCCCCAGACTTCGGCCGCCGCACGCAGCCAGCGCGTCGTGCCTTCCGCACCGAGCGGAAACGGCGCTGCGATCCGCGTGGCACCGCGAGCCTCCAGCAGCCGGGCAGTGTCGCCCAGGAAGGGCTGCGCCAGCAGGTAGCGCGTGCCCGGCCCGACAGGCGGCAGCTCCGCCGCGCTGCGCCCGGGCAGGAACCGCACGGGCCCGACGCCGAGCGCCGCGAAATGCCGCAGCATCTGGTCCTCGACGACCTCTGCCAGGGCACCGACGACAAGAAGCGAGCGCGCAGCGCCAGGCTCGGCCGGCATCTCAGGCACCAGAGAGGCGAGGCAGGCATCCTCACCCTGGGTGAAGGTGGTCTCGATGCCGCTGCCCGAATAGTTCAGGACGCGAACCTTCGGCATGAAACGCTGCGACAGGCGCTGCGCGGCACGCGAGAGGTCGAGCTTGATCACCTCGGACGGGCAGGAGCCGACCAGGAACAGCATCCGGATATCCGGCCGCCGCTCGATCAGGCGGGTGACGACGCGGTCCAGCTCATCGTTGCAATCGGCGAGGCCCGCCAGGTCGCGTTCTTCGATGATGGCGGTGGCGAAGCGCGGCTCGGCGAAGATCATCACGCCGGCCGCGGATTGCAGCAGATGCGCGCAGGTCCGGCTGCCGACCACCAGGAAGAAGGCGTCCTGGATCTTGCGATGCAGCCAGACGATGCCGGTCAGTCCGCAGAAGACCTCATGCTGCCCGCGCTCACGGAGCACGGGCGGCTCCGCACAGCCCTCAACAGTGACGGCGGGGGCTGCGCTCATGTGGCGCGCATCCCCCCGAGGCCACCAAGCCGGGCCTCCTGCTTGCGCGCCGCGCGCAGCTTCAGCACGAATTGTGCGGCGTTCACGAGGTAGGCCGCATAGGCCGCGAGTGCCAGCAGCATCTGCCCCTGCGCATCGCCGATGCCGAGGAAGACAGCCGCCAGATAGGCGGTGTGCAGCACCAGGACGAGCATGCTGAACATGTCTTCCCAGTAGAAGGCCGGCGCGAAGAGGTAGCGGCCGAAGACCTCCTTCTCCCAAATGCAGCCGGTGACCATGATCGTGTAGAGGACCAGCGTCTTCACCACGACCGAGGCGGTGGCGGCGGCGAAGCCCTCCCCCGTGGCCAGGTAGCGGAAGACCAGCCCGAGGCTGATCAGGAAGACCAGGAACTGCACCGGGGCCAGGACGCCCTGCACCATGGTCCAGTGCGAGGTGTCGCGGCGCTGCCGCTCAGCGGGCGTGTAGAGGGGTGGCGTGTCGGACTCGGCCCGGGCGAGCCGGCGCCCGGAGGCCGCCCCCCAGGGGGATGCGTCCAGCGCATCGAGCAGACCTGCAAGGTGGCGCGTCGTAAGCATTGCTTGACAACCCCCAGTCAATGGCAGTCCGCTGGCATCGGTGCGGGCCCATCCGCCGGCCGCAGGCAACGCTTCCCGAGCGTTACCGTGGACCCGACGAAGGCTCGTTGCGCGGAGGTAGGACAGGTTTTCACTTCTCTCTCCCCACCGCGCGTCATGGAGAGAGGCTACCGAGCCCGCCGACCGAGTGTCAAGCATCATTGACGTAAATCGGGATTGACATTCGCGACCGCGGACCTGACAGTTCATTCACGGGAGAGGGCGATGACCTCGAAAACCCTGGTCGCTGGAGCACCCCGGGCTGACATGACCGAAGCCGGATCGTTCACCCTCACCGCCCTGTCCGACCCGGCCTCGGCCGGAGCTGGATCCTCCGCCCAGCGCGGCGAGGCGGTTGGCGGCCGGCTGCCGGGCGAGCATGGCGCCGACCATCGGCGCGTCGCCCTGCTGGCCAGGGCGCTCGAATCCGAGGTGATCCCCCGGCTTATCCTGTCGCGACGCGCGGCAGCCGGCCCGAGCCATCGCGCCGATGCCGACCGGCCAGGGCCGACCCAACAGGATGTCGAAACGCTGACCGCCCATGCGATCAAGGGCGATGTCGCCGCCGCCGCGGCCTTCGTCGGCACCCTGCGCGCGCGGCATGTGCCGACGCAGCGCATCTATCTTGAGCTGTTCGCCCCGACCGCGCGGCACCTCGGCGCGTTGTGGGAAGCCGATCTCTGCGACTTCGCGAGTGTCACGATCGGCCTGTGCTGCCTGCAGCAGCTGCTGCTCGACAGCAGCCAGTCCGGCAGGACGCGCGCCAGCGGACGCCCGACGGACAAGCGGGTTCTGCTGGCGCCGGTGCCGGGGGAACAGCACAGCTTCGGGCTGGCCATGGTCGGTGAGTTCTTTCGCCGCCAAGGCTGGGTGGTCAGCAGCGGCACCGGCACCAGCGCCAGCGAACTGGTGGCAACGGTCCGGGCGCAGCCCTTCAGCGTCGTCGGCTTCACCCTGGCCGACGAAACCCGGCTGGATGCCCTGGCAAGCCTCATCCGGGAGGTGCGCCGGGCATCGCGGAATCCGCAGATCGGCATCCTGGTCGGCGGCAACATCTTCGTCGCGCAGCCGGAGCTTGCCGTGCTGGTCGGCGCCGACGCGACGGCCTGCGACGGCCAGCAGGCCGTCCTGCAGGCCGAGGCTCTGCTCGCTTTACTCGTACAGGAGACCTGATCACCCGCCGCTCAGCATGCGCCGAAGGCGCAAGACCAGCGACAGATGACCAGGAGGACGTTTCTGCGATGGGGTCCCCGGAGATGAAGGACGGGATGCCGCGTGAAAGCATTGAGGACCGCACAGACGTCGTTGGGCCACCTGGATGCGGATGTCGCAGCCGGGCTGGTGGTGGCGTCGGCGGACTTCGCCCTCGTGCTGGATGAAGCAGGCTCCATCCGGGACGTCGGCTTCGGCAGCGACGATCTGGCGCGCGACCTGGATGTTGCAGAAAGCTGGGTCGGCCGCCCCTGGATCGACACGGTCGCGCAGGAAAGCCGCGTCAAGGTGCAGGCCCTTCTCGGCGGCACGACGCAGAAGGACGCGCCGCGCTGGCGGCATGTGAACCACCTGTCGCGCGAAGGCACCGCGCTGCCGATCCTGTGCGCCGTCTCCCCGCTCGGGCGGGCCGGGCGCCGGGTTGTCTTCGGCCGCGATCTCCGCCCCCTGTCGCAGCTGCAGCAGCGGCTTGTCGAAGTTCAGCAATCCATGGAGCGCGACTATTCGCGCCTCCGCCAGGCCGAGACGCGATACCGGCTGCTGTTCCAGATGTCCGGCGATCCGCTGCTTGTGCTGGATGCCGAATCGCTGCGCGTGCTGGAGGCCAATCCCGCCGCGCAGCGCCTGTTTGCCGACACGGCGCGCCGCATCCAGGGACGGCCCCTGGCCGAGCTGTTCACGCCCGAGGACCGGCAGCCGCTTCTGGCCACCTTGCGCAGCGCCGGCCGCAAGGCGGATCTGCGCGTCCGCCTGGCCGATGATGGGCCCGCGCTTGCGCTCTCCGCCTCGACCTTCCGCCAGGAAGGCGGGCTGTTGATCCTGGTCCGCCTCGGGTCACCCGAAGGCGAGATCGAGGGCACCGAGGCCGGCGATGCCCGGGCCGGGCTGCTCCGGGCCCTCGAAGGCGTGCCGGATGCGTTCGTCGTCACCGATGCGGATGGGCGCATCATCAGCGCCAACCCGGCCTTCCTCGACATGGTGCAGCTGGGCGGCGATGAGCAGCTGCGCGGCCTGTCGCTCGACCGCTGGCTCGGGCAGCAGGGCGTGGAGTTCGAGGTGCTGCTGGCCACGCTGCGCACCCGGGGCTCCGTGCGGCTCTACAACAGCACGCTCCGCGGCGAGCTCGGCGCGGTGACGGAGGCCGAGATCTCCGCTGCCGCCGTGACCGGCAGCGGGGAGACCCATTACGGCTTCTCGATCCGCGATATCGGGCCGCGCATCCGCCCCGCCGCACGTATCGGCGAGGGCACGACGCGTTCGGTCGAGCAGCTGACCGAGCTCATCGGGCGCGTGCCGCTGCGCGACCTGGTCCGCGAGGCGACCGACGCGATCGAGCGGCTTTGCATCGAAGCGGCGCTCAACCTGACGGGCGACAACCGCGCCTCCGCGGCCGAGATGCTTGGGCTCAGCCGGCAGAGCCTTTACGTCAAGCTCCGCCGCTACGGGCTTGGCGACCTCGCCTCCGACGACGAGACGGACGGCTGAGGGGGCGGCGATGGCGCAACAGGCACATCTCTCCGCTTCGCGTGCGGCTCCGGCACGGCCCTCTCCACGGGTCGTCCTGGAGCTGCTGAAGCCGATCACCTGGTTCCCGCCGATGTGGGCCTTCGCCTGCGGCGTTGTCGCCTCCGGCGCGTCGCTGGCGCAGGCCTGGCCGCAGGCGATCCTCGGCATCCTGCTGGCTGGCCCGCTCGTCTGCGGCATGAGCCAGGCGGTGAATGATTGGTTCGACCGCCATGTGGACGCGGTGAACGAGCCCAACCGCCCCATTCCCTCGGGGCGGATGCCCGGGCGCTGGGGCCTGTATGTGGCGATCGGTTGGACCGCGGTGTCGCTCGGCGTTGGCGCGCTGCTCGGGCCCTGGGGCTTCGCGGCGACGGTGCTCGCCTGCCTCCTCGCCTGGGCCTACAGCGCGCCCCCGCTGCGGCTGAAGCAGAATGGCTGGTGGGGCAATCTCGCCTGCGGCCTCAGCTACGAGACACTGCCCTGGGTGACCGCGGCGGCCGTGCTGTCCGCCACCGCGCCGGATCCGCGGGTTGCCGCCGTGGCGCTGCTGTATGGCCTTGGCGCGCACGGCATCATGACGCTCAACGACTTCAAATCCATCGAGGGCGACCGGCGCTTCGGCGTGAATTCCCTGCCCGTGCTGCTGGGGGCGGAGCGCGCGGCCCATGCGGCCTGCCTTGTGATGGCCGTGCCGCAGGTGATTGTCGCGGTGCTGCTCGCGGTCTGGGGGCATGGGCTCGCCGCGACGATCGTGGCGGGGCTGGTTGCGCTGCAGCTGCTCGCCATGCGGCGCTGGCTGACTGAGCCCCGCGCCCTGGCGCCCTGGTACAATGGCACCGGCGTGACCCTGTTCGTGGCGGGCATGATGGCGTGCTCCATCGCCCTGGCACCGGGCGCGCAGCCATGAGCGACCAGCAGGCAACGCCGCTCGGCTGGCTTGGCATCCTCAGGGTTGGCCTGGTGCAGACGTCGCTCGGCGCCATCGTCGTGCTGACCACGGCCGCGCTGAACCGCATCATGATCGTGGAACACGCGCTGCCGGCGATGGTGCCGGGCGCGCTGGTCGCGCTGCATTACGCGGTGCAGATGCTGCGCCCGCGGCTCGGGCATGGCTCCGACCAGGGCGGGCGCCGGACACCGTGGATTATCGGCGGCATGGCCGTGCTCGGCGTGGGCGGCGTGCTGGCCGCCGCGGCCACCGCCTGGATGGGCACGGCGCCCATCGCCGGCATCGCGCTGGCGGCCGTGGCCTTTATCCTGGTCGGCCTTGGCGTGGGTGCGGCCGGCACGTCGCTGCTTGTTCTGCTGGCCGCCCGCGTCGCGCCGGCGCGCAAGCCGGCCGCCGCCTCCATCGTGTGGATCATGATGATCGCCGGCTTCGTGGTGACGACAGCCACGACCGGCCGCCTGCTCGACCCCTATTCGCCGGAGCGGCTCATCGCCATCACGGCCGCCGTTGCGCTGATCGCCTTCCTTGTCAGCCTGCTCGCGATCATCGGCATCGAGGGGCGCGGGACAGCGCGGGCAGCCACGGCGGCGCCGCGCACGCCCTTCCGCGTGGCGCTGCGCGAGGTCTGGGACGAGCCCGTCGCGCGCCACTTCACCATCTTCGTCTTCATCTCGATGCTCGCCTACAGCGCGCAGGACCTGATCCTGGAGCCGTTTGCTGGCGCGGTGTTCGGCATGACGCTCGGCGAATCCACGCGGCTGTCCTCGCTTCAGCATGGCGGTGTGCTGGCTGGCATGATCCTGGTGGCCGTGGTCGGCAGCCTCACGAAAGGTGGCCTGCCGGCGCTCCGCGGATGGATCGTCGGCGGATGCCTGATGGCCTGCGCTGCGCTGATCGCCCTGGCCTTCGCCGATCGCACCGGGGAGGCCTTCCCGCTGCGGACGGCCTTCTTCCTGCTCGGCGTGGCCAATGGCAGCTTCGCCGCTGCTGCCATCGCCGCGATGATGCAACTGGTCGCCAGCGGCCGCCCAGGACGCGAAGGCGTCCGGATGGGCATGTTCGGTGCCGCGCAAGCGATCGCCTTCGGGCTCGGTGGCTTCCTTGGCACCGTGATCCTCGATCTTGGCCGGTTGGCCACAGGCAGCGTGGCCGGTGGTTATGGCGTCGTGTTCCTGGCCGATGCCGGCCTGTTCGTGCTGGCCGCTGCGCTGGCGCTGCGCATCGGCAAGGCGGCGCCATCACGCCCCGAGGGTTTCAGCCATGCCGCCACGGCGGCGTCTTGAGGAAGGGCAGGGCATGACCACCGACACCTTCGATGTCGTCATTGTGGGCGGCGGTCCTTCCGGTGCCACCGCGGCGCATGACCTGGCGCGCAATGGCCGCTCCGTCCTGCTGCTCGACAAGGCCGGGCGCATCAAGCCCTGCGGCGGCGCCATTCCGCCGCGGCTGATCCGCGACTTCGATATTCCGGCGAGCCTGCTCGTCGCCCGCATCACCTCGGCCCGCATGGTGTCCCCGTCCGACAAGGAAGTGGACATGCCGATCGACACCGGCGGCTATGTCGGCATGGTGGATCGCGACGTCTTCGATGAGTTCCTGCGCAAACGGGCCGCCGAAGCCGGCGCCGTCCGCGCCACTGGCAGCTTCGAAGCGCTGAGCCGCGATCCGGATGGCACCGCCGTGGTGGAGTATCTCCCGAAGGGCGCCGCCACCACCGCCCCGCTGGAGCGTGTCCGCGCGCGCCTGGTCATCGGCGCCGATGGCGCGCGCAGCCAGGTCGGCAAGCAGGCCGTGCCGGGCGCCGACAAGGTGAAATGCGTCTTCGCCTATCACGAGATCGTCGAGGCGCCGCACGGCCAGGCCGCGGCGGTTCCCAACTACGACGACAAGCGTTGCGACGTGTATTACCAGGGCAAGCTCTCGCCCGATTTCTATGCCTGGATCTTCCCGCACGGCCACACCGTCAGCATCGGGACGGGGTCCATGCACAAGGGCTTCTCGCTGCGCGGATCGGTGGCGGAACTGCGCAAGGCGACGGGCTTCGACAAGATGCGGACCATTCGCCACGAAGGCGCGCCCATTCCGCTGAAGCCGCTGCGCAAATGGGACAATGGCAAGGATGTGCTGCTGGCCGGCGATGCCGCCGGCGTCGTCGCGCCTGCCTCCGGCGAGGGGATCTACTACGCGATGCTCGGCGGTCGCCTGGCCGCCGAGGCCGCCGAGGCATTCTGCGCCACGCGCAACCCGGCCGCACTCGGCCTCGCGCGGAAGCGCTTCATGAAGCAGCACGGCCGCGTGTTCTGGATCCTCGGGATCATGCAGTACTTCTGGTACTCCTCCGACAAGCGGCGGGAGAAATTCGTCAAGATCTGCGAGGACAAGGATGTCCAGCGCCTGACGTGGCAGAGCTACATGAACAAGGAGCTCGTCCGTCGCGACCCGATGGCGCATGTGCGGATCTTCTTCAAGGACCTTGCCCACCTCTTCGGCTTCGCGCGCGCATGACCATGCCCGCGCGCGCCCCGATGCCTGGAGCCTAGCCTGCGATGAACCTGTCCTCGCTTGATGCGCCGCTGAACGCCTTGCGGCCGACGGATGCGGCCACGGCGCACCGCCGCGGCACCACGCGCGCGCTGCCGCTGAAGGTCGGCACGCGCGGCTCGCCACTCGCCATCTGGCAGACGCGCCATTTCCTCTCGCTCATCTCCCGCGTCTGCCCGCTTCTGCGCGAGGTGGACGCCTTCGAGGAGCATGTGATCGCCACCTCCGGCGACCGCATCCTCGACAAGCGGCTGGCGGATATCGGCGGCAAGGGTCTCTTCGCCAAGGAGATCCACGAAGCCCTCTCCGATGGCCGGGTGGATTTCGCCGTCCACAGCCTGAAGGACCTCGAGACCGAGTTACCGCCGGGCATCGTGCTCGCCTGCACCTTACAGCGGGAAGATGCGCGCGACGCGATCGTGCTCGGCCCGGATTGCAGCGCGGCGCGTGCGGACGACCCCTATGCCTGCCTGCCGCGCGGCGCCCTGGTCGGCACCGCCTCGGTCCGGCGGCAGAGCCAGCTGCTGCATGCCCGCCCCGACCTGCGGGTGGAGATGATCCGCGGCAATGTCGGCTCGCGCCTGGCCAAGGTGCGTGCCGTCGATGGCCCGCAGGCCTCGCTGCTGGCGCTGGCGGGGCTGCGCCGGCTGGAACTCGCGCATGAAGCCGGCATGGTCCTCGACCCCGAGGTGATGGTGCCCGCGGCCTGCCAGGGCATCGTCGGCGTCACGGTGCGCGCCGATGATGTGGAACTGCGCGAATTGCTGTCCCTGATCGAGGATGCGCAGTCCGCCATCGCCAGCCGCGCGGAGCGTGCACTACTGGCGGAGCTGGACGGGTCCTGCCGCACGCCCATCGGCGGGCATGCGACGCTCCGGCCCGATGGCGATGTGGAGCTGACCGGGCTGATCGCCCGCGCCGACGGCTCCTTCCTGCTGAAGCGCCGTCTGGTCGGTGCGCCGGCGGATGCGGCGCGGCTCGGGCGCGAGCTCGGCGAAAGCCTGCGCCGCGACGCGCCCGCCGACGTGCTGGCCTGAAAACGCATCACGCCGGAGGCATGCCCCCGGCGTGATCAGCAACAAGCGCGCGAAGGCATCGCCTTCGCGCGCCGAGTATCAATCCGCGAACTGCCCCGCGGCCTGCAGGATCGGGCGCCAGCGCTCGATATCCGCGATCAGATGCGCGCGGTGCGCCGCCGGGGTCTGGCGATCCTCGGGCTCGGGCGGGCTCGCCAGCTCGTTCAGGCGGTTGACGACGCGCGGATCGCGCAGCGCGGTCCGCAGCGACTGGTTCAGCCGCGCCACCACCGGCGCGGGCGTGCCGCGCGGCGCATAGACGCCGTGCCAGATCGAGATCTCGAAGCCCGCCAGGCCGGCCTGGCCAGCGGTGGGCACACCCGGCACCTGTGCCAGCGGCTGCGCCGTCGTGACCGCCATCGCCTTGACCGACCGCGCCTGGATGAAGGGCAGCGCGCTGGTGGTCTGGTCGCAGTAGATGTCGAGGCGCCCGGCGATCAGCTCGGGATAGATCGGACCGGACCCCGTGAAGGAGACGGCCGTCGCGCCGACGCCGAGGCTCGCCTGCAGCAGCGTGCCGCAGAGCTGGCTGGCGGATCCGAGGCCCGCATTCGCTAGGTTCACGCGGTCCCGCCGTTCACGCAGGAAGCGCAGCATGTCGGCGAAGGTCTCGCCGGGGAAATCGGGCCGCGCCATCCACACCATCGGCGTCGCAGTGACCAGGCCGATATGCTCGAAGGACTCGATGGGGTTGAAGGGCAGCCGGCGATAGAGAATCGCCGCCGTCGCCATGCCGATATTGTGCAGCAGGATGGTGTTGCCGTCCGGCCGCGCTTGCGCAACGCGGTTCGCACCGAGCGTGCCCCCAGCGCCACCGACATTCTGCACGATCATGTTCACGCCAAGGTCACGCCCCATCACCTCGGCCAGCATCCGCCCGACGGCATCCGTCGGCCCGCCGGGCGCGAAGGGGATCACCATGGTGATCGTCTGGTCGGGCCAATTGCCCTGCGCACGCGCCATCGGGGCCGCCAGCAGCGCAGCGCCGGCGCCAAGCGCGGCGCGACGCGAGATCCTGGTGTTCATTCCGTCCGTTCTCCCTGTCCTTGCTTGATCTTAGCTGCTTAGCGGCCGCCGCCCAGATCCACCAGCGCGCCGGTCATGTAGGAGGCACCTGGCGAGAGCAGGAACACCGCCAGCGCCGCCACCTCCTCCGGCTCACCGGGGCGGCCGAGCGCGATCGGCGCGGTGATCTGCTTCAGGCGCTCCGCACCGGCGCGCGCCTCATGGCTTTCGGTGCGGATCACGCCCGGGCGGATGCAGGCGACGCGAATGCCAAGCTTGCCAACCTCGTTCGCGAGCCCGGCGGTGAAGCCATCCACCGCGCCCTTGGCAGCCGCATACATCACGCGCCCCGGCTGGCCGCCGAGAACGCTGGCGCGGCTGCCGATATTGACGATCACGCCCCCCGCGCCGCCCTGGTCCGTCGCCATGCGGCGCACCGCCTCCCGCGAGCAGAAAACCGTGGTGCGCAGATTGCCATCCATCATGCGGTCGTAATCGGCCGCGGTGATATCCGCGATCCGCGCCTCCGCGCTGCCGCCGGCATTGTTCACCAGGCCCTTGAGCGGCCCCAGCGCATCCGCCGCGCGGAACAGCGCTTCGATTCCGGCCTCGGTCTGCACATCGGCCTGGATCGCCGAGGCCTTACCGCCGGCCGCCTCGATCGCAGCCACGGTCGCATTCGCCGAGGCCGCGTCGCGCGCATAATTCACCGCGACGGTCCAGCCATCCGCCGCGGCGGCCTTGGCGATGGCAGCGCCGATGCCGCGCCCGGCGCCGGTGACGACGAGGACGCCCCGGCTCACCGCGACCACCCGCCGACCTGCGACAGCTCGGCGCGGGCTTCCGCCGCCGTCATCGGCTCGGCGCCGAATTCGCGCAGGATGCGCACCGCGCGTTCCACCAGCACCGTGTTGCTCGTCGCGAGCTCGCCCTTGTTGAGGTAGATGTTGTCCTCAAGACCCACGCGCACATGGCCGCCAAGCAGCCAAGCCTGGGCGAGCATCGGGAACTCCATCCGCCCAATCGCGAAGGCGGCCCAGGGGCTGCCCGCGGGGATGATGGATTTCGCGTAGTTCAGCGTCTCCGGATTCCAGTCGAAGCCCCAGCGGATGCCCATGCAGACCTGGAACAGGCAGGGACCCTTCAGCACGCCCTCGGCGATCAATTGCTTCGCCAGGCCGATATCGCCGCTGTCGAACACCTCAAGCTCGGGGATCGTGCCGGCGGCATAGATCTGCTCCGCCATGCGGGTGACGGACCAGGGCGCGTTGATCACCACCGCGCTGCCCGACCACATGGTGTTCAGGTCGAGGGTCGCGATCTCCGGCTTCAGCGCGACGATATGCTCCACGCGCTTGTCGGGCGGCAGCAGCGTGCTGCCGGCGGCGGCGTTGCGCGGGTTCTCACGGTCCGGGACGAAGCGGCCGCCGGGGCCGGTGGTTAGGTTGATCACCACATCGGTGCCGCTGCTGCGGATGCGGTCCACGACCTCCTTGTAGAGATCGAGCGACATGCTCGGCCGCCCGGTCTCAGGGTCGCGGACATGGATATGCGCGACCGCGGCGCCGGCCTTCGCCGCGTCGATCGCGGCATTGGCGATCTGCTCCGGCGTGATCGGCAGATAGGGCGTCTGCTCGGGCGTGGTGATGTTGCCGGTGACCGCGCAGGTCAGCATGTATTTGCGGCGCATGTGTCAGTCCTTCGCAGGCCCGAAAGCGGGCTTCCCACGGGTGATATCGAGGAAGCGGGTGATGATCACCCGCTCGAACAGGCCATGCCGGGAGAAGGGATCGCCAGCGGAAAACGCCTCGGCCGCCGCCCGGTCGGGCACATCCACGATGAAGACGGAGCCGATGCGCTTGTCGCCCGCATCATCCACCATCGGGCCCGCCAGCTTGATGTCCACCGGGCTCGCCTGCAGGTAGGCGCGGTGCGCGTCATAATGCTGGTCGCGGATGGCCTGGCCATCCGGGCGCTGCGTGCAATGGATCAGGAAGAGCGGCATCAGGCGTTGTCCAGCTTCGGGATGCGGAATTCATAGGCAAGCTTCGCCGGCTTGCCATCCTTCTTCGGCGCGTCCCAATCGGTGACGAGGCTCGCTTTCACGCCGAAGACGGCGTCCTCATGCAGATACGGGTCGCCATCGCGGAAGATGTGGGTGATGAGGTCGCGGTAGCCTGGCTTCTTGATCCAGAAATGGACATGCGTCGGCCGCATCGGCCCGCGGCCCATCGCGGCCAGCACGCGGCCCACGGGCCCGTCATGCGGCACGGGGTAGCTGGCGGGCATCACGGTCGGGAAGGCGACGACGCCATCCGCCCCGGTCATGAAGCGGCCGCGCATATTGTGCTCATCGCCGATCTGGCTGTCGTAATAGCCCTCTGGCGAGGTGTGCCAGACATCCACCTGCGCGCCGTCCAGCGGCTGCCCCTGCTCGTCGCAGATGCGCACCTCGACCTCGAGCGGCTCGCCGGGCACGCCGGGCGACATCTGCTGGCCATTGGCCATCACCGGGGGGTGCTCGCGGTGGAAGGGGCCGAGCACTGTCGTCTCGCTGACGCTCGCATGCGTGCGATGGGCAATGGCATCCACCAGCATCGACACACCGAGGATGTCCGACAGCAGGATGACCTCCTGCCGCTTGTCGTCGCACCAGCGGCCCAATTCACTGAGGAAGGCGACGCCCTGTTCCCATTCCTCCGGCGTCAGCTCCACCTCTCGCACGAAGTCGTGCACGTGGCGGATCAGCGCTTCCATGACCGTGCGGATGCGCGGCTCCGCATCGGGGCGGATGCGCTCCAGCACCGCCGCGGTCAGGTTCTCGCTGGTGTAGGTGATGTGACCATCCGTCATCGAACCGCCCTCCTCAGCCTTCGCCCATGGTCAGCACGATGCGCCCGCGCGTGCCGCGCGCCACCTCCGCATAAGCCTCGGCGCCGCGGGCCAGATCATAGGCGGCCGCGATCGCCGGCGCAGGATAGGTGCCGGCCTCGAAACCGGGCCGCAGCACCTCCATCATCGGTGCGCATTCGGCCGCACTCCGCTTCAGGCTGTCCACGCCGATCAGCCGGCATTCGCGCCGATAGAACGGGATCAGTTCCAGCTTCACCTGCTCGCCCGGCGTCCCGGCGATGACCACCAGCCGACCGCGCATGCCAAGGCTCGCGATCGCAGCTTCCGTCAGGTCGGGGCGGCCGACGCAATCATAGATGACGTCCGCACCCTTGCCGCCCGTCAGCTCCGCAATCGCGGCCGCGAGATCGGCCGTGCCGATATCCACGATCTCCGCCCCGGCATGGCGCAGCGGCGCATCGGCCGGCGGCGCGCCGCGGCAGGCGGCGATCACGCGCGCACCGCGGGCAGCGCCGATGCCGCAGGCCGCACCGCCCACACCGCCGGTCGCGCCGATCACAACCAGCGTCTCCCCCTGCCGAAGCGCCGCATAATCGAGGCCGATCAGGGCCGTGACATAGTTCACGCCAACCGCCGCGGCTTCGACAAAGCTGAGCCCAGCCGGCATGCGGGCCAGCGCGCTCACCGGAAGCCGCAGCAGCTCGGCATGGCTGCCATCGCGCAGGAAGCCGATATCGCCACCCGTCCCCCAGACCTGCGCGCCCAGCCACTCCGCGGGCCCGTCCACGACGACGCCGGCGAAATCACGCCCTGGCGTGCGCGGCGGCACGGTTTGCCGCATGCGGCCCGCCACGTTCTTGACGTCCGACGGGTTGATGGAGGCCGCCCGGACCGCGACCACCGCGTCACCCGGTGGGGTTGGCGCCGCCGGCAGAGTTTCAAGGCGCAGCACCTCCGGCCCCCCGAAGCTGGCGAAGCGGAGGCTGCGGAACGCGCCGCCCGAAGCGGCGAAACCTGCGGCGGCAGGGGAGAGAGACATGCGCTGGGCGTTCCCTGAGCTTTCGCCGAGCTAGGCGTGGCGGGCGGAATGGGTCAAGCGGTTAGTGCAACCGATTGCACATTTGCGTCAAGACGGGCATTCCCCTGGCCGCACCAGCAGAGGCTAGACTGGGTCGCCTGATGCCATCGCCACCAGACAAGCCGAACCTGGGCCTGTCGCCGCGCACCACCATCATCGATGTGGCGCGCGCCGCGGGCGTGCACCCGTCCACCGTCTCGCGCGCCTTGAACCCGGCCACGCGCGGCATGGTGACCGATGCCGTGGCGGAGCGGGTGATGGCCGCGGCGGAGCAGCTCGGCTGGCGCCCCTCGGCGCTGGCGGCGGGGCTGCGCACGCGGCGGTCGCGCACCATCGGCATCCTCGTGCCCGACCTGGTGAACCCTGTCTTTCCGCCGATCGTCCGCGCTGCCGAAGCCCGCTTCGCGGAGGCCGGCTATGTGGCGCTCGTCGCCAACACCGACACGGACCCTTCGCGTGAGGCCCTGCTGATCGAGCGCATGGCCGCGCATCTCGTGGATGGGCTGATCCTGGCCTCCGCCGCGCAGGGCAGCCGGGCGCTCGAGCTCTGCGCCCGCTGGGGCATCCCGGTGGTGCTGATCAACCGCAGACTGCCCGCCGCCGGCGTGCCGGCGGTCGTGAATGACGATGTGCTCGGCATGATGCTCGCGGTCCGGCACCTCGTGGCGCTCGGCCATCGGCGGATTGCGCATATCGCCGGACCGCCTGGCGTCTCCACCGCGATGGATCGGCGCCGCGGCTTCGAGCTGGCCGCGGCGGAGGCCGGGATCGAGGCTGGCCCCATCATCGCCACCTCCGCCTATACCGAGGCCGCCGGCCGGCACGCCGCGGAGGAGGTGCTGCGCGGCCCGCCGGTCACCGCCATCGCCGCGGCCAACGACATGCTCTGCCTTGGTGTCTATGAAGCCCTCGCCGCCGCCGGGCGCGGGATCGGGCGGGACATGTCGGTGACGGGGTTCAACGACATGCCCTTCGTGGATCGGATCAGCCCACCGCTCACGACGGTCCGGATCCAGCACGCCGAAATGGGGCGCCAGGCGGCCGACGTCCTGCTGGCGGAGTTGGGCGGGGCGCCGCAGCCCGCGCGCGACATCATGCTGGAGCCGCTGCTGGTGGTGCGCGACAGCGCCGGCCCGCCGCCAGCGCGCGTGACATGACAAGCCGCCCGCAGCGGGTGACGGGATGGGCCGCCGGGCTGGCGCTGCGCCTGTGTGTCACGGCCGCGCTGCTCGGCGGCTGCACGCCTGTGGTGCTGCCGGCCGGGCCGCCGAACGGCATGCCCAATCTGCGCGATGACGCCATTCTCGCCCGCGACGGCGCCGCGCTGCCCCTGCGCCGCTTCCCCCCCGAGCACGAACCCCGCGCCGTGCTGCTGGCACTGCACGGCTTCAACGACCACGCCGGCAACTTCCTGCTGGACAGCCTGCCGCTGTTCGGCAGCAGCGGCCTGCTGGTCTACGCCTATGATCAGCGCGGCTTCGGCCGGGCGCCCAACCGTGGCTACTGGGCCGGGGCGGAGACGCTGGCGAGCGACGCGGCCGAAGCCGCACGGCTGCTGCGGCGGCGCCATCCCGACCTTCCCCTGTTCGTGCTGGGGGAGAGCATGGGCGCGGCGGTCGCGATCCTCGCCGCCAGCAGCGAGGAGCCACCGCCCGTGGATGGCTATGTCCTCGTCGCGCCCGCACTGTGGTCGCGCGATGCGATGCCGGCGCTGATGCGCGGCGGCTTGTGGCTCGCGGCGCGCACCATCCCGGTGCTGAGCTTCCAGAATACGGTGAGCGGTGTGGTCGCCAGCGACAACACCGAGGCGCTGCGACGGCTCGGCCGCGACCCGCTGACAATCCGCACCACGCGCGTGGACGCAGCGGTCGGCCTGGTGGATCTGATGGACGCGGCCGTCGCGGCGCTGCCGCGCTGCTGCGGCAACGCGCATGGCAATCGGCTGCCAACACTCATGCTCGTCGGCGCCCAGGACATGGTCGTGCCCGCGCGCGCCACGCGCGAGGCGCTGCGCAGCCTACCCCCAGACACGCGCCCGCGCGTCGCGGTCTATCCGCAGGGCTTCCACCTGCTGCTGGCCGACCGGAACCGCGAGACGGTCGCGCGCGACATCCTGGCCTTCATCGCCGCGCCGGCGGCGCCCCTGCCGTCCGGCGCCGACGCGAACCTTCAACCGTGGCTTGAAGACCGCCTCAATCGAGGGTCTTGAGCACGGCGTAGAGCGCGCTCTTCGCCTCGAAGCCGATGCCGGGCACATCGGGCATGCGCACCCGGCCCTCCACCACGGGGACGTCATCGGCAAAACCGCCGAAGGGCGCGAAGACCTCCGGATAGCTCTCATTGCCGCCCAGGCCGAGGCCGACGGCGATGTTCAGCGCGAACTGATGCCCGCCATGCGGCACGCAGCGTCGCGGGCTCCAGCCGTGCTCGGCCAGCATCGCGAGGGTGCGCAGATACTCGACCAGCCCATAGGACAGCGCGGGGTCGAATTGCAGGATGTCGCGATCGGGCCGGAGCCCGCCATGCCGGATCAGGTTCCGCGCATCGAGCATCGAGAACAGGTTCTCGCCGGTTGCGATCGGCGGCCCGTAATGCTCCGCGAGCGTCGCATGGGTGGAGTAATCCAGCGGGTCGAGCGGCTCCTCATACCAGCGCAGCTTCAAGGGCTGCAGCGCCGCCGCATAGGTCAGCGCCGCATGCAGGCCGAAGCGCCCATTGACGTCCACCGCCAGCCGGCTGCCATCGCCGCCGAGCAGCGCAAGCACAGCCTCGATGCGCCGAAGGTCGTCAGCGAGCGCTTCCTTCAGCGGCGAGCCCGGCGCGCCGCCGATCTTCATCTTCACCGTCGCATACCCCATGCCGAGGTAGCGCTTCATCTCCTCGACCAGGGCGCCGACGTCCTTGCCCGGATAGTAATAGCCGCCCGCGGCATAGACCCAGGCCGCATCATCGGCCTGCCCGCCATTGTACCGGTCGGCCAGCAGCCGCCACAGCGGCACGCCTTCGAGCTTCGCCGCCGCATCCCACAGCGCCATGTCGAGCACGCCGACGGCCACGCTGCGCTCGCCATGGCCGCCCGGCTTCTCGTTGCGCATCATCGCGGCCCAGGCGCCAGCCGGATCCAGCCGGCCCTGCGCGTCGGTCACGGCGGCCTCGTCCGCCTCTAGCAGGCGCGGGACGAAACGCTCCGCCAGCAGCCCCGGCTGCGCGTAGCGGCCGTTCGAATTGAAGCCATAGCCCGTGGCCCGGCGGCCGCCCTCGGCCTCCACCGTGACGGCGACGATCGAGGCCGTCATCTTGGAGAAATCGATATAGGCATTGGCGATCGCACTGCTGATCGGCGCCACGCCCTGCTTCACGCTCACGATACGCATTCGGCTGCGTCCTGCCTTCTGACCTGAGGCCCCCCTTGTCGCCCCGACCCAGCCGGCGGCACAAGAGGTGGGAGACGAGAGGGAGGAACCATCGTGAGCGAGATTCTGCACGAGACGCGCGGCGCCGTGGCCTGGACCACGCTGAACCGCCCACAGGCCCGCAACGCGATGACCTTCGCCATGTATGAGGGCCTGGCCGCGCAAGCCGCCGCCGTTGCCGCCGACGATGGGATCCGCGCCTGGGTCATCACGGGCGCCGGTGGCAAGGCCTTCGCGGCCGGCACCGACATCAGCCAGTTCACGGAATTCCGCACCGGCCAGGACGCGCTCGACTACGAGACGCGAATCGACCGCGTGCTGTCCGCCATCGAGGATTGCCCGAAGCCCGTCATCGCGGCTGTCGCGGGCGCCTGCACCGGCGGTGGGCTTGGCATTGCGGGCGTCTCCGACCTCCGGATCGCTTCGGCCAATGCGCGCTTCGGCCTGCCGATCGCGCGCACGCTCGGCAATTGCCTGTCCATGGCGAATTATGCGCGCTTCTCCGCGCTAATCGGCCCGGCGCGGCTGAAGGACATCGTCTTCACCGCGCGCCTGGTCGAGGCCGAGGAAGCGCTGCGCATCGGCCTGGTGTCGGAGATCCTGGACACGCCGGAGGCGCTGGAGAAGCGCGCGGAGGAGCTTGCGAACGCCATCGCCGGCCTCGCCCCGCGCACGCTGACAGCGACCAAGATGGCGCTGAAGCGCCTGCGCCTGGCGGCGGGAGACATCCATGGCGACGACCTCGTGACGATGTGCTTCGGCAGCGAGGATTTCCAGGAAGGCGTCCGCGCCTTCCTCGGCAAGCGCCCACCGGTCTGGACGGGCCGCTAGCACCTAAGGCGCCGCCGCGGGCCTCTTGTGGCCTGCGGCGGAAGACGGCAGGGCTGCCGGCGTGATGAAGGGGGTTGCGATGCGGGTCGGCGTGATCGGACTGGGCGCGATGGGCATGGGCGCGGCGAAATCCTGCCTGCGCGCCGGGCTCGCGACAGCGGGATGCGACCTGCGTGAGGCGGCACGCGCCGAATTCATCGCCGCCGGCGGCACCGCCAGCGCCTCGCCCCAGGCCTTGCCGGACGGGCTCGACGCCGTGCTGCTGCTGGTGGTCAACGCCGCCCAGACCGAGGCGGCGCTGTTCGGCCCCGAAGGTGTCGCGCCCCGCATGGCCCGCGGCGGCGTGGTGATCTCGTCGGCGACCATGTCCCCGGCCGATGCACGGCGCCTGGCCACGGAAGCCGAGGCACGCGGCCTGCTTTATCTCGATGCGCCCGTCTCGGGCGGTGCGGCCCGCGCGGCAGCCGGCGAGATGACCGTGATGGCCTCCGGCGCGCCGGAGGCCTTCGACCGCGCGCAGCCGGTGCTCGACGCGGTCGCGACCAAGGTCTGGCGGCTGGGCGACGCGCCCGGGATCGGCGCGACGGTGAAGGTCGTCCACCAGTTGCTGGCCGGCGTGCATATCGCGGTGGCCGCCGAGGCCATGTCGCTTGGCATCCGCGCCGGCGCCGATCCGCGCCAGCTCTATGAGGTGGTGACGAGCGCCGCCGGCAATTCCTGGATGTTCGAGAACCGCATGGCCCGCGTGCTGGAAGGCGACGACGCGCCGCGCTCGGCCGTCGACATCTTCGTGAAGGATCTCGGCCTGGTGGCGGAGCTTGCCCGCGGCCTCGATCACCCGGTGCCGCTGGCCAGCCAGGCGCAGCAGCTGTTCACCGCCGCCTCCGCCATGGGGCATGGCCGCGCCGATGACGGCTTCGTGATCCGGGTCTGGCAGGCGCTGAACGGCCTGCCTTTGCCGGGCGATCCGCCGAAGGCGTAGCGCGAGGCTACGCCGCCAGCGCCGCCTCGACCGCCGCGGCGACTTCGAACAGGCGCTGGTCGCCCATCGCCTCGCCCATCAGCATGAAGCCGACCGGCGCATCACCCGCGCGGTGGCAGGGCAGGCTGATCGAGCAGCGGTCGAGGAAATTGGCGAGCGAGGTGTTCCGCAGCAGCTGCAGGTTGATGCGATTGTAGTCGGCCTCCTGCTCCACGGCCGCGATCGGCGGCGGCACCAGCGGGCCGGTGGGCATCACGACCGCGTCATAGGGCGCTGTGCGCGGCGCGATGGCGGCGATGAGCTTGGCCCGCGCCTCCGTCAGCGCGATGTAGTCGGCCGCCGACATCCGCTCGCCCCGCAGGATGCGCGCGAGGATGCGCGGGTCATAGGCGTCGCGCTTCTTGGCGATAAGGCCGCGATGCCAGGTCCAGGCCTCGCTGGCGGCGAAGCCGCCCGTGCCGTTCACCGCCGGGATGTCGTCGAGCTCCGGCACGCGCAGCCGCTCCACCAGCGCGCCGGCCGCGGACAAGCGCGCCAAGGCGGCCTCGAACGCCGCCGTCACCTGCGCGTCCCAGCCCTCCGCGACATAGCCTTCGAGGATGGCCAGCCGCAGCCCGCGCACCGGGCGCGCGGGGCCCGGCGCCCAGGGCGCCTCGCCGGCCATGATGGAATCCAGCACGGCGCAGCACGCGACAGACCGCGCGAGCGGCCCCAGGCTGTCGAGCGTCCCCGACAGCGGCAGGGTGCCGGTGAGCGGCACGCGCCGCGCCGTCGGCTTCCACCCGACGATCCCGCAGAGCGCCGCCGGGATGCGGCACGACCCGCCCGTGTCGGACCCAAGCCCGGCAAAGCCCATCCCATCCGCCGTCGCCACCGCCGCGCCGGAGGAGGACCCACCCGGCAGCCGCCCCGTCGCCCGATCCCAGGGCGAGCGCGGCGTGCCGTAATGCGGGTTCACGCCAAGGCCGGAGAAGGCGAATTCCGTCATGTTGGTCCGGCCCAGCACGACGAAGCCCGCCTGTTCCAGCCGCGCGACCGAGGTCGCGGTGGCGCTGGCGGGTTCAGCATCGGCCAGCGCCACCGACCCGCCGCGCGTGACGACGCCGGCCTGGTCGTAGAGATCCTTGATGCTGATGGGGATGCCCGCCCAGGGGCTCGGCGCCCGGCCTGCGGCGCGCAGCAGGTCCATGGCACGCGCCGCCGCGCGGGCGCTGTCGGCCTGGATGCTGATGAAGGCCGAGCGCCCCTCCCCGGACGGATCGGTGGCGCGCGCCAGCGCAGCCTCGACCAGCCCTTCGGCGCTCGCGGTGCCCTGCGCCAGCGCGGACGCGGCTTCGGCAATCGTATGGATGGACATCGGCACCCCCAACTCGGCGCCAGACTCTGCGACGCCCGAACGGGGGCGGCAAGCTCCGGGCCGGCGGGCTCAGCTCCGCCGGGGGGCTGTGCCCGGGTCGTTGGCCGGCGGGTTCGCCAGGACCAGCTGCACGGCAGCCGGGTATAACAGGAAGCCGATGCCGGCCGCCGGAATGAGGGGCACATCGGGCACCTGACTGCCCGGCCTGATATTGTCCTGCTCCATGCCTGCCACCTGAAGGATGCGGCGCCTTAGCGCAGGGAAGCGGCCACTGTTCCGACCGCGCCAGAATTTGACAGACCGCATCCGGCCGTTCGTATGATGCCCTGCAACCAGCCGCCAAAGCGCGGCAGTTAGGGAGGAACGACGATGCGATTTTCGCGTGTGCTGCGCGTCGCAGCACTGGCGGCTGCCGCCCTGATGCCCTGGGCGGCCGGGTCCGGCCAGGCGCAGGAATGGCGTGGCTGGAACATCCACGCCGCTGATTATCCGAATGGCCGCGGCATGGACCGCTTCGGCGAGCTCGTCGGCCAGCGGACCAACAACCGCATCCGGATGCGCACCTTCCACTCGGCCACGCTCGGCCAGCAGGACGAGGCCATCCAGCAGATGCGCCTCGGTACCATCGACTTCGCCAACTTCAACCTTTCGCCCTTCAACAACCTGGCGCCGTCCACCCAGGTCGTGACCCTGCCCTTCCTGTTCCGCGACGTCGCGCACATGCAGCGGGCCATCGACGGCATCGCCGGCGAGGAGATCGCCCGCGACCTCGAGCAGATCGGGATCATCGCGCTGGCCTGGTACGATGCGGGCGCGCGCAGCATCTACACCGTGCGCCCGGTGCGCACGCCGGCGGATCTGCGCGGGATGAAGATCCGCGTGCAGACCTCCGACCTCTGGATCGACCTGATGCGCGCGATGGGCGCGAACCCGACGCCGCTGCCCTTCGGCGAGGTGTTCACCAGCCTGCAATCCGGCGTGATCGACGGTGCCGAGAACAACTGGCCGAGCTATGAGAGCACGCGTCACTTCGAGGTCGCGCGCTTCTACACCGACACCCAGCACTCCAACGTGCCGGAAGTGCTGGCCGTCTCGCGCCAGCGCTGGCAGCGACTGAACGAGCAGGAGCGCAACATCCTGCGCGACGCCGCGCGCGAATCCGCCACCTTCCAGCGCCAGCTCTGGGCGGAGCGTGAGCAGGTCTCCCGCCGCCGCGTGGAACAGGCGGGCGTGACGGTGATCGACATCGCCGATCGTCGCCCCTGGTCCGATCTGATGGCGCCCGTCTACCAGAAGTACACGGGCAACAACCCGCGTCTGTCCGGGATGGTGCAGCGCATCCGCGAGATGCCGTGACCTGACAACAAGGCGGGGCCCACGCGGCCCCGCCCTTTCTTCCAGGATGCATCAGCCATGGCGGCCTTCTCTCGCCTGCTCGACCTGTTCTGCCGCCTTGTGATCATCGTGGCGGGCGCTGCGCTGGTCGGGCTGGTCGCCATGATGGGCTGGCTGGTCTTCGGCCGCTATGTGCTGAACGACACGCCGACCTGGGTGGAACGCGCGGCGACGCTCTCCATCCTCTGCATCGCACTCCCCGTCGCCGCGGTCGGCGTGCGCGAGCGTTTCCATCTCTCGGTGCTCGGCTTCCGGGAAGTGCTGCCGCTGCAGGTCCAGCGCTGGATCGCGGTGGGCTGCGACACGCTGGTCGGCCTGTTCGGCCTGGCGATGATGGTCCACTCCCACCAGCTGGTGGACATGGTGTGGAACTTCCGCATCCCACTGCTCGGTATCAGCCAAGGCTGGACCTATGTGCCGCTGATGGTCTGCGGCGGGCTGATCACGCTTTTCGCCATCGAGCAGGTGCTGCTCGACATTCTCCGCAAGGAGGGCCCCGAGCAGCGCGGCATCAAGGCCGCCTTCCTGGAGTAGCGCGCCATGGAGTTCGGCGTCTTCCTGATCACGGCGGTCTTCATCCTCGGCATCGTCGCCGGGGTACCGGTGGCCTTCACCCTTGGCATCGCGGCGCTGGCCGGCTTCCTGTGGGAAGGGCTGAACCCCGCCGTCGCCTTCCAGCAGATGGCATCAGGGATGAGCATCTTCTCCCTCCTCGCCATTCCGTTCTTCATCTTCGCCGGCGAATTGATGCTGCATGGCGGCATCGCGCGGCGCCTGGTCGCGCTCGCTTCGGCCTGCGTCGGCTGGATGCGGGGCGGGCTCGGCATGGTGGATGTCTCCACCTCCATGCTGTTCGGCGGCATCTCCGGCTCGGCGGTCGCCGATACCTCGGCAACAGGCACCATCCTGATCCCAGCCATGAAGGCAAAGGGCTATGGGGTGGATTATGCCGTCAGCCTCACGGTCACCTCCTCGATCGCCGGCATCCTGATTCCGCCGAGCCACAACATGATCCTCTACTCGCTGGCGGCGGGCGGCGGCATTTCGGTCTCGGCGCTGTTCATCGCGGGCATCGTGCCGGGCCTCATGATGTGCCTCTTTCTCGGCGTCGCGGCCTATGTGATGGCGGTGCGGCGCGGCTATCCAGCCGAGCGCTTCCAGGGCTTCCGCCACCTGGCCTGGACCTTCGTGGATGCGTTTCCGGGGCTGTTCACCGCCATCATCATCCTGGGCGGCGTGCTGTCCGGCATCTTCACGGTGACGGAAAGCGCGGCCTTCGGCGCCATCTGGGCGCTGGCGGTGACGATCCTGGTCTATCGCGCACTATCCTGGGAGAGCTTCAAGGTCGCGGTCGCAGCCAGCGTCCGGACCTCAGCGGTGGTGTTCCTGCTGGTCGGGACGGCGACCGCCTTTGCCTATCTGCTGGCGCTCTATCGCGTGCCGGATCTTCTCACCGACGGCATGATGGCGATCAGCGACAACCCCATCGTCATCCTGCTGCTGATCAATCTCTGCCTGCTGCTGCTGGGCTGCGTCATGGACATGGCGGCGCTGATCCTCATCACGACGCCGATCTTCCTGCCCGTGGTCACCGCGATCGGCGTGGACCCGGTGCAGTTCGGCATGATCATGATGATGAACCTCGGGCTTGGCCTGACCACGCCACCGGTGGGCGCCGTGCTCTTCGTCGGCTGCGCCATCGGCAAGATCAGGATCGAGGAGGTCATGCGGACGATCTGGCCCTTCTGGGGCGCCATCCTCGTCGCGCTTCTCCTGACGACCTACATCCCCGAGGTCTCGCTCACCCTGCCGCGGCTGCTGCTCGGCTACCAAGGCTAGACCGTCCAAGAGGACTGCCACCATGCACCCGAAACCCATCCTGCTCACCGGCGCCTCCGGTGCGCTCGGCCGCATGCTTGCACGCGAGCTTGGCGCCGCCGGCTTCACGCTGCGCCTGACCGACATCCAGCCCTTCCCGGACCCGCTGCCGCCGCGCGCGAGCTTCGTGAAGGCCGACCTGAACGAGGCGCTGGCCATCGTCCGCCAGGCGGAAGGTTGCTCCACCATCCTGCATTTCGGCGGCGTGGCGGTGGAGCGCCCCTTCGAGGAGATCATCGGCCCCAATCTGCGCGGGCTCTATCACATCTACGAAGCGGCGCGGCGCGAGGGCGCGCGCGTCGTCTTCGCCTCCTCCAACCACACCATCGGCTTCCATGAACGGCCGCAGGGCAACGCGGCACGGCTCGACTACGACTGCCAGTTCCGCGCGGATGGCTATTACGGCCTGTCCAAGGCCTATGGCGAGCTGATGGGGCGGATGTACTGGGACAAGCACGGCGTCGAGAACGTCAATGTCCGCATCGGCTCCTGCCTGCCGAAGCCGAGCAATGCGCGCGGCCTTTCGACCTGGCTGTCCTATCCGGACCTCGCGCGCATGATGATCCGCTGCATCCTCGCCGAGCGCGTCGGCCATGCCGTGATCTGGGGCGCCTCCGCCAACCCGGCCAGCTTCTGGGCGCAGGACCACCGCGACCGCATCGGCTGGCAGCCCGAGGACAGCGCCGAGACCTATCGCGCCGAGATCGAGAAGGTCGTCACCGACGACCCGGTGGAGGAACGCTACCAGGGCGGCTTCTATTGCCCGATCGAGTATTCGCGGAAGGGCGGCTTCTCGCCGCGGGACGCCTTCGACCTCGAATGATCACGCTCCACGCCGGCGAGGCTGAGGCGACGATCCTGCCGGAGCGCGGCGCGGCCTTCACGCGCCTCGCCTGGCAGGGCCGCGATCTGCTGCGCCCGGTGCCGCAGGGGGCCGATCCGAACCGCGGCTTCCACGGCTCCTTCCTGATGGTGCCCTGGACCAACCGGCTCGATGGCGGGCGGATCGTGGTGGCCGGTGTGGCGCATCGGATGCCGATCAACCGGCCGGAAGAGAACACGGCCATCCACGGCTTCCTGCGCGACATGGCGTGGGAGATTGCCGAGGCTGCGCCCGACCGGCTGGTGCTCGCCTGCCGCTTCGATCGTCCGCCTTTTCGGGGCGAGGCGAAGCTGATCGCCCGTCTCGCGCCGGATCACCTGGCGCTGCGCGTCGTCCTGACCAATGGCGGCGCCGTGCCGACGCCGATGGGCCTTGGCTGGCATCCCTATTTCGCGCGGCCCACCGGCACGCGGTTCAGCGCGGCCACCCGCATCGCCTTCGGCCGCGATGCGCGCAACCTAGCCGTAGCACCGCATCCATCCGCCGGGCTGCACGACGCGGCGGACGCGATGGACGGGCTCGACGGGCATTTCGCCGGCTGGGACGGCACGGCGCGCATCGACTGGCCGGACGGACATGGCCTGACCTTGCGAGCCACCGGCGCATGGGCGTCCAACCTGCATGTCTTCGCGCCCAAGGGCGGCGGCGCGCTCGCGGTGGAGCCGGTGAGCCACGCGCCGGATGCGCCGAACCGCCCCGACGCTGCCGCACATGGCGCGATGCATCAGGTGATGCCGGGCGGATCGCTTGAAGGCTCACTGATGATTCATTGGGTCTAGCCAGGCCAGCAGCGGGAACAATCGCCGCGAGGTGACGTTCGCTTTGGCGACCGCGCGCGAAGAACCGCGTGCGGCAGCGCGCGACGCCGCGCATCGCGGCAGCAAGGCGACGGGCACCGACCCATCGGCCCGTCACCGCTGCAGAGAGCGAGAATGGCCCACCCATCAGGGAGCATGACCAGATGAGCGACGACACGGAGCAGATGCCCGACATCGGCGAGGATGAGGCCGGCCATTCGGCCGCACCGCAGGAGGAGATGAAGCCGCGGCGCCGCCCGGCCACGCGCAAGGCACCGGCCCGATCGGCGCGTGGACCGTCCGCGCGCAGCACGGCCGGCGCGGCGAAGCGCAAGACCGCGGCCGCCAAGCCGCGTGGCGCGGCAGGCCGCACGGCAGCCGCGGCCAAGGCCGGCCGCGCTAGCACGCGCAACCGCACCGCCGCGGCCAGCACCCGCACGAAGGCCGCGCGCAAGCCGACCCGCAAGGCCGCGCCCAGTCCGCGCGCAAAGGCAGCGACCAGCACGCGTGGCAAAACCACGACAAGTCCGCGTGGCAAGGCCACGACGGCCACCGGCACGCGTCCCAAGGCCGCGACGACCACCAGCACGCGTGGCAAGGCTGCGGCCGCGACGCGCGGCAAGGCCAAAGCCGGCACCCGCA
>JBIKSZ010000247.1:0-5234 GCA_044348345.1 Roseomonas sp. | reverse complement strand
CCCTTGATCTCGCGCTCATCCTGAGAGCCCGCACGGGTCTTAGCGCGTCGCCGCCTGCGTGGCGAAGACGCCAGCCTCGGCGTGGAGCGGCCCGGTGGTGCCCAGCGATTCGACTGCGCGCAGGTCGTGCAGCAACTCCGACAGCGCCTCCGAGGGCACGGCGTCGCTCAGCAACTGGCGCGCCGCCGCCATCTCGCCCGTGGCGGCCAGCGCTAGCGCATAGGTGGTGACGAGCCGGGGCGGCGCGTCCGGACGCCGCGCGAAGCCCCTCAGCATCGCCGCCGCTTCTGCCGCGCGGCCATCCAGCAGGAAGGACATGGCGAGATTGTTGGCGACGCGTTGGTCGCCGGGCGCGAGGCGCCGTGCGTTGGCGTAGCTTGCCTGTGCCTCGGCCCGTCGACCGATCAGGTCAAGCGCCACGCCGCGCCCGTTCAGCGCGCTGATGTCCGACCGGTTGGCCATCAGCACCGCCTCGTAGTCGGCCAGCGCCTCTTCCGGCTGGCCTGCGGCGAGGCGCACCGCTCCGCGGGCGCCGAGCAGCACCGGGTCCCGCGGGAATCGGGCGAAGGCCTGGGCTAGGACGAGCTCCGCCTGCTCGATGCTGCCGCTGCGCGCCAGCGCCCGGGCATAACGAGCCTGGACTGTCCGGTCGTCCGGGCGCGCCTGCGCGACCGCGGAATAGAGCGGTAGCGCAGCCTCGGGCCGACCTGCGGCCTCCGCCGCCTCGGCGACGCGCAGCCGTGCATCGGGCAGGCCGGCCTGTGCGGCATCCCGACGCCTAGCCTCGCACGCCGCCAGCGCGAGCGGCAGCAGCAGCAGAAGCGTCCTGCCCGCCGAGCCCGGGCCGCCGCGCCGCGCCCCCCGCCGGCTCATTGCGTCACGCCCCGGGGGGGGGAGCTGCCGGGTGGCAGCAGGGGCTGCCGCTCACCCGCCTGAAGCCGCCGGATGGCCGGCGCCGCGACGAGCGCCGTGTCCGCGGCGGCGGCGGCGCCTTGGCGCAGATGGGCGGGCTCGGCCACCATGGCCTCCAGGTTGGCCCGGTTGCTGCCCATCGGCTGCCAGGTGCCCTGGCGCGCATAGGGGTCCACGTCGCAGGCCCCAACGAGCGGGCCGGCGACAAGAAGGGCGGCCAGCGACCGCCGGGTGTTGCGTGTCATGTGGGTCACTCCACGATGAAGCCGGCATCAAGAGTACGGCTGGCGCCGGGCCGTACGCGGCCGAGCTGGCGGCGTTCGATGATGCGCTCTAGGTCTGTCGCCGGACGGAAGGTGTCGGTCGGAGCCGCGAGGCGCGCGGGCTCTGAGACCGGGCGGACGATGTAGGGGGTGACGATGATCACCAGCTCCGTCTCTGCTCGGCGGAACCGGTCTGAGCGGAACAGCGCACCGAGCACCGGCAGGTCCTGCAGGCCTATCGTGCCCTGCTCGGTCTGGTCGGTCGCGCGCTGCAGCAGCCCCGCAATCGCGAAGCTCTGCCCGCTGCCGAGTTCCACCGTCGTCTCCGCGCGGCGGACGGTGATGGCCGGAATGCGCACCGTCCCGCCGAGCCCGAGTGGCACCTCGATCGCGCCATTCTGCGACAGCTCGCTCACCTCCGGACGGACACGCAGGTTCAGTCGGTCGGGCCCGAGCACCGTCGGGACGAAGGCCAGACTGACGCCGAACTGCTTAAACTCGATTGAGATTTGGCCGGTCTGTGTGGTGGCGACCGGAATTGGAAACTCGCCACCGGCGAGGAAGCTCGCGGTCTCGCCCGACTGGGCCGTCAGGTTCGGCTCGGCAAGGACCGAGATGACGCGGTCCTGCGCCAGGGAGTCGATTAGTGCGTTGATGTCGAAGACGCTGGAGCGGTAGCGGATCGAGGCTGTACTCGGCTGGGCCAGGGCGCTCCCGATCGGCAGGAAGGATTGGAAGCCGAGTGCCCACTGTCCGCTGTTCGCGAACGCAGCCCAGTTTAAGCCGAACTCCCGCGTCACCTCGCGCGAGACCTCGGCGACGCGGACGCGCAGATTTACCTGGATCGAGGAGAGGACAGTGATCTCGTTCAGCACCTGACGGTCCTCGCCCGCAAAACTGCGGGCGACTGCCTCGGCACGGTAGGCGTCCTGCGCGGCCGGGACGGTGCCGGTCAGCACATAGCCTTGGCCGGCGCTGGTCACCCGCACGTCACCAACGCCGCGCAGCACGCTGCGGATTGCGGCCTGCACCGAGCCTGCGGGCGGCAGCGCGCCGCGCGGCGCGCCAGTGGTGATCTGCCCCGTGGGCGCGCCGCGTCCGGGCTGCACCGTCACCTCGTAGAATGCGACCGGGGCGCCATCCTCGTTGGTGGCGATGATCGTGGTGCGCCCGGCCTCGGCCCCCATCACGAAGAGGCTGGTGGGCGAGACGGGCTGCACGCGCGCGATGCGCGGCTCGGCGGCGAGCACGGCCGCGGCCGGGCGAGGCAATTGGATCAGGCGCCCAGTGCCGGCGTCGATCGTGATCGCCTGCGGGGCCGCCTGCGCCGTAGCCTGGCCCGGAACTGGCTGACCCGGCGCGGGCTGCGCCTGCGCCTGGACGGGCGCGAGCCAGAGCAAGGCCGCAAGCAGCCCGCCTGCCCCGCGCATGGCCGCCCGCTCGGGTCCACGCGCAGCCATGCCGCATGCGTCAGGCGTGCCGCCGAGCTGCGGGATGGGTCTTGCTGGCACGTGTAACCTCCTTTTGGGGAAACGGATGCGCCTCTGCGTTCCCGCGCCGGGACATTGCGGTGCCGCAAGTTCCGGAGGCGCGAAGAGGCTGTTGCTTGCGATGCGGCGCATGTCAGATGACGAGGCTTGCGGTCTCGACGATCCGAGCCGACGGCAGCCAACCCACGACGAAGATAAAGTCGTAGGTGGCGCGGACGGTCACGAGGCCGGTGCCGTTGGGTTCGGGGCAGGTGCTCTCGACCCGGAGTTCGAGGCGGCCAGCCCGCAGCACTGGTACCTGCTGCAGTAGCGAGGCCTGGTTCACTGTGGCCGCCTCGCAATCGCCCGTCCCAAGCGAGCGGTTCACGCTGACCAGCGCGCCGCGCGCCGCCTCGGCGGCGAGGTTGCGCAACGACTGAACGACTATGTTGTAGCGGGCCACCTCGATTGTGGTCAGTAGCAGGCTGATCGCCAGCAGCCCAATGACAGCAAACTCCACCGCGGCGACGCCGCGGCAGTCGTGCCGGAGCGCGGCGAGCCGATTACGACAGGCGCGCCAAGACATTCGCATTCGTCGTACCGATGGCATCGAAGGGTATAAGCGCGCTGGTCGGGAACAAAGGTACGAATGGCCGGGTGATGCTGATCCTCACGTAGCTCGCCATGCCCGTCGTGCAGTTAGCGTTGCAGGCGACTACAGCGCCGTTGGCGCCTGCCGCGGTCGGGCATTGGCATGGTGGGCGGGTGACCGTGACGGTCGCGCCGGGCCCGGCGCCAGCTTCCGCGGCGGCGCGGATGCCGGCCGTGTCGTTGGGGGCACGCAGCGCGAACTGTGCGCCCGCACGCGCCGCGTTCGCGAGCTGGATCGAGGAGTCGACCGCACGGCCGAGATCCGTCGCCCCGGCCAGTAGTAGCAGCAGGACGGGCGCGAGGATCGCAAACTCCACCGCCGCGATCCCGCGGCTGTCGGCCCGGCGGGGAGGCATGCGCCGACAGGCGCAGACGAGGGGTGCGCGCATGTGGCTACTCGACCAGACGCACGACGCGAGTCTGTGGCACGATCCCGCCGAGCCCCAGGCCCTCGCAGCCCATCGTGCTCAGCCCGCTGTTGCCTGTCATGGCGACGGTGCCGCCGACCAGTACGGAACAGAGGCTGTTGCCGCTGTAGCCGCTGTAGCGGACATTGGCGTTTGGGAAGTACATGCCGCCCGTCAACGATGTCGCGGTGCCGCCGTTGATTTGCGCCGGCGGGTTCCCCTGGTTGCCGGTGTGCGCACGTGGATCGCGGAAGAACAAGATGCCAGCGTAGTCGGGGTCAGACGCGCTGCCGCCGACTAAGGTCACGGTTGCGTTGGCACTAATCTGCGGCCCGCGCGCGTTGTCGCCCGTGAAAACCATAGTGATGCCGTTGCCCGGCCGGCAGGCCGGGCAACGCACGGTGCCGCTCGTCACGTTGAAGGCTGCATCGTAGAAGTGGTAAACGCCGGGCGTTAACGTCACGACCGTGTTCGCGCCCCTGATGTCGAGCGCGCAGATCGCCTGTCCCGCAGGCGGCGGGTTGATGGTTATGCTGCTGTTGACGGTCCCGTTCCTCGGGATAGAGCCACTGAAGCAGCGCGCGTTGGTGAAGGCCGGCAGCGTCTTCCTGTCGAGGGCTGCAAAGGGGTTTGTAGCGGGCAGCGCATTGGTCGTGACGTTGCCCTCGCAGCCAGTGCATCCGCCAGAGGAGACCAGCGTGAGCGCGTCCAGTGTGGCGGCGTTGCCTACGCGTATCGCCTCGCTGGTGATTGCGTTGGACACGGCGGCGCAGTTCGGCATCTGCACATTGGTGCTCCCCGAGGCGCTCACGCCGATGCTGGGGAGAGGTGTGCCGACACCGCCAACCAGACAGGCCGGGCCGTCGTTTTGTACCGTTGCGACGGCGCGCGCGCCGATCTGCTGCAGGCCGTTGGCGACGAAGATGCGCGATATCAGCCGCGCGCGGTCGCGTTCGACGATCACCTCCACTGCGCGGGCGTTACCGGCTTGCGACCCAGTCGTGGGTGGGATGTTGACGATGACACGCGTCGCGGCCTGCGCATGGGTAAAACCGTTGCCTGTGGCGGTGTCGCGTGCCGCGGCAACGGCGTGCGCGCGCTGGCTCGCGACCGTGTAGCCCAGCGCGTCGGCCGTGTAGGCCAGGCGCATCGCGCCGACATGAGCCGCGACGTCGGCGGCATTCTGCGCATCGCGGCGGGTGAGGTACCAACTGCCCCCCTCCGTCGCGAGCCCGACGAAGCCAAGCGCGATGCCGGCCGTGACGCCGAAAAGGGCGACCGTCGCGCCGCGCCGATCCCGCGGCCAAGCACAGAAAGAGTGATTATGACCCATAATCTTGCGAAGAGTGTCCGAGCTATGTGCGGTTGAGGCGAGAACTCCGCCCGTTTTGGACGGCATGAAACGACCAGTTCGGTTCTAAATCAGAAACTATAATGCGTGAATGGGCGAATATTTTCACAATTTCGCCATCAAAAAATGCTCAATTATTTGATCAATAAATCAACATAATGTTATTCCAGAAATGTTCATA
>JBIKSZ010000058.1:0-17090 GCA_044348345.1 Roseomonas sp. | reverse complement strand
GCGCATCGCAGAGCACGCGGCTGATCGGGTATTCGAGGGCATAGCCGTTGCCGCCATGCACCTGCAGCGCGGCGTCCGCATTGCCGAAGGCGATGCGGGCGGCGAGCAGCTTCGCCATCCCGGCCTCCACGTCGCAGCGCCGGCCGGCATCCTTCTCCTTCGCGGCGAAGTAGGTCAGCTGGCGGGCGAACATCGTCTCCACCGCCATCATCGCGAGCTTCGATGCGACGCGCGGGAAGCCGATGATCGCCTTGCCGAACTGGATGCGCGTCTTCGCGTAATCGAGCCCGAGGGTGAGCGCGTTCTGCGCGACGCCGAGTGCGCGCGCCGCGGTCTGGATGCGCGCGCTCTCGAAGGTCTCCATCAACTGCCGAAAGCCCTGGCCCTCGACGCCGCCGAGCAGATTGGCGACCGGCACCTCGAAGCCCTCGAAGGCAATCTCGTATTCGCGCATGCCGCGATAGCCGAGAACATGGATTTCCGACCCCGACATGCCCGGCGCGGGGAAGAGGTTGTCATCCGTGCCGCGCGGCTTTTCGGCCAGCAGCATCGAAAGCCCCTTGTGGCCCGGCGCGTCGGGGTTGGTGCGGACCAGCAGCGTCATGACATCGCTGCGCGAGCCATGCGTGATCCAGGTCTTCGCGCCATACACCTTGAAGACATCGCCCTCCCGCACCGCGCGGGTGCGGAGGTTCGCGAGGTCCGACCCCGTGTTGGGCTCGGTGAAGACCGCCGTCGGCAGGATCTCGCCCGAGGCGATGCCGGGCAGCCAACGCGCCTTTTGCTCATCCGTACCGTTCAGCGCGATCAGCTCGCCCGCGATCTCGCTGCGGGTGCCGAGGCTGCCGACGCCGACATAGCCTTCCGAGAGCATCTCGCTGGCCAGGCACATCGCAACCTTGCCCAAGCCCAGGCCGCCATGCGCTTCCGGGATGGTCACGCCGAAGGTGCCGAGCTCCGCAAGCTTGCCGATCAGCTCGAGCGGGATCAGCGCATTCTCGTCGTGCCAGGATTGCGCGAAGGGCGTCACCTCGGCGGCGGTGAAGCGCGCGAAGCTCTCGCGCAGCATCTCCATCTCCGGGTCATCGAGGCCGATGGCGCCGAAATCCCCGGCCGCGAGCGCCGCCACCAGCGTGCCGCGCGCGCTATCCAGCGCCGCTGGCGTGAAGGGGGCGAGCGCGGCGCGCAGCGCTGCCTCGGCCTCCGGCGCCGCGCCCCAATCGGCGGGGCGTGCGAATTCCACCTGGCTCATCGCGATGCCGCCCGCGAGCTGCGCGCCATATTCCGCGACGCCGAGCAGCAGGATCGCCTGTTCCGTGCCGGTGAAGCGCCCAATGGCCTGCAGCCGCTCCGCCCAGCGCAGCGCCTGACGCAGCGCTTCCACATAGGTCGCGGCCCAGGCGAGGCCATGCGCGCCCATCTGCGCCGCTTCCAGCGCCGCGCCATCCAGTCGGCCACCCGGCGCAAGCCGCGCGCCGAGCGTGGCGCGGCCCGTGGCCAGCATCGTCTCCGCCGCCGTGATCGCCGTGCGGCAGCTCGTCAGCACCTCGGTCATGCCCTGTCCGCTCATCCTTCGTGGTGCGCCAGAATTCCCGCCTCGCGATAGGCCGCGATGCGGTCAGGGGACAAGCCCAGCAGCTGCGCCAGCACCGCATCCGTGTCGCCGCCAAGGCGTGGGGCAGGGCGCGGGGGCAGGGCGGGCTGCAAGGGCGAGGCCGGGGCCAGAACCCGCCCGACGCCCGGCTGCTCGATCTCCTGGAACAGCGGGTTGGCGGGCGAGCAGCGCGGGTCTTCCCGCACCATCTGGCCGAAATCCTGATAGGGGCCCCAGAGCACGCCCGAGCCATCCAGCGCCGCGCGAATCTCCGCCAGCGTGCGGGCGGCGAACCAGGGGGCGAGCACGGCCGCGATCGCTTCGCGCGCCGCGTAGCGGCCGCCCTCATCGTCGAGGTCCACATCCATCACCTGGCCGATCAGCGCCAGCTTCTCCGCCAGCCCCGTCGCCTTGCCGATGGCGCGCCACTGCCGGTTGGAGATGGCGGCGAGCATCACGCGCCTGCCCTCCTTCGTCGCGAAATCCCGCCCGAAAGCGCCGTAGAGCCAATTGCCGAGCGGCGGGCGCACCGCGCCATTCACCTGCACATCCGCGACATAGCCAAGGTTTGCCGCTGTCGCGTAGGCGACGTCCGAGAGCGCGAGTGTCACTTCCCCGCCCTGGCCGGTGCGCGTGCGGCGGCGTTCCGCGGCCAGCAGCCCGGTGCAGAGATAAAGCCCTGCCGCGACATCCCAGGCCGGCAGCACATGGTTGATCGGCCGCTCATCCTCGCCGGTCGCGACGGGGAAGCCGACGGCGGCATTCACCGTGTAGTCGATGGCGTTGCCGCCATCCTGCGTGCCGGTCAGGCGCATCATGATCAGGTCCGGCCGGCGCTGCACGAGGCTCGCATAGGACATCCAGCCCTCGGAGGCCGGCAGGTTGGTGAGCAGCACGCCGGCCTCGGCGATCAGGGAGGTTGCGATCTCCCTGCCTTCCGGCGTGTTCAGCGCCAGCGTGACCGACCGCTTCCCCTTGTTCAGCGCGGTCCAGTAGAGGCTGGTGCCAGAGGGTGCGAGCGGCCAGCGGCCGATGTCGATATTGCCCCCGATCGGGTCGATGCGGATCACCTCCGCGCCGAGCTGCGCGAGCGTCATGCCGCCCATCGGGGCGGCGACGAAGGCCGAGACCTCGACGACACGAAGACCTTCCAGGGGACCGTTCAGCAGGCCGGTCATGCAGCTTGGCTCCTCGGGTGATTCGGCGGGCACCTAACGCTCTCTTGTGGCGGGGCGGCGCCGATGCGCAAGAATGGAAGCCACGAAAAGATGCGGTGGAGGCGCGGGATGGGAACCGGGGCAGGCACGGTGCAGGCGCATGGCCGCAATGCGACCGTGGAAGACGCGCTGACGGAGGCGCGCGAGACCTATGCTCGCCGCCGCCCCGAAAGCCTGGCGCGGCACCTGGCCGCCGCCGAGGTCATGCCGGGCGGCAACACCCGCACCGTGCTGTTCCACGGGCCCTTTCCCTTCACCGCGCTCCGCGGGGAGGGGTGCCGGATCGAGGATGCGGATGGGCTCGCTTACGTGAATCTGGCGGGCGAATACACCGCGGGGCTCTTCGGCCATTCGCATCCCGCGATCCGCGCCGCGGTGATCCGCGCGCTGGAAGGCGGCGTGAACCTGACGGCGCATAACGGGTATGAGGCGCGCTTCGCCCGGCTTGTCTGCGACCGTTTTCGCTCGATCGAGCGCGTGCGCTTCACCAATTCCGGCACCGAGGCCAACCTGATGGCCCTGGCCTGCGCGACCATCGCGACAGGACGGCGCACCATCCTCGGCTTCGATGGCTGCTACCACGGCAGCCTGTTCGGCTTCGGCAAGGGTGCCGCGGCGGTGAATGTGCCGCACCGGACCATCGCCGCGCCCTACAACGACCTCGCCGCCGCGCAGCAGCTTGCGCGCGAGCACGCCGGCGACCTTGCGGCCATCATCCTGGAGCCGATGATGGGCGGGGGCGGCTGCATCCCGGCGGAGCAGGGCTTCCTCGAAGGGTTGCGGGCGCTGGCGGATGAGACCGGCGCGGCTCTGATCTTCGACGAGGTGATGACCAGCCGCCTTGCGCCGGGCGGGTTGCAGGAGGCGTGCGGCGTCACGCCGGACCTGACGACGCTTGGGAAGTATGTCGGCGGAGGCATGAGCTTCGGCGCCTTCGGCGGCCGGGCGGCGCTGATGGCAATGTTCGACCCGCGGCGTGCCGATGCGGTGCCGCATGCGGGCACCTTCAACAACAATGTGCTGACCATGTCGGCCGGCATCGCAGCGCTTGGCGAGGTCTACACGCCCGACGCCGCACGCGCGCTGAACGCGCGGGGCGATTCGCTGCGGGCGTCGCTGAATGCCATGGCGGCGCGGCGCGGCTTGCCGCTGCACTGGACCGGGCGCGGCAGCATGCTCTGCCTGCATGTCGCAGCGGCGCCGCCACGCAATGCCGCGGAGGCTGCCGCGGGCAACCAGGCGCTGAAGGAATTGCTGTTTCTCGACCTGCTGGAGCGCGGCTTCTACATCGCCCGGCGCGGCATGATCGCGCTGTCGCTCGTGGTCGGCGAGGCGGAGCTGGCCGCCTTCGAGGAAGCGGCGGCGGAGGTGCTGGACCTCCGCGCGCCGCTCTTCTCGCGTTGAACGCTTAGCGCTGCGTCTGCAGGAAGGCGATCAGGTCGTTCATCTGCTGCGGGTTGCGGATGCCCGCAAACGCCATCGAGCCCTGCGGCACCACATCCTTCGGGTTGGTCAGGTAGCGGCGCAGGTTTTCCTCATTCCAGGTCAGGCCACCTTCGGCCAGCGTCCGCAGATTGGCGGAATAGCGGAAGCCCTGGACCTCCCCGGCCTTGCGGCCGAACACGCCATGCAGGTTCGGCCCGACGCCGTTGCGGCCACCCGCTTCGATCGTGTGGCAGGCGCGGCACTGGTTATAGACGGTGCGTCCCGCATCGGCGTTCTGCGCCTGCGCAGCGGGGGCGAACCCGATGGCGGCGGCAGCGAGGGCGGGCAGCAGAAAGCGAGGGGACATCAGCGTTTGGCTCCCTTGGATCATCCCGAGCAGGCCCAATAAGAGGCATCGCTGTCGCGTCCCGCAAGGGGGGCGTGCCGTTACGAGGAAGCCACCTCCCGGACCGCCCCGCGTCATGCGGCGTGTCAGTCCGGGCCGAAGGGGTCGTCCACCGACCGCGCCGGCGGGGTCAGCCAGGCGGCGCCGGTCTCCGTCACCACGATATGGTCCTCGAGCCGGATACCGAATTCGCCGTAGATGGCGATGGTTGGCTCGATGGAGCCGGTGTTGCCGACGGCCAGCGGGGCGCGGTTGGAGCCGACGAAATAGGGTGCCTCGTGGACATCCATCCCGATGCCATGGCCGGTGCGGTGCGGCAGGCCGGGCACCTTGTAACCGGGGCCGAAGCCGGCCTTCACCACCTCTGCCCGGCAGGCATCGTCGATGGCGCCACAGGGCGCGCCGGGGCGGGCGGCGGCGAAGCCGGCGGCCTGGGCGCGGTGCGACAGGTTCCAGATCTCCCGCTGCCGCGCATTGGGGGTGCCGAAGACGTAGCTGCGGGTGATGTCGGAGACATAGCCATGCAGCGGCGCGCCGACATCCACCAGCACCACATCCCCCTCCTGCAGCGTCTGCGGATAGGGCACGCCATGCGGATAGGCGGTCGGCTCGCCGAATAGCACGATGCCGAAGCTCGGCCCGCCATCGAAGCCGGCGCGGCGATGCGCGAGGGTCAGGAATTCCATCACCTCGCTCGTGGTGACGCCGGGCTGCAATGCCCGCGCGCAGGCTGCCTGGATTTCGAGCGTCATGCCCATTGCCTGGCGCAGGATTGCGACCTCCTGCTCGGTCTTGCGCTCCCGCAGGTGGCTGGTGACGGGACCGGAGGCGACGAAGCGGTGGTTCGGCAGCGCCGCGCGCATCCCTTCCGCCACGAAGACGCGCGCCATGTCGTCCAGCGCGACCGTGCCGCCGGCGACATCGGCTTCCCGCAGGATTTCGGCGAACAGCGCGTAGGGGTCCTCATCCTCCTCCCAGCCGCGGACCTCGCCGGGCAGGGCCAGCATGGTGCGGATGCGCTCCACCTCGAAGGCGGGCGAGAGATAGGTGAGGGGGCCGCGCACCGGCAGCACGGCGCCGACCGGGCGTTCGGACTGGCCGTGCCGGAGACCCGTGAGCCAGGTGAGGTTCGTCGTCCCGTCGAGCCAGAGGGCGGCGAGGCCAAGCTCCCGCATGCGCGCCTGGGCGCGCTCGACGCGCGCGGCGTGCTCGGCCGGGCCGATCGGTGGAACGGCATCCCGCTGGTTGCGGATGCCCTTCAGCTCGGTTGCGAAATCCGACCCGCCGACACCGACCGTCATCTCTTCCCCCTCGCTCGCATCATCGCCGGCGACCCTCGGTCACCGCCATGAAGACGCCAGCCGCGATGATCACCGCCGCGCCCAGCCAGGTGCCGCCATCCGGCCAGAGGCCGGTGACCGCGACCCCCATCAGCACCGAGCCGACGATCTGCCAGTACTGGAAGGGCGAGATGACAGCCGCCGGCCCGTAAGACATTGCGCGCGCGACGCAATAATGCCCTGCCGTCGCCAAGCCGCCGAGGGCAAGGAAGGCCAGCGTGTCCATGAGGCTCACCGGCGTCACCCAGACAAAGGGCACGACCAGCGTGAGCACGATGCAGCCGACCACCGAGCTCCAGAGCGTCGAGGTCTGCGCACTGTCATAGGGCGCAACCTTGCGCGTCAGCACCTGATAGAGCGCGTAGAAGCTGGCGCTCAGCAGGATCAGCAGGGACGCCACTTGGAAGCTCTCATCGCCGGGGCGGATCACCACCAGCACGCCCGCAAAGGCCGCGGCGACCGCCAGCATACGCCGCAACTGCGGCTTCTCGCCCAAGAGCGGCCAGGCCAGAAGCGCTACGATGAAGGGCGCGATGAAGCCGATCGCCGCAGCCTTGGCCAGCGGCACGGACGCGACCGCGATGAAATAGAGGCTGGTCGAGGCCAGCTGGCAGAAGGAGCGGCCGAGCTGCAGCGTTGGGCGGCGCGTGGCGAAGACCATCAGCCCCGCGCCGGGCAGCATCAGCGCCAGCATCAGCACGAATTGGCCGGTGATGCGCGCCCAGATGATCTGCTCGGACGGGTAGCGGGGCGACAGCCACTGCACCAACCCGTTCATCACGGGGAAGAAGCTCGCCGCCAGCATCATGAACGCGATGCCAAGCATGATGCGCGGCTCGCGCGGGCCGGTGTCTGTCATGGTGATCGCGCCAGCATCGCCCCGTGGCGTCGGGGCAGCAAGACGGCCATCACCCCTCCAGCTCCTCCCGCAGCAATTCGAGGCGGAGCCATTCCTCCTCCGCCGCGTCGCGCTCGGCTTGCTTCTTGCCCATCAGGCTGGTGCGGGCGGCGAAGCCGGCGGGGTCGCGCGTATAGAGGCCGGGATCGGCCAGCTGGCTCTGCAGGGCGGCGATCTCGCGTTCAAGCTGCGCGATGCGCGCGGGCAGGGTTTCCAGCGCGTGCTTGTCCTTGAAGGACATCCTGGCCTTCGCGGCCGCGCGCGGCGCCTCCGAGGCCTCGCGTGGGGCAGGGGCCTCGCCCGCGGCCGTCGCGGCGGGCTTGGCCTGCACGCCGATGCCGCGCTGGGCGACCATGTCGGCATAGCCGCCCGCGTAATCCTGCCAGCGCCCCTCACCCTCGAAGGCGATGACATTGGTCGTGACCCGGTCGAGGAAGTCGCGGTCATGGCTGACGACGATGACCGTGCCCTGGTAGTCGCCCACCAGCTCCTGCAGCAGGTCGAGCGTCTCAAGGTCGAGGTCGTTGGTCGGCTCGTCCAGCACCAGCAGGTTTGAGGGCTGGGCCAGCGCGCGCGCCAGCATGAGCCGCCCGCGCTCGCCGCCGGAGAGGTGCCCGACCGGCGTGCGCGCCTGCTCCGGCACGAAGAGGAAGTCCTTCATATAGCCGACGACGTGCTTGACCTCCGTGCCCACGCGGATCTGGTCGCCGCGCCCGCCCGTCAGCGCATCCTGCAGGCTGGTCGCTGGGTCGAGGCCGGCGCGCATCTGGTCGAGCGTGACCATCTGCAGGTTGGTGCCGAGCCGCACCTCGCCGGAATCCGGGGGCAGGGTGCCGGTCAGCATCTTCAGCAGTGTTGTCTTGCCCGCGCCGTTGGGCCCCACGATGCCGACCCGGTCGCCGCGCATGATGCGGGTGGAGAAGTCGCGCACCACGGGCGCGGCCTCGCCGAAGGCCTTGCTGATCCGATCGGCCGCGACGACCAGCGTGCCCGAGCCATCGGCCTCGGCCGCGGCCATCTTCACCGAGCCGGGTGCGGTGACGCGTTCCTTGCGGCGCTTGCGCAGCGTGTGCAGGTCCGCCAGGCGCTTCACATTGCGCTTGCGGCGCGCGCTGACGCCGTAGCGGAGCCAATGCTCCTCCCGCACGATTTTTCGGGCGAGCTTGTGGGCTTCCTTCTCTTCTTCCTCGAGGACCTGGTCACGCCAGGCTTCGAACTGGGCGAAGCCCTGCTCCAGCCGGCGGGCGGCGCCGCGGTCGAGCCAGACCATCGCGCGCGACAGGCGTTCCAGGAAGCGGCGGTCGTGGCTGATCAGCACCAGCGCGCCGCGGGTCTTCAGCAGCTCTTCCTCCAGCCATTCGATCGCCGGCAGGTCGAGATGGTTGGTGGGTTCGTCCAGCAGCAGGATGTCGGGGCGGGGGGCCAGCACGCGGGCCAGCGCGGCCCGCCGCGCCTCGCCGCCTGATAGGCGCGTGGGGTCTTCCTCCCCGGTCAGGCCAAGCCCCTCCAGCAGCAGCCGGGCGCGGTGCGGGTCGTCGCCGGGTGCGAGGCCGGCTTCCACGAAGGCGCCGGTGGTGGCGAAGCCCGAAAGGTCGGGCTCCTGCGGCAGGTAGCGGAGCGTGGCCCCCGGCTGGAGGAAGCGGGTGCCGGCATCGGCCTCGATCATGCCGGCGGCGACCTTCAGCAGCGTGGATTTGCCCGAGCCGTTCCGCCCGACAAGGGCCACGCGTTCCCCGGCGCTGACGGCGATCTCGGCGCCGTCGAGCAGCCAAGTGGAGCCGAGCCGAAGCCGGATGTCGCGCAGATGCAGCAAGGGGGGCGAGGGCATGGGCCGGGTGTGGGCAGGCTGGCGCGGCGCGTCAACCGGCTGTCGTCAGCGGCCTGCGGTGGATCCGTGGGGCGCAGCCTGCCCCAGTCTTCGCCGCTCCCGCGCCTGCGAGGTCGGGCCGGCGCTTGGGGTTTGGCCTGCGGGCGCCCCGGCGGAGATCAGATGTTCTTGTTTTGGCCGGCGCTCAACCCCCTCGATTCGCTCGATTTGTGTGTCGCGCTACAAAGACCTCTGTAGCGCTACTACAGGCCTCGGTTGCAGTGTGCCGTGATTGTAAATCGGCTTTACAAAATTGAGGTCGGGGCTCAGCCCTGGCTACGTTCCGCGGCCTTGGCGGCGGCCCAGGCGGCTTCCATCGTGGCGAGGTCCACATCCTGTGGCGCCTTGCCCTTAGCGGCCAGGCTCCGCTCCACGGCGCCGAAGCGGCGCTCGAACTTGGCATTCGCCCCGGCGAGGCAGGCCTCGGGGTCGAGGTCGAGTTTTCGGGCCAGATTCGCCAGCACGAACAACAGGTCGCCCAGCTCATCGGCCAGCCGCGCGCGGTCCGCGCCCCGTTCTCCCTTGGGCAGCTCGGCGCGCAGTTCCGCCGCTTCCTCCTCGAGCTTGTCGAGGACTGCCGCCGCATCCGGCCAGTCGAAGCCGACGCGGCCGGCGCGGCGGGTCAGCTTCACGGCGCGGGTGAGGGCAGGGAGCCCGGCCGGGATGCCGGCCAGCGTCCCGGTTTCGGCCCGCGCGGCGCGCTCGGCGGCTTTCTGGACCTCCCAGGCGGCGGTCTGGGCCTCGGTGGAGCGCTGCTCGGCCTCGCCGAACACATGGGGGTGGCGGCGGATCATCTTGGCGCTGATGCTCTCCGCGACCTCGGCGAAGCTGAACCGGCCCAGTTCGGCGGCCATCTGGGCGTGATAGACGACCTGGAACAGCAGGTCGCCGAGTTCATCCATCAGCGCCGGGAAATCCGGGCCGCGGCCGATGGCGTCCGCGACCTCATAGGCTTCCTCGATCGTGTAGGGCGCGATGGTGGCGAAGGACTGCTCGCGGTCCCAGGGGCAGCCATCCGGGGCACGCAGCCGCGCCATGATGTCGAGAAGCTTCAGGATGGCGGTGCTGGCGTCGCTCATGCGGCCCTCCGGATGGTGGCGCTGCATCGCAGGCGGCGGGGATGGGGGCAAGCCGAGGCAGGGCGCGCCAGCTGTCACGGGACCCATCCATCCACACGTCCGTTTGCCGCATAAGATATATTATGGAAATAAAAGGCCTGTGGGAAAGGCGGTGGACAGCGCGGCCAGCGCGCGACCGGCGCGCCCTCGGCGGCTCAGCCGCCCGGCACCTCCAGCACCATGCCATCGAAGCCGGGCTCGATTCCGGGCGGCAGGTTCGCGACCATCCAGGCCCAATCGAGATCGAAGCCCATATGCGTCAGCACCGTCCGCCGCGGCCGGAGCTCCGCCACCCAATCCAGCACCTTGGCCACATGCGCATGCACCGGATGCGGGCTGCGCTGGAAACAGCCGACCACCCAGGTGTCGAGGCCACGCAGCGCCGCCAGGCTCTCGGGCGGCAGTTCCACGACATCGGTGCTGTAGGCGAAGCCGCCGACGCGCAGGCCCAGCGTATCCATGACCCGGTGGTCCTGGCGGAAGACCCGGACCGGGATGCCGCCCATCACCGCCACCTCCCCCGGCGTCACCGGCCGCGGCGCCAGCGAGGGCCGGTAGAAGCCCTGCGGCGGCGGCGGGCGGAAGGCGTAGTCGAAGCGCGTGCGCAGCTCCGACAGGGTCACGTAGGTGCCGAAGGCATCGAGCGGCCCGGTGATGAGGCGGTTGACGATGCGTAGCTCGTCCATGCCCATGACGTGGTCGGCATGGGTGTGGGTGAAGGCCACCGCATCGAGCCGCCCGAAGCCGTTGGCGAGCATCTGGGCGCGCAGATCAGGCCCGGCGTCGATCAGCAGGCGGCGTCCGTCTGCGTTCTCGACCAGAGCGGCGCTGCGGGTGCGGCGATTGCGCGGCTCCGCCGGATCGCAAGCGCCCCAATGGCCGCGTTCCTCCGGCCCGCCGAGCTGCGGCACGCCACCCGACCCGCCGCAGCCGAGAAGCGTGACGCGGAGCACTGATCAGGCCGCCCGGGACCGCTGGAACAGACGGTGAAAATTCTCGGTGGTGAGTTCTGCCAGAGCCTTCAGCCCCATCCCGCGCACCTCGGCGAGCTTCGCCGCGGTGTGCGCCGCATAGGCGGGCTCGCAGCGCTTGCCGCGCAGCGGCACGGGCGCGAGGTAGGGGCTGTCCGTCTCGACCAGCAGCCGATCCGTCGGCACCTCGGCCGCGATGGCGCGGTTCTCCTCGGATTTCGGGAAGGTCAGGATCCCGCTGAAGGAGACATAGCCGCCGAGGCGGAGGGCCGTGCGCGCCAGTTCGGCGCCGGAGGAGAAGCAATGCAGCAGGAAGGGAAACGCCCCCTGCCCGCTCTCGTCCGTCAGGATCGCGGCCATGTCCGCATCTGCATCGCGGGCATGGATCACCAGCGGCAGGCCGGAGACGCGCGCGGCGGCGATATGCGCCCGGAAACTCTCGGCCTGCATCGGCCGCGGGGCCTTGTCGTAGAAATAATCTAATCCGGATTCGCCGATGCCGATCACTTTCGGATGGTCGGCTTCCTTCAGGATCTCGTCCACCGTCGGCGCGGCGCGCTCACCAGCGTTGTGGGGGTGGATGCCGACGGTCGCGAAGACGCCATCATAGCGCGCGGCGATCTCGCGCACCGTCGCGGCCTGCTCGCCAAGGCGCGTGCCGATCGTGACCATCGTGGTCACGCCTGCCTCCCGCGCGCGGGCGACCACGGCGTCCTGTTCTGCCCCTTGGAAGTAGTCCAAGTGGCAGTGGCTATCGACGATCATCATCGGCCCTCAAGCGCCGGGCGGCCGCATCCGCGGCCTTGGCTACGCGCAGGCCACGGTTCGGCCAGCTGGTCGGTCGGTCGGTGCGCGGGCCGCATGCGCGGCCTCGGCTCGCCTGAAGAGCGGCGAGCCGCCATCATTGCGTTTCGATCTTGGCAAAGAGCGGCGCGGGCGGCGGCAGGGGCAGGCCGGCGGGCAGCGGCGTCGCAAGCGAGCCCAGCCCCCTCGCCTCCTCCGGCACGCCGAGCTGGTCGAGCAGCTTCGCCATGGAGGTCGGCATGAAGGGCTGCAGGACGGTGGCGAAGACCCGCAGCGCGTCGTGCAACTGGCGCAGCACCGCCTCGCCACGTGCAGGGTCGGTCTTCTTCAGCGCCCAGGGGGCCTGTTCGGTGATGTAGCCATTCGCCTCGCGGGCGGCGGCCATCACCGCTTCCAGCGCCAGGTGGAATTCCTGCCGGTCCAGATGCGCGCCGACCTGGCCGGGAAGCCCATCCACCAGCGCGCCGAGCGCCGCATCGCCTGGCAGCCGTGCGGCTGGCGCCGGCAGCTTGCCGTCGCAGTTCTTCTGGATCAGGGAAAGCGTGCGGTTCGCGAGGTTGCCCAGCGCATTCGCCAGTTCCCCATTGTTCCGCGCGATCAGCGCACCCCGGGAAAAATCGCCATCCTGGCCGAAGGGCACCTCCCGCAGCAGGAAGTAGCGGATCGGGTCTAGGCCGAAGTCCTGCACCAGCGCCACGGGATCAATGACATTGCCGAGCGACTTCGAGATCTTCTGCCCTTCATTCGTCCACCAGCCATGGGCGAAGACGCGCTGCGGCGGCGCGATGCCGGCCGCCATGAGGAAGGCCGGCCAGTAGATGGCGTGGAAGCGGACGATGTCCTTGCCGACGAAGTGGATATCGGCCGGCCACCACTTCGAAAATGCCGCAGGATCAGAAGGATATCCGGCGGCTGTGATGTAGTTTGTTAGCGCATCCAGCCACACATATATCACATGCGCCGGATCGCCCGGCACCTTCACACCCCAGCTGAAGGAGGTGCGGCTGATCGAGAGATCGCCGAGGCCAGACTTCACAAAAGCAATGACTTCATTGCGTCGGCTCGCAGGCAGGATGAAGTCGGGATGGGCCTCATAGAAGGCCAGCAGCCGGTCCTGCCAAGCGGAGAGGCGGAAAAAATAGGAGGGCTCCCGCACCCATTCCACCGGCGCGCCAGAGGGGGCGTACTTCACCCCATCCCGCTCGGTCAGCTCGTCCGGGCCGTAGAAGGCCTCGTCGCGCACCGCGTACCAGCCCTCGTAATGGCCGAGATAGATCTCCCCGCGGCGAACCAACTCCTCCCACAACGCGGCGCAGGCGTCCTTGTGGCGCGCTTCCGTGGTGCGGATGAAGTCGGTGGTCGAAAGCCCCATCACGCCGACGAGGTCGCGGAAATGCTGGCTCACGCGGTCGCAGAAGGCCTGCGGGTCCATCCCCGCATCCTTCGCCGCCTTCTCCACCTTCTGGCCATGCTCGTCCGTGCCAGTCAGGAAGAAGACCTCCCTGCCCTCCAGCCGCCGCCAGCGGGCCAGCACATCGGCCGCGAGCGAGGTGTAGGCATGCCCGATATGCGGCCGGTCGTTCACATAATAGATCGGCGTGGTGATGAAGCAGGGCCGGCCAGGAGAGGTGGTCGCGGTGTCGCTTGGCACGGTCTTCTTCCGGCTGCGCCCCGGCCCTAGCGCCGCGGCGGTGTGAGCCAGCCGAGGGCGGTCAGCACGGCCTGCTTGCGATCGAGGCTGAGCCCGTCCGTCTCGGCGGCGAGGCGGCCGAGGCTATCCCACAGGGTGGACCACTCGGCAAGCGGACGCAGTGCGAGCCAGGCGGGCGGCGCCCCCTCGGCGCGCGCGGCGCGGCGTGCGGCGGCCGAGACCTCGCGCCGGAGCAGCGCCATGAAGGTGGCGAAGGAGGATCCGTCGCGCTTGGCCGCCACGGCCTCCGCGATGGCGTGCCACTCCCGCCGGTCGCCGGCGGCCAGCCCAGCCAGGACCCGGTCCACCAGCTGTTGCAGCGCCAGCCCCTCGCCTTCGGCGAATTGCAGCGCCCGGCCCGGCGCGCCCTCGGCCATCATGGCCAGACGCTGGCGGTCGCCGGCGTTCAGCTCCGGCCGGAGCCGCATCAGCAGCGTGTCCATCTCCGCCCCGCCCAGCGGCTCCAGCTCGAGCCGGCGGCAGCGGCTGCGGATGGTGGGCAGCAGCCGATCGGGGGCCGCGGTCGTCAGCATCAGCACCGCCCGCGGCGGCGGTTCCTCCAGCGTCTTCAGCAGCGCATTGGCGGCCTCGGGGCGCATCTGCTCGGCCTGGTCCACCAGCACGAAGCGCCAAGCGCCCTCTGCCGGGGTCATCGCGAGAAACCGGATCGCCGCGCGCACCGCATCCACCCGGATTTCCTTGTTCACCCGCCCATCGGCGACCGGGCGCAGCACACGGAGATCCGCATGCGCCTCGGCCGCGATGCGACGGAAGACCGGGTCGGCGGGATCGAGATGCAGCGGCGACGGCCCCGGCGGCCGATCCGCCCCGCCCGCCAGCAGCCAGCGGCCGAAGCGGTAGCCGAGCGTCGCCTTGCCGATCCCCGGCGGCCCACAGAGCAGCCAGGCATGCGGCAGCCGACCCGACCGCGCCGCGGCTTCGAGCGCCGCCGCCGCCGCGTGATGCCCGAACAGGTCAGGATTGGCCCGGACGGGAAGCTCCTCGTCCGGCTCAACCTCGACGGGTTTCGGGGCGCGGGCCATCAGTGGCCGAGGCGGGCGCCAAGCTCGGCGCGGATCGCGGCGAAGACGGCTTCCGCATCGCGCGTCGCGTCCACCACCGCGCAGCGCGCCGGCTCGGCGGCGGCGATGGAGAGGAACCCCGCCCGCACCCGCGCGTGGAACCCCGCATCCAGCCTTTCATAGCGATCGGCCGCGACGCCGCGCGCGGCGGCCCGCGCCATGCCGGCCTCGGGCGGGATGTCGAGGATCAGCGTCAGGTCGGGCGCGAGCCCCTCCAGCGCGAGGTCGGCCAGCTTGCGATAGACCTCTCCCGGCACGCCCTGGCCATGGCACTGATAGGCGCGGGTGGAATCCGCGAAGCGGTCGCAGATCACCCACATCCCCGCGGCGAGCGCCGGGCGGATGGTGGCCACCACATGCTCGCGCCGCGCGGCAAACATCAGCATCGCTTCCGCCACCGGGTCGAAGCCGGTGCCGTCCAGCAACAGGCTGCGGATCTTCTCGGCCCCGGCCGAGCCGCCCGGTTCCCGCGTGACCAGCACAGGCAGGCCCTGGTCCGAGAGATGCGCGGCCAGACGCCGTGCCTGGGTGGACTTGCCTGCCCCTTCCCCGCCTTCCAGCGTGATGAAGCGGCCGCGCGCGGCGCCCTCGCTCATGCGCTCAGCTGCCGAACCAGCGCCCGATGACGACGGGGATGCGTGGCAGCAGGCCAAGGCGGTCCACATCGGCCCCCGCATAGAGCGGGATCTGCATCTCCGGCACGCCCTGGCCGGAGACGACCAGCCGGCCGAGCTCCTGGCCCTTGGCCACCGGCGCGGGGATCGGCGCCTCGTAGCGCACGCGCGCCTGCAGGCTGCGGCGCCATTGCCGCGGCAGGGTCAGCACCAGGTCGCGCCCCGCGACGAGCGGCACCGTCGGCCGATCGCCGAGCCAAACCGGCGCTTCCTCCACCGTCTCGGCCGCGCGGAACATCGTGACGTTGTCGAACTCCCGGAACCCCCATTCCAGGAGCCGCTCGCTTTCCTCGGCGCGTGCGCGCATCGAAGGCAGGCCGTTGACCACCAGGATCAACCGCCGCCCGCCGCGCATCGCGCTCGCGGTCAGGCCGAAGCCCGCTTCCTCGGTATGGCCGGTCTTCAGGCCATCGGCGCCGGGCACGCGGGCGAGCGTGGGGTTGCGGTTCTCCTGGCTGATGTCGCTCCAGCGGAAGCTGCGCTCATTGTAGAAGCGGTAGTATTCGGGATGGTCCGTGATGATCCGCCGCGCCAGCGTGGCCAGGTCGCGCGCCGTCATGCGGTGTTCGGGGTCGGGCCAGCCGGTGGAGTTGCGGAAGTTGCTGGCGCGCAGCCCGATGCGCCGCGCCGTTTCGTTCATCAGCTCGGCGAATTGCTGCTCGGAGCCAGAGATACCCTCGGCCAGCACGATGCAGGCGTCGTTGCCCGATTGCACGATCACGCCGCGGGCCAGCGCCTCGACCGGGACCTGGCTGCCGATCTGGACGAACATCTTGGAGCCGCCCATCCGCCAGGCGCGCTCGCTGACCGGCAGCATCTGGTCGAGGCGTAGCCGGCCCGTCTTCAGCATCTCGAAGACGACATACATCGTCATCAGCTTCGACATGGAAGCGGGCGGCATCCGCTCATCCACGTTCTTCTCGAGCAGCACGGCGCCGGTGTCGAAATCGATCATGATCGCCTGGCGGGCGAGCGTATCCACCGGCCCGAGCGGGCTCGACGCCGGGGTGGAGGGCGGCGGCGCCGGCTGGCGTGGCTGGGCGGGCGGGCGTGGCGGCTGGGCGGCTGGCCGCTGCTGCTGCGCCAGCGCCGGCATCCCGATCCCCTGCGCCGCGGCAACGCCTGCGGCAGCCAGCATCATGTCTCGACGGCGCATCACGCCCCCCAATTCGCCCCTGCCGGCCGGCCCGCGCCGACTCGCGGTCAGTCTACCAGGATGCGCGCTTCCGATACGCCGGCCCGCAGGGTCCGCTCAAGCGCGCGATCAGCCTCCGCGACACTGGGCAGCGGCCCGATGCGCACGCGGAAGGTCTGGCGGTTGCGCGGCCCGATCGCTTCCACCCGCCCGCCGATCCGCGCCGCCTGCTGCTCGGCAAGGTCGCGGCGGGAGAAGCTGGCAGTCTCGACGAAGAGCAGGCCGGGCTGGGCGGCAACGCGTGTGACACGTTCCGGCAGGCGCGCCGGCGGGGCGGCGGTGGTGCCGCTGGGCTGGGCAGCCGCGAGCGGGACGCCGGGCAGTGCGCGGGCTTCCCGGACGCGGCTGGCCTGGCCGGTGCCGGGCGGGGGCGCCAGATCCTCGCGCTGCACCGCGGCCACCGGGGCGGCCGCCACCTCGATCCGCGGTGTCTCGGGCGAAGGCAGGCCGGCGGCGAGCGCGCGGCTGGCTTCGCCATTCACCTCGATCCGTACCTGTGCGGCGCCGCCGGGGCGCAGCCCGATAAGTTCCCCGGCGCGGCGCGACAGCTCGACTACGCGGCCCGGGTTGGTGGGGCCGCGGTCATTCACCCGCACCTCGATCTCAAGACCGGTCTCGAGGTTCGTCACCCGCAGGATGGCGGGCATCTGCAAGGTGCGGTGCGCGGCCATCAGCGCCATGGGGTCGTGCGTCTCGCCATTGGCGGTGCGCCGCCCCGTACGGGTGTCGGCCGCGACCGAGGCAAGGCCGGTCTGCGTCAGGCCGAAATCCTCGCGCGGATAGGACCAGACGCCGCCCATCTGATAGGG
>JBIKSZ010000057.1:0-17125 GCA_044348345.1 Roseomonas sp. | reverse complement strand
TCGCCGTACTTCTCGCCGAACAGCGCCATCGCGCCGGCGGCCACGGCCTGTTCCGGCGTCATCAGGCGGGTCACCACCTCGGCATTCTCGCGGATGCGCGCATTCACCTCGGCCTCGACCCAGGCGAGTTCCTCATCGGTCATCGGCGCATTGTGGGAGACGTCGAAGCGCAGCCGGTCCGGCGCGTTCAGCGAGCCCTTCTGGGCGACATGCGTCCCCAACCGGCGCCGCAGCGCTTCATGCAGCAGGTGCGTCGCGGAATGATGTGCGCGGATCGCGCCGCGGCGGGTGTGGTCCACCTCGGCCTGCACCGCGAGCCCGACCTTCGCCTCGCCATGCGCGACCGTGCCGAAATGGACGAACAGGTCACCCAGCTTCTTCTGCGTGTCCCGGATCTCGATCCGGCAGGCATCGCCGGCCGAAATCACGCCCGTATCGCCCACCTGGCCGCCGCTCTCGGCGTAGAAGGGCGTCTGGTTCAGCACCACCGCGACCTCGGCGCCGACCGGCGCGCTGTCCACCACCGCGCCATCGCGGACGATCGCGACGATCGCGCCCTCCGCGGTCTCGGTCGAGTAGCCCAGGAACTCGCTGGCGCCGACCTTCTCCTTCAGGTCGAACCAGAGGCTCTCGGTCGCGGCCTCGCCACTGCCGGCCCAGGCGGCGCGGGCGCGCTTCTTCTGCTCGGCCATCGCGGCCTCGAAGCCCGCGGTGTCCACCGTCTTACCCTCGCCGCGCAGCGCATCCTGCGTCAGGTCCAAGGGGAACCCATAGGTGTCGTACAGGCGGAAGGCGACATCGCCGGGCAGCACGCCCCGCTCGCCGAGCTTGCCCGTCTCCTCGGACAAAAGCCCGAGGCCGCGTTCCAGCAGGTTGCGGAACTTCGTCTCCTCAAGCCGCAGCGTCTCCACCACCAGCGCCTCGGCGCGGAGAATCTCTGGGTAGGCCGCGCCCATCTGGCGGGTGAGCGCTGGGACCAGGCGATGCAGCAGCGGCTCGCGCGCGCCCATCATATGGGCGTGGCGCATGGCGCGGCGCAGGATGCGGCGCAGCACATAGCCGCGGCCTTCATTGGACGGCAGCACGCCATCGGCCATCAGGAAGGTGCCGGCGCGCAGGTGGTCAGCGACGACGCGATGGCTGGCGCGGAAGGGCCCATCCGGGTCCTGGCCGGTGGCTTCAGCGCTCGCCAGAATCAGCGCGCGCATCGTGTCCGTGTCGTAGTTGTCGTGCTTGCCCTGCAGGATGGCAGCGAAGCGCTCGAGCCCCATGCCGGTGTCGATGGACGGCCGCGGCAGGGCCACGCGGGTACCGGGCGGGCCTTCCTCATACTGCATGAAGACCAGGTTCCAGATCTCGATGAACCGGTCGCCATCCTGGTCGTCGCTGCCCGGCGGGCCGCCCGCGACCTTGTCGCCATGGTCGAAGAAGATCTCGGAGCACGGGCCGCAGGGGCCGGTGTCGCCCATGCGCCAGAAATTGTCGCTGGTGGGGATGCGGATGATGCGGCTGTCGGGGATGCCGGCGACCTTCTTCCAGAAGACCGGCGCTTCCTCATCCTCGGAATAGACCGTGACCAGCAGCCGGTCCTTCGGCAGGCCGAAATCCTTGGTCAGCAGGGTCCAGGCATGAGCGATGGCCTGTTCCTTGAAGTAGTCGCCGAAGGAGAAATTCCCCAGCATCTCGAAGAAGGTGTGGTGGCGCGCGGTGTAGCCGACATTGTCGAGGTCGTTGTGCTTGCCGCCCGCGCGGACACACTTCTGCGCCGTGGTGGCGCGGACATAGCCGCGCTTTTCCTGGCCGGTAAAGACGTTCTTGAACTGCACCATGCCCGAATTGGCGAACATCAGCGTCGGGTCGTTACGGGGGACCAGCGGCGAGCTTTCGACCACCTCATGGCCGTTGCGGCGGAAGTAATCGAGGAAGGTCGCGCGGATGTCGTTGCTGCTGGTCATGGCCTGCTATGCCGTTGGTCTTGCCCGGGGAAAAAGCCGCCTGCTCTAGCGCGAGGACCCCGCCCCGTCGAGGGCCACCCGGCCGCCCCCTTCCCCGGAACCCGCCTCCCCCGGGACCGTTGGCTGCCGGAGGCCGCGGCCTTGCCGTGGCCCGGGACCACCCGAGCGGACCACCCAGCGGAAGGGACTGCCAGCATGGCCGAGGACTTGAAGTCGCTGATGGGCGAGCTGATCCAGGACGCCTACAGCGCCGAGACCCAATTGCTTGAGGCGCTGCCAGATATGGCTGACGCCGCCACCACGCCCGCCCTGAAACAGGCCTTCCAGGAGCACCTGCAGGTGACCCAGCGCCAGGTCGAGCGGCTGGAGCGCGTCGCCGAGATGGTGGGCTGCGACCCGGATGGCGAGGATTGCGAGGCCATGGAGGGCCTGGTCGCCGAAGCGGAGGAGATCGTGGACGAGCATGAGGAAGGCCCGGTGCGCGACGCCGCGCTGATCTCCGCCGCCCAGAAGGTCGAGCATTACGAGATCGCGACCTACGGCACGCTCGCCGCCATGGCCAAGGCCTGCGGGCTGCAGGACGCCGCCCACCTGCTCGTCCAATCCCTCAAGGAGGAGAAGGACACGGACGCGTTGCTGACCGAGGTCGCTGAGCAGCAGGTGAACCCGGCCGCGCTGCGAGCCGCCGCTGCCAACGACCCCAAGGCCCAGAAGAAGGGCAGCGCCGCCTGAAACAGCTCCCGCCGGCCCAGGAACGGGGCCGGCCGATCGGATCAGACCTGCCCGGGCGGCGGGCCGCGCCTGCCGGCACCGGTCCCGGCCGCGTCGTCGATCACACGCTGCTCCGCGGCGCGGCGCACGCGGCGGATGGCATCGCGCCGCCCACGCAGCAGCGCCTCCAAGGCCTCAGCCTCTGCGCCCGCAGCGGCAAGGGCGGCGCGCGCGACCTCGGTGGCCGCCTCGGCCCTGCGGACCCCATCCGCGGCCTGCGCCCGCGCAGCCTGCGCGGCCGGCAACCACGCAGCGTAGTCGGACGGCAGCGCCGCCATTTCCGCATCGAGCGCCGCCTCCGTCCGCGCCGCGCGCTCCGCCGCTACGGCGCGGCTGGACTCGGCCCCGGCAAAGGCCAACCGCGCCTGGTCGGTTTCGAACGTCCTGAGCCGGGCCAAAGCGAGAAGCGGATCACGCCGGGGCATCGAGCACCTCTGCCAAAGCGGCGAAGGCCTCATCGAGCGGCGTGGCCTCGCCCTTGCCCTGCGCCAGAAGCGCCTCGATCCGCGGTCCGATGCGCAGCGCCGCATCCACCTCCCGGTCGGCGCCAGGCCGATAGGCGCCAAGCCGCACCAGCTCCGCCATCTCCGCCTGCAGCGCCAGAACCCGACGCGCGCGCAAGGCCAGCTCCCGCTGCGGCGGATCGAGCACACCGGGCACGGTACGCGACAGGCTGCGCAGCACATCCACAGCCGGAAAGCGGCCACGCTCGGCGATGGCCCGATCCAGCACGACATGCCCGTCCAGCACGCCGCGCACCGCATCCGCCACGGGCTCGTCATGGTCATCGCCCTCGACCAGCACGGTCGCAACCAGGGTGATGGAGCCGCCACACCCCTCCGGCCCCGGCCCCGCGCGTTCCAGCAGCCGCGGCAGCTCGGCGAAGACCGAGGGTGGGTGGCCGCGCGTGGCCGGCGGCTCCCCGGCCGCCAGGCCGATCTCGCGGCAGGCCAGCGCGAAGCGCGTGACGGAATCGAGCAGCAACAGCACGCGCTGACCGGCATCGCGGAAGGCCTCGGCGACCGTCATGGCCGCCAGCGCCGCCTCCCGCCGGAGCGGCGCCGGCGCGTCGGAGGTGGCGCAGACGACGACGCTGCGCCCGAGACGCTCGGGGCCGAGATCATCCTCGACGAATTCGCGCAGCTCCCGCCCCCGCTCACCGATGAGGCCGAGGACCGCGACATCGAAGCCCGACGCCCCGGCGAGCATCGCCAGCAGCGTGGACTTGCCGACGCCCGACCCGGCGAAGAGACCGATGCGCTGGCCCTCGCGCAGCGTGCAGAACAGGTCGAGCGCCCGCACACCCAGGCCGATGCGGGGTCCAAGACGGGCGCGGCGCCCGGCCTCCGGTGGATCGGCCAGCACAGGGCGCGCGGACGCGGCGGGTGGGATGGGCCCAAGCCCGTCGAGGGGCGCGCCAAGCGGGTCCACCACGCGGCCGAGCCAGGCGGGCCCCGGGGCCAGCCGCGCCGGCCCGATCAGGCTGAGCGGCGCACCGGCCCGCAAGCCAGGCGTGCGACTGAGCGCCAGGGCGCGGGCGGAGTCGGGCCCGACGGCCACCACCTCCGCCAGCCCGTCGGCGGCAGCGACGCGATCGCCGATGGCCGGCGGGGGGCGCAGCCCCTCGATCTCGAGTCCCAGGGGTCCGGCGCTTCGGATTCTACCCTCTAATGCGTATAATCCCACATTCCGGCACAATCTTTGCGCTATATGGATACGACCCATGAGATGTGCCGTTAAGCTTTTTGCAACCATCGTCTCCCGATTGAGATTTGTTAACTCTCTCATACGAATTTTCTCATGAAAAAATGCTTTCATTCGATAAAGAAAATGATATCTCTGCACGCACAGGATGTGGGAGTGCCAGAAATGCGTATCCTTTTGGTTGAAGACGACAAGATTGTCGCCCGCGGTATCACCCTCGCGCTCAAAGCCGCGGCAATGATCGTCGACACATCCGACACGGGTGAGGAAGCGCTGGAGCTCGCTCGCCTCTACGACTACGACATCGTGGTGCTCGACCTGATGCTCCCCGACATGGAGGGCTACGAGGTCGTCCGCCGGCTCCGCGCCGCCCGGATCGAGACGCCGGTGCTGATCCTCTCCGGCGTGAACCGCCCGCAGGCCAAGGTCCGTGGCTTCGGCATGGGCGCGGATGACTACATCACCAAGCCCTTCGACCAGAGCGAGCTGGTGGCGCGCATCCAGGCCATCGTCCGCCGCGCCAAGGGCTTCAGCCAGCCCACCCTGACGGTCGGCCCGCTCACCCTCAACCTCGGCTCCCGCGAAGTGCTGGTCGAAGGGCGCAACGTCCACCTCACCGGCAAGGAATATGCCGTGCTGGAACTGCTGACGCTGCGGAAGGGCGTGGTGCTCACCAAGGAGGCCTTCCTGAACCACCTCTATGGCGGGATGGATGAGCCGGAGGTGAAGATCATCGACGTCTTCATCTGCAAGCTGCGCAAGAAGCTCGCCCAGGCCGGGGCTGCCGACGTCATCGGCACCGTCTGGGGCCGCGGCTATGTGCTGCGCGACCCGATGGCCGGCGCAAGCATCAGCCTGCCCGCGGAAGCCGCCCGCGCCGTCGCCTGACCGCGCGGCGCACGCCCGAAAACTGCGGCGCTGGCCTCGGAGACCGTTTGAGAATGCCGGCGGCTGAGGGTCCGCAAGGGATTTTCAGTCCTGGCTAGGCGCCGAACGCAGCCGATGCTCGTTGCATCGGCAAGGCCGGCAACGACGCCAGAGCGGAAAAGACCCGCGGAGCCGACCCGTCCGGTGTTCTCAAACGGTCTCTCAGTGCAACGTCGTTCGATAGGATTCGGGAAGTCGCGCATCCAGCGCTTCCCCGCCATGTCGCCCGGCGGTGTGCTCCGCTACCAGCGCCCCGAGCGTCGGCAAGCCGGCAGCCCGGTCCGCCCCGGCCCAAAGCCGTGACCGGATCAGCGCCTTGGCGCATTGCATGAACACGCTCTCCACCCCGATCACCAGCAGCGTCGTCGGCGCCTTCCCCTCAGCGGCATGGGCCGCGCGTAGCGCGGGGTCGGTGGTGATCTGCGCCTGGCCATGTACGCGCAGCGTCTCGCCGGCGCCGGGCACCAGGAACAGCAGCGCCACGCGCGGATCGTGCAGGATATCGCGCAGCGCATCCAACCGGTTGTTGCCACGCCGGTCGGGCAGCACCAGCGTGCGGTCATCCACCACCGTCGCGAAGCCCGGCGCGTCGCCGCGCGGCGTCACATGCAGCCCGCCCGGCCCGCTCGTCGCCAGCAGGCAGAAGGGAGAGGCCGCGATGAAGGCCCGCGTCGCCGCGCCCATCCGCGGGCCCGCCTTGTTCTGCGCCACATCGGACGGCGTGCCGTAGAGCGCCTGGAGCGCGGCCAGGCTGGTGATGGCATGCGGATCGGTGGCGTGCATGACGCCGAGGATGCCAGCGCGCCGGCACGGGCGCCATCCGCGCGGCGATGGGCAGCGCGCCGTCAGGCCGCCGCCTTGCGCGCCGCCAGGCCATAGGCCCCCCGCTCGCCGGGGATCGGCGCCAGCCGCTCGGTCAGGCCGATCACTGTCTCGGCAGCACCGAGATAGAGCACGCCGTCGGGGGCAAGCTGCCGGGCCATCATCTCCAGCACGCGCGTCTTGGTCGGCGGATCGAAATAGATCAGCACATTGCGGCAGAAGACCACGTCGAACCGCCCAAGCGCCGCGCACTCGGCCAGCAGGTTCCGCTCCTCGAAGCGGACCATGGCGCGCAGCGCCGGCTTGATCCGCCAGCGCGTGCCCTCCTGCTGGAAATGGGTCATCAGCGTGCGGATCGGCAGGCCGCGCTGCACCTCGAACTGGCTGAAGCTGCCCTCCTTCGCCCGTCCCACCACATCCGCCGAGATGTCGGTCGCCAGGATATCGAGCCGCTGTGCCGCAGCGCCCAGCGTTTCCGTCGCGAGCATCGCGACCGAATAGGCCTCCTGCCCGGTCGAGCAGGCGGCCGACCAGATCCGCAGCCTGTCCCCCGCACCGCGCGCGGCCAGCAGCTTCGGCAGCGCCGCGCGCAGATGCTCGAACGGCTTCCCATCGCGGAAGAAGCTGCTCTCATGGGTGGTCAGCGCCTCCACCACCGCGCGTTCCAGCGCCTCCTCCGGCAGGGCGCGCAGCTTCGCGCCCAGCACGCCGAGCGAGGCGAAGCCGAAGCGCGCCAGCACCGGGCCGAGCCGGGTCTCCAGCAGGTAGGATTTATCTTCCGTCAGCACGATGCCGGCACGGCGCCGCACCAGGCCAGCGACTTCGGCGAAGCCCGGCTGCATCACGCACCTCCCTCCATACAGGCGGCCAGCAGCCGCGCTGCGATTCCCTCTGGCGGCGCAAGCTGCGCGGAGAGCCCCGCCCGCGTCACCGCCCCAGGCATGCCCCAAACAACCGAACTGGCCTCGTCCTGCGCCAGCACCGCACCGCCGGCCGCCGCCAGCGCCCTGCATCCCGCCAGCCCATCATGGCCCATGCCGGTCAGGATCGCCGCCAGCACGCGCCCGCCATAAGCCGCGACCAGGCTCCGCAGCAGCGGGTCCACCGCAGGGCGGCAGAAATTCTCGGCCGGCCCGTCGGAGAGCTGCGCGACCAGCCCCCCCGGCCCGTCCTTCGCCAGCAGATGCCGGTCGCCAGGCGCCAGGTAGAGCCGCCCTGGCAGCAGCGCCTCGCCATGGCGCGCCTCCGCGCAGGGCAGCCGGCCCAGCCGGTTCAGATGGTCGGCCAGCAGCGCGGTGAAGCCCGCCGGCATGTGCTGCACCACCAGCACCGGCACGGGCGGGGGACGCGTCAGCGCGCCGACCAACTGGGCCAGCGCCTGCGGCCCGCCGGTCGAGGTGCCGATGGCAATCACGCGCGGCCGCTGCCGCGGCTCTCGCAGCGTGTTCGCCATGGCGGGCGCAGGCGCAGTAGCTGTCACCGCAGCGGCAGATGGCCTGCGACGCATGCGTGCCCAGCCCGTCACCTTGGCCCGCAGCTCCTCACCGAAGTGCGGATCGGCCATGCCGCCTTGTGCCGCCGCGGGCTTCGGCACGTAGTCCACCGCCCCCGCGCGCAGCGCCTGCATCGTCGCCGTCGCGCCGCGCTGGCTCAGCGCGCTGGCAACGATCACCTGCACGCCGGGTGCCGCGCGCAGCAGCAGCGGCAGCGCCGTCAGCCCGTCCATCACCGGCATCTCAAGGTCGAGCAGAACGACATCCGGCCGCGCCGTCACCGACATGGCCGACAGCGCGTCGACCGCATGGCGGCCGTCGCTGGCTTCCGCCACCACCGCGATCGCGCCGTCCCGCGCCAGCAGGCGCCGCAGCGCACCGCGCGCCACAGCGCTGTCGTCGCAGAGCATCACGCGGATCACGGCCTCGGTGGGCCGCGACCCCGCTTGGCCGCTCGTCACGCAGCCTCACGCAGCAGGCCGAGCTGTAGCAGCTTGCCGCCCAGGATCTCCGCGTCGAAGGGCTTCATCACATATTCCTGCGCGCCGGCCTCCAGCGCCTGCAGGATCTTCTCCTGCGTGTTCTCGGTCGTGCAGAGCATGACAAGCGGCTTCGCCTGCCCATGCTCGGCGCGCACTGCGCGCAGGAAGGACAGCCCATCCATCACCGGCATGTTCCAGTCGAGCAGGACGAAATCCGGCAAGGCGGCCCGGCAGGCGGTCAGCGCCTCCTGCCCATCGGCCGCCTCCTGAACGCTGAAGCCGAAGCCTTCCAGCACGCGGCGCGCCGCCTTGCGCACCACGCGGCTGTCATCCACCACCAGGCAGTCCGCTCCCTGCCCGTCCGCGAGGCTGAGGCTCATCGCTCGCCTCCGATCGCCAGCAGCCGCTCGACATCGAGCAGGATCAGCAACTGCCCGTCCGACCTGTGCACCCCGCGCGAGACGTCGCGCCACAGCGCATCGAGCGTGGGCGGGTTCGGCGCACGGTCCGCCGTCGCCAGCGGCATCACATCGCCGACCGCATCGGCCAGCATGGAATACAGCTCGCCCCCATGCTCGACGACGATGCTCATGGGCTCGGCCCCGGCTTCGCGCGGCGGCAGGCCGAGCCGCCGGCGCAGATCCACCGCCGTCACGATGCGTCCGCGCAGGTTCATCGCCCCCTCGATTTCGACGGGTGCGAGCGGGATCGGCGTGATGGATTGCGTCCCGAGCACGTCACGCACCAGCAGCACCGGCACGCCGCAGGGCTGCCCACCCACGGTGAGCGTCAGCACCAGATCGGCCTCCGCCACCGCATGCTGGATGGATTGGCTGCGCATCCTACCCTCCCGGTCTCAGGCCGCGGCCGGCGCGGCAAGGCAGGCGCGCAGCGAACTCGCCAGCGCCTCTCGATCATACTTCGCGACGAAGTCGGTGAAGCCCGCCGCCCGCGCCTCACTGATCGCACCCGTATCGGAACGGCCCGACAGCGCGACCAGCGGCAGACCAGCCCAGGGCCCGGCCTCGCGCACCGCGCGTGCGAAGGCGAAGCCATCCATGCCCGGCATCTCGATGTCGGAAACGATCGCGTCGAAGGTCGCGCCCTGCTCGCGCAGCGACAGCGCCTCGGCCGGTGCGCCGACCGCAATCGTCTCATAACCGGCCGCCGATAGCGTCGGCACGACAAGCTCACGGAAGAAGGCGCTATCTTCCACCACCAGCACGCGCCGGGCCGCAGCCTGCGCAGCGCGAAACCAGTCCCCGCCCGCCTGGCGCAGCCACCAGGCGGTGTCGATCACATCCGTCACCTTGCCCGCGATCACCGCCGAGCCCAGGAAGCCCGGCCGATCCTGCCCGCCTTCGATCTCGAGCCGCTCCTCCACCACGTCGAGGATGGCATCCACCATCAGGCCGAAGCTGCGCTCCCGCTCGCTGAACACCAGCACGGTCTGCCGGCCGCGGCCGTCCTCCGTGTCCCGCGGCTCGCCATGGCCCATCGGCACCAGCGGCATCAGCTGGCCGCGATACTGCACCACCGCCTTGCCGCCCGACTGCTCGATGCTGTCGAGCGGCAGGTCGTCGAGCCGCGCGACGAGCCCGAGCGGCACCGCCTTCGGCGTGGCATCGCCCGCGCGGAACAGCAGCAGCGCCGTCTTCTCGGCCGAGCGCTGGCCCGCCACGGCGACCTCTGCCGCGCGCGTCGCCGTCCCGTCCGCCGCGACGCCGGTGGCGCGCGCGATCCCGTTCGGGTCGAGGATCATGATCACGCTGCCATCGCCAAGGATGGTGTTGCCGCTGAACACGCCGATGTGGCGCAGGATGGGCGGCACCGGCTTCACCACGATCTCCTCCGTGTCGTGCAGCCGGTCCACGATGATGCCGAACAACGAGGGGCCAACCTGCGTCACCACCACGAAGCCGACATCCTGCTGCCCGGTCTCCGCCCGCTCCTTGAAGCCAAGCACGCCAGCCAGGCTCACCAGCGGCAGCAGCCGGTCGCGCAGGCGCAGCACCGGCGCCTGGTTGATCCGCTCCACCTGCGCACCCGATGCGCCGCCGACACGCACCAGCTCCTGCACGCCGATCTGCGGGATGGCGAAGCGCTCGCCGGCCACTTCCACGATCAGCGCGGAGACAATCGCCAGCGTCAGGGGGATCTTGATGGTGAAGCTGGTGCCGCGGCCGGCAGCGGACGCGACGTCGATCGTGCCGCCGATGCGCTCGACATTCGTCTTGACGACATCCATCCCGACGCCGCGACCCGAGACAGCGGTCACGGCGGCAGCGGTCGAGAAGCCGGCGCGGAAGATGAAACGGTGAATCTCCCGGTCGGGCATGGTGGCCAGTTCGGCCTCGCTGGCCAGGCCCTGCGCGATCGCCTTCTCCCGGATGCGGGCGGTGTTGAGGCCCTTCCCGTCATCGGCGATCTCGATGAGGATGTGCCCGCCTTCGTGGTACGCGTTCAGCATGATACGCCCGGCCTCGGACTTCCCCGCCCGGCGTCGCTCCTCCGTGCTTTCCAGCCCGTGATCGCCACTGTTGCGCACCATGTGCGTCAGCGGGTCCTTGATCAGTTCCAGCACCTGGCGATCGAGCTCGGTCTCGGCGCCGCGCATGTCGAGCTCGATCTTCTTTCCCAACTCGCGCCCGAGGTCGCGCACCAGCCGCGGCAGCTTCGCCCAGGCATTGCCGATCGGCTGCATGCGCGTCTTCATCACGCCGTCCTGCAGATCGGATGTGATGTGCGACAGCCGCTGCAGCGGCACCGAAAACGCCTGGTCGTTCCGCGCGCGCGCGGTCTGCATCAGCTGGTTGCGGGTCAGCACAAGCTCGCTGACCAGGGTCATCAAGTCCTCGAGCACATCGACGCTGACGCGGATGGATTGCGGCGCGACACCCCCGCCCGCTTCCGCTGCGGCGGGTTCGATGGGCGTTGGCTCGGCCGCAAGCGCGCGGGCGGGCGGCTGCGTGGCTTGCGGGGCGGCTTGCGGGGCGACGGCGGGCGGCTCGGCTGGCGGTTCGGCTGCCGGCGCAGCCTCGGGCAGCCTGCCTGCAGCGGCGGCGTCGAGGGCGGCGATCACCGCGCTGTCATCCCCCGCCGGTTCCGCCCCCGCCCGCTCAAGGCCCGACACGATCTCCTTGATGCAATCGAGCGCCTGCAGGATCAGCGTGATGCCATCCGGCGTGACCGGCAGTTCCCCGTCGCGGTAGCGCCCGAGCACATTCTCGGCCGCATGCGCCACCGCCTCCAGCCGCGCCAGGCCAAGGAAGCCGCAGGTGCCCTTGATGGTGTGGATGACGCGGAAGATCTCCGACAAGGTCGGTTGGTCCTCCGGCGCCTTTTCGAGCCGCACCAGCGCCACGTCGAGCGCAGCCAGGCCCTCATGGGTCTCGGTCAGAAAGTCCGCGATCAGGTCGTCCATGGGCACTCCGTCGGCAGGCCGGAACCGCAACCTGCACCGGACGAGGCGAAGAAGCGGTAAACGCCACCCGCCCGGCTCGCGCCGCCCGGTCGATCCGGGTAGCGTCACGCTCCCGCTGCCTTGAGAGGAGGCGCGATGCGCATCCCTGCCCTGCTGCGCGACCGCCGGCTCTGGATCGGGCTCGGCCTTCTCGCGCTGGTCGCCGGGCTGCGGCTGGCCGGGGCCGAGGACCAGCTTTCAGTCGAGATGCTGGCGCAGCATCGCGCGGCGCTCGATGCCCTTGTCGCGCGCAACCTGCCGCTCGCCGCGCTCGTCTATCTCGGCATCTATGTCGCGGTCGTCGCCCTCTCCCTGCCCGGCGCAGTGGTGCTGACGCTGGCAGGCGGCTTCCTGTTCGGCGCGCTGGCCGGCACGGCGCTCGCGGTCACCGGCGCGACGATCGGGGCGACGCTCGTCTTCCTGCTGGCACGGCGCCTGTTCGGGGCGGATGCGCTCGACCGCCTCGGGCCGCGCGCGCAGGCGCTCGGCGCCGCCATCCGGCGCAACGCGGCCTCCTACCTTCTCGTGCTGCGCCTGGTGCCGCTGTTTCCCTTCGTGCTGGTGAACCTGGTCCCCGCGCTGGTGGGCGTGCGGCTCGCCGTGCAGGTCGCGACCACCGCCCTTGGCATCCTGCCGGGGACGGCGGTGTTCAGCCTGGCCGGCGCAGGCCTGGGCGAGGTGCTGGCCCGCGGCGAGGCCTTCGATGCGCGGGCGGTGCTGACGCCGCAGATTCTGGCCGCACTGATCGGCCTCGCGGCCCTGTCGCTCGCCGCCATCCCGCTCAAGGCGCGGTTTGCCCAGCGCTGATCGTCGCTTGGCGGCACTGGCCTTCCCAGGCGAAGATGGCAGGCGATGCAAGCCTCACATCCCGCCCCGCTCGATCCCGCGAAGTTCCGCGACCCCGCGCGCACCGCAAAGGGCGATCGCCGGGCGGAGGTGGCGCTGAGCGGCCTTGCCACGCTCTGGATCAACACCGGCACGCTCTGCAACATCACCTGCGCCACCTGCTACATTGAGAGCAGCCCGCGCAACGACGCGCTCGCCTACATCACCGCCGCCGAGGCCACGGCGTTTCTGGACGAGGCCGCGCTGCTCGACCTGCCGCTGCGCGAGGTCGGCTTCACCGGCGGTGAGCCCTTCATGAACCCCGACCTCGTCCCGATGCTCGACGCGGTGCTGGCGCGGCCCGGCCTTTCGGCCATCGTGCTGACGAATGCGATGCAGCCCATGCGCCGCCATGCGCCGGCGCTTCTCGCGCTGCGTGACCGCCACGGCGCCGCACGGCTGACGATCCGCGTGAGCCTCGACCACCACACCGCCGCCGCGCACGATGCCGAACGCGGCGAGGGGAGCTTCGCGAAGTCGATCGAGGGCCTCGCCTGGCTCGCGCGCGAGGGATTCCGCATCCATGTCGCCGGCCGCCTCGGCTTCGGCGGCGAGACGGAGGCCGAGATGCGCGCCGGCTTCGCACGGCTTTTCGCCACGCATGACATCCCGGTGGATGCGCAGGATCCCGTCGCGCTCATGCTGTTCCCCGCGATGGACGCCACCGCCGACGTGCCGGAGATTACCGAGGCCTGCTGGGGCATCCTGCGCAAATCGCCGGACAGCGTGATGTGCGCTTCCTCCCGCATGGTGGTGAAGCGCAAGGGCGCGGCGCGGCCCGCCGTCATTGCCTGCACCCTGCTACCCTACGATCCGGGCTTCGAACTGGGCGCGACACTGGCCGAGGCTGCGCGCCCCGTTGCCCTCAACCACCCCCATTGCGCGCGGTTCTGCGTCCTCGGCGGGGCGGCCTGTTCGCGCTGAGACCAGGAACAGCGGACGCGGCGCGGCCTTGACGCGGCCGGCCGGCTGAGGCCTTGAGCGGGCCCATGTCGTCCTTCGCCTTCATGATCCCGCTGCCGGTGATGTTCTTCGGCCTCGGCTTGGCCGCGGGGCTCGCGCGCTCCGACCTCGCCGTGCCGGATTCGGTCGCCAAGGGCCTGTCGCTCTACCTGATGCTTGCCATTGGGCTGAAGGGCGGCATGGCGCTGGCCGCGCCCGGCGCGTCAGAGGGGCTGCTGGCCGCGCTCGCGCTCGGCATCGCGCTGTCCTTCCTGATGCCGCTGCCGGCCTTCGGGCTGCTGCGCGGCATGACGCGGCTCGACAAGGTCACGGCGGCCGCGGTGGCGGGCCATTACGGCTCAGTCTCCGTTGTCACCTATGCCGCTGCGGCGGGGATGCTCGCCGCCGCGGGCATCGCCGCGGAACCCTTCATGCCCGCCGTGCTGGCCGCGATGGAAACGCCGGCGATCCTGACGGCGCTGCTGCTGGCTCGCAGCGGCCGCACGGGGCCGGTGCGCGGCAAGCGCCACCTGGCGCGGGAGGTGCTGCTGAACGGCTCGGTCGTGCTGCTGCTCGGCTCCTTCCTGATCGGCTGGATCGGCGGTGAGGCGCAACGCGCCCCGCTCGCGCCCTTCGTGGAGGGGCTGTTCCAGGGCGCGCTGTGTCTGTTCCTGCTGGAGATGGGGCTGCTGGCCGCACGACAGTTGCGCGCCGCACCCGGGCGGCTCGATGCGCGGCTGGTCGGCTTCGGGCTGCTGATGCCGCTGATCGGCGCCGCGGCGGGGCTCGGGGCTGGGCTGCTGGCAGGGCTTTCGCCCGGCGGCGTCGCGCTGATGATGACGCTCGCTGCCTCCGCCTCCTACATCGCCGTGCCGGCCGCGATGCGCCTTGCGCTGCCGGAGGCGGATGCGGGCATCTATGTCACGCTCTCGGTCGCCATCACCTTTCCCTTCAACATCGTGGTGGGCATCCCGCTCTACCTCTGGGTGGCGGGGATGGCGGCGGGATAAGGCGCCAAGAGGCGCCAACAAGAACGGGGAGGAAAAGTCCGATGCTGCATGCCCGCAAGCGGATCGAGATCGTGGTGGAAGCCGTCCATGCGGAGGCGGTGACCGACCTGCTCGACCAGCTCGGCGCCACGGGCTGGACCATCCAGCCGGTGCTGGCCGGCAAGGGCCGCCAGGGGCTGCGCCGCGGTGGCGACCCGGGCGGGGTCTTCGACAACGTCCTCGTCCTCTGTATCGCCTCCGAGGCGGTAGCGACCCGCGTGGCGGAGGCGCGCGAGGAGTTGCTCGGCGCGCGGCCCGCAATCGTCGCCATCTCCGATTGCAGCGTGCTGCGCGGGGAGCATTTCAAATAGCCTCAGGCGCCGGCGCCTGCTCCGCAGGCTTGGCTTGCGCGCGGGCCACTGTTCAGCCCGGCGGTCCTGTCGGTTTGCGCGCGGCGCGCATTCGCGCGCTCGGCCCGCACAGCGGGCCGCCATCGGAACACGGGGAGTGGGATACCCGGCCGTCCGCAGACGGCCGGGGAGACGTCACTTCGGCTGAACGCCGCGCGCCGAGGTGCCGGAGGCCGGCTGCGGCACAGCGCCGGGCGCCACGCGCGCCAGCCGCACCCGGTCGCTGCGCGAGATCGCCACGCGGTCACCCGGCTGCAGCCCTTCCTCATTCGTCTGGACCACGGCGATGTCGCCACCGCGATCCTCCCGCACCACGAATTCGGTCGCGGTGCCGCCGGTCACGCCACGCTCGATAGCGTTGCCGGCGACGCCGCCGACGATCGCGCCGCCGAGGCCCGCCAGGATATTGGAGCGGGTGTCCCCACCGATGAAGCTGCCCGCGGTCGCGCCCGCGGCCGCACCGGCCAGCGTGCCGATACCGGAGCTGCCGGCGACCTGCACGGGGCGGCTGCTGACGATGGTGCCATAGGAGACATAGGCCGGCCGGCCGAGGTCGCGTGCGGCGAAGGTGCTGCCGGTGTTGGCCGGGCCGCAGGCGGGCACTGCCAGCAGCAACGTGCAGGCAGCGAACAGCGGGGCGACGGCGCGGAGCTTCGGCATATCGATCGGTCCTTCTCGTCTCGAGCGGCGTGGCCTTGGCCAGCCACGCCGTTCCTCAGGCATATCATGCCCTGCCCCACCGCACGGGGCGAGCCGGGCGCTTGCAGCCCGGCCTTGTCCCACCCACCGGGCGGCTGCTCTGCTGGCCGAGCACGTGCCGGATCATTACCCCCGGAAGCGGGCGTAAACGAGGCAAACAGGATGCCAGGGCGGCTCGGCCGACGGAAGGAACCGACGCATGACCACCACCCCACCCGACGACATGTTCCTGCTGCGCCAGACGCTCGGCATCGCCCGCCAGGCGCGGCGGAACGGCAAGCACCCCTTCGGCGCGCTGCTCGCCGGCCCCGACGGGGCGGTGCTGATGGAGCAGGAGAACGGCTTCGACCTGGAAGGCCGGGTCGGCCATGCCGAGACGATCCTCGCGCGCCGCGCCGCCCAAGCCTTTACCGCCGAGGCGCTGCAGGCCACCACGATGTATGCCTCGGCCGAGCCCTGCGCGATGTGCGCGGGCACCATCTACTGGGCCGGCATCGGGCGCGTGGTCTATGCGCTGTCGGAGCACAAGCTGAAGGGCCTGATCGGCCCGCATCCCGACAACCTGACGCTGGATCTGCCCTGCCGCGCCGTCTTCGCCGCCGGCCAGCGCGCGGTCGAGGTCATCGGCCCGCTGGCCGAGGACGACCCGGAGGCCGTCGGCCTGCATGAGGGGGCCTGGACGCACGACTGACCCGGCAGGCGTCGCGCGCGGCGCGCCACATTTCGCTGTCAGCCCTCGACTGAGGCACGGCTGCGCTGGCCATGGAGCCAGCGGTTCCGGTTGCCGGCAGCAGCAAGCCGGGGCGGCGTTGCCGCCTCGGCCCGTTGGTCGCCTCAGAAGCCGATGCTGTAGCGGAGCATGGTGGTGACGGAGGGGTCGTTGCCGTAGGGCATCTGGCGCACCGACGCATCGAAGGCCAGCGCCTGGTTCGACGCGATCATGTAGCGCATGCCAGCCGAGCCCACCGCCCGTACCTCGTTCTGCTGCTGGCTGGCGTTGATTGAGAAGCTCTCCAGCCCCGCAATGGTGCTTGTGCCCGAATAGCGGTCCATCTTGCTGTCCAGGTCGTATTCCATCCCCGCGCCCAGCACGACGCCGAATTGCGGCGTGATCGCCCCGCGCAGGCGCAGGCCCGCCGTGGCGCTCGTCACCGCCTGGCCGAAGCGGCTGTAGGTGATCGGGAACTGCACGCTGTCGGAGGTGGTCTCGGTATAGCCGTCCCGCTGGCTGTCGCTGCGGCGGATGCCGAGATAGGGCTGCGCCAGCCAGCCGCCATCCACCGGGAAGCCGTAGGCGATCTCGCCGCCGAAGGCGAGCGCGCTAGTCCGGGCCACGCCGGTCCCAGGCTCGGCGTTGGTCAGCTCGGCGCGGGTGATGCGCAGGTCGCCCTGCTGGTAGGCCAGCCCAGCGCGCAGCGTCAGGCCGGCGTAATCCGCGCTTTCCTGGAACACGGCGAAGCCGCCCAGCATCGGCTGGGTGTTCTTCGGGTCCACGCCCGCGGGGCTGTTGGTCACGAAGCCCTGGTCGATGAAGCCGCCGATGCGGAATTCCGGCGTCAGGCGATAGGCGGCGGTCAGCAAGC
>JBIKSZ010000246.1:0-5248 GCA_044348345.1 Roseomonas sp. | reverse complement strand
GGCCCGAGCCCGATCGCCGGTCGCGGCTGCAGCCCCTTCTTCTTCGCCACCTCCTACAACAACGACCAGAACCATGCGGTGATGGGCCAGGCGGCGAATGACGGCATCGAGTTCGGCGGCGGCACGCGCCAGATTCGCCGCGCCATGCTGATCACGCCGAACTACCAGGCCGGCCGCGACGCCATGGCGGGCTTCAAATCCACCTTCCGCGGCGAAGTGCTGGACGAGATCTACGTGCCGCTCACCATCACCGACTTCTCGGCCGAGCTCGCGCAGATCGCCGCGCGCCGGCCGGACGGCATCTACACCTTCATGCCCGGCGGGCTTGGCGTGCAGTTCGTCCGCCAGTTCCGCCAGGCGGGCCTCAACATCCCGGTCCTGTCGGCCTTCACCGTGGACGAGGCAACCCTGCCCGCGCAGGGCGAGGCCGCGCTCGGCCTCTTCACCGGCACGACCTGGACGCCGACGCTGCCGAACGAGCAGAACGCCCGCTTCGTCAACGACTTCATCGGCCAGTTCAACTACGTGCCGGCCAGCTACGCCGCGCATGCCTATGACGCAGCCATGCTGCTCGACAGCGCGATCCGCCGCACCGGCGGGAACCTGGCCGACAAGGGCGCGCTGCGCACCGCGATCCGCGCGGCGGATTTCCGCAGCGTCCGCGGTGGCTTCCGCTTCGGGACGAACCACTTCCCGGTGCAGGATTTCTGGCTGGCCCGCGTCGGCCGCCGCGCCGATGGCCGCTTCCAGACCGAGCATGTCCGCAAGGTGTTCGAGAACGCGGTGGACAGCTTCGCCGCCGAATGCCGGATGCCGGCCGCCTGACTGCCCGGGCCCCGGGAAACCGGGGCCCCTTTCCTCGCCGCCGGGGCGTAAATGACAACCCAGCTTCTGCTGATCCAGGCCCTGAACGGGCTGCAGCTCGGCATCCTGCTGTTCCTGATCGCGGCCGGGCTCACGCTCGTCTTCGGCGTGATGGACTTCATCAACCTCGCCCACGGCGTGCAGTACATGATCGGCGCCTATCTCGCCGCCTGGATCGCGGGCGCGACGGGCAGCTTCTGGATCGCGCTGCTGCTGGCGCTGCCGCTCGCGCTCGCGCTCGGGCTGCTGCTGGAATTCCTGGTCTTCCGACATCTGTATGACCGCGACCACATGCAGCAGGTGCTCGCGACCTTCGGCGTCATCCTGGTGCTGAACCAGGGCGTGAAATGGGTCTTCGGCGCTGCGCCGCTGCAGGTGCCGATGCCGGAGCTGCTGACCGGCGGCATTCGCCTGATGGATGGGCTGCTCTACCCCACCTACCGGCTCGCGCTGATCGGCGGCGGGCTGGCGGTGGCCGGGCTGCTCTGGTGGCTGGTGGAGCGCACCAAGGTCGGCATGCTGGTGCGCGCGGGCGCCACCAATGCGCCGATGGTCGCGGCCCTCGGCGTCGATATCCGGCGCCTGTTCATGATCGTCTTCGGCTTCGGCGCGATGCTCGCGGGCTTCGCCGGCGTACTCGCGGCGCCAATCCTCTCGGTCGAGCCGGGGATGGGCGACAATCTGCTGATCCTCGCCTTCGTCGTCATCGTGATCGGCGGCATCGGGTCCATCCGCGGCGCCTTCATCGCGGCGATCCTGGTGGGCCTGGTCGAGACGCTCGGCCGGTCTCTGGTGCCGGATGTGATGCGCCTCTTCCTCTCGGCGTCCGAGGCGCGGCAGGTCGGTGCGGCCATCGCCTCCATGCTGGTCTACATCGCCATGGCCGCGATCCTGGCCTTCCGGCCGGCGGGGCTGTTCCCGGTGCGGGCCGGCTGATGGCCCGCATGCTGCGCGCCGAGGCGCCCGCCCTTCTGCTGTTGCTGGCGCTGGCGGCCGCCCCCTTCATCGGCTTCGGCGATGGCTGGATGCTGACGCTGCTGGCGCGCGCCATGATCCTGGCCATGGCCGCCGTCGCGCTTTCGCTGCTGGTGGGCGGGGCGGGCCTGGTGTCCATGGGCCACGCCGCGATGCTGGGCTTCGGCGCCTATGCGGTGGTGATCCTCGACAATGCCCGCATCGTGGATGCTGCGATCGTGCTGCCGGCGGCAATCGCCGCTGCCGCCGCCTTCGCGCTGGTGACGGGGGCCATCGCCATCCGCACCTCCGGCGTGCATTTCATCATGATCACGCTCGCCTTCGGCCAGATGGCCTTCTTCACCGCCTCCTCGCTTGCGGGCTATGGCGGTGATGATGGCTATACGCTGTATGCGCGCAGCGAAGTGGCCGGCGGCCGCTTCCTGGAGAATCGGCTGAATTTCCACTTCGTCTGCGTCGGAGCACTCGCCGCCACCTGGCTGCTCTGCCGGCTGCTGCTGGCCTCCCGCTTCGGCCGCGTGCTGCGCGCGGCGAAGGGCAATCCGCTGCGCGCGCAGGCACTGGGCTTCGACCCCTACCCCTATCGCCTCGTCGCCTATGTCATCGCGGGCGCCATCGGCGGCGCGGCGGGCTTCCTTTTTGCCAACGCCACCGAATTCGTCGCGCCGGCCTATTTCTCCTGGCAGCGCTCGGGCGAATTGCTGTTCATGGTGATCCTTGGCGGGCTCACCGGGCTGCATGGCGCGCTGATCGGCGCGCTCGGCTTCGTGCTGCTGGAGGAATGGCTGAGCCACCAATGGGAGCATTGGCGCATCCTGTTCGGCGTGCTGCTGATCCTCGCCGTGCTGTTCCTGCCGAACGGCCTCTCGGGCATCCCGGCGCAGATCGCGAAGGCCGCTCGTCGCGGCCCAGGCCGCGCGGGAGGCCCGCATGAGTGACGCGCTTCTCTCCCTGCGCAACCTCCGCAAGCGCTTCGGCGGGCTCGCCGTCACGGATGACGTCTCGCTCGACGTCACGCCGGGCGAGATCCACGCCATCATCGGCCCGAATGGCGCCGGCAAGACCACGCTGATCAACGAGATCAGCGGCGTGCTACCGGTCGATTCCGGCCAGGTGATCTTCGACGGGCGCGACATCACGCAGCTTGCGATGCACCGCCGCGCGCGGCTCGGCCTCGCGCGGTCCTTCCAGATCACCTCCATCATCCCGGCCTTCACCGCGCTTGAGAATGTGGCGCTGGCGGTGCAGGCGGGCGTGGGGTCCTCCTTCCGCTTTCTCCGGCCTGCGGCCTCCGAGGCGCGGCTGAACGCGCCGGCGATGGAGGCCCTCGCCCAACTCGGCATCGCGGGGCAGGCCCACACCCCGGCCGGCGCGATGAGCCATGGCGAGAAGCGCCAGCTCGAACTCGCCATCGCGCTCGCCACCAAGCCCCGCCTGCTGCTGCTGGATGAGCCGCTGGCCGGCGCCGGCCCGGAGGAAACGGACCGCCTGATCGGCATCCTGCGCGGCCTCAAGGGCCGCTACACCATCGTGCTGGTGGAACACGACATGCAGGCCGTCTTCGCCATGGCCGACCGCATCTCCGTCCTTGTCTATGGCCGCCTGATCGCCACCGGCACGCCGGAGGAGATCCGCGGCAATGCCGAAGTCCGCGCCGCCTATCTTGGCGAGGACGACATCGCCCTGCCGGAGACGGCGTGATGCTGCGGCTCGATCACCTCTCGGCCGGCTATGGCGGCAGCCAGGTGCTCTTCGACGTCTCGCTCGAGATCGGCCCGGGCGAGGTCGTGACGCTGCTCGGCCGCAACGGCATGGGCAAGACGACGACGGTGCGCGCCATCATGGGACTGCTGCCCTCCGTCGGCGGGCGCATCTGGGGCGGGGAGGTGCGGCTCGATGGCGCCATCGTCGCGGGCCAGCCGCCGCACCGCATCGCGCAGCGGGGCCTCGGCCTTGTGCCCGAGGGCCGGCAGGTCTTCCCGACACTCAGCGTCGAGGAAAATCTGCTGGCGACCGCCGCGAACCGCAGCGGCAGCACCACGCCGCGCTGGACGCTCGATGCCGTCTACGACTTCTTCCCGCGCCTGAAGGAACGCCGCACCAACCCCGGCGCCAAGCTCTCGGGCGGGGAGCAGCAGATGGTCGCGATCGGCCGCGCGCTAATGACCAATCCGCGCCTGCTGATCCTCGATGAGGCGACGGAAGGCCTGGCGCCGCTGATCCGCGCAGAGATCTGGGCGGTGCTGGCAAAGCTGAAGGCCGAGGGTCAGGCGATCCTGCTGATCGACAAGAACCTCGCTGCCGTGCTGAAGCTCGCCGACCGGCACAGCGTGATCGAGAAGGGCCGCACCGTCTGGACCGGGACAAGCGCCGAATTGGAAGCGGCCCCAGAGGTACGGGACAGCTATCTGCACCTGTGAAGCCTTTACGGTCTTACAGGCCGGGCATGTGAAGCCTCAACAGCTTTCGTCCGCCACCGCCACCTTCTCTGTTCCATCCCGGCGGCGCTTGCCACAGATCATCCGCGACCAGGAGGATCCACATGAGCCCGCTCTCCCGTCGCACTCTGCTGGGTGGTCTTCTCGCCGCCCCCCTCGCCGCCCCGGCCATCGCCGCACCCTGGCGGCCGGACCGTCCGGTCGAACTCGTCGTCGGCTTTGCGCCGGGCGGCGGCACGGACATCGTGGCCCGCCTCTTTGCCCGCTTTCTTGAGCCGCGGCTCGGCCAGCCGATCACGGTGGTGAACCGCCCCGGCGCGTCGAGCGAGGTGGCGCTCACCTATGTCTCGCGCGCGCGGCCGGACGGGCAGGTGATCGGGCTGACCAACATGCCCTCCTTCGTCACCGTGCCGGTGGAGCGCCGCGCCCAGTACAACCTCGACAGCTTCAGCTTCATCGGCAACATCATGACCGACCCGACCGGCATCGTGGTGCGCGCCGACGGGCCGATCCGCGACATCCCTGACCTTGTGAGCCGCGCGCTCGCCGCGCCGGAGGAGATCACGGTCTCCACCTCCGGCATCGGCACGGACGACCACCTGATGATGGCGCTGATCTCCTCGCTGACCGGGGCGCGCTTCACCATCGTGCATTTCACCGGCGCGCCGATCCAGCGTGCCAATCTGATGGGCGGTCAGGTGCAGGTGAACACCATGTCCATCGGCGAGATCATGCCGGACCCGCGCGGCCTGCGCTTCCTGGCGCATGGCGGCGCCGAGCGGAACCGCTTCGCGCCCGAGACCCCGACCTTCAAGTCGCTCGGCCTCGACTTCGAGATGTCGTCCGAACGCGGCCTCGTTGTGCCGCGCGCGACGCCTGACCGCATCCTCGGCCGCCTGCGGGAGGCGATGCAGGAAGCCGCCACCGACCCCGCCACCATCCGCGCCTTCGAACAGCAATTCATCGAGCCG
>JBIKSZ010000056.1:0-17160 GCA_044348345.1 Roseomonas sp. | reverse complement strand
CCATTCGCGCCAGGGGGCGATGACCTTCACATCCGGCTTCAGCGCGTAGTAGCCGATCTCGAAGCGGACCTGGTCGTTGCCCTTGCCGGTCGCGCCATGGGCCACGGCATCGGCGCCGACGGCCTCGGCGATCTCGATCTGGCGCTGGGCGATCAGCGGCCGCGCGATGGAGGTGCCGAGAAGGTACATCCCCTCATACAGCGCATTGGCGCGGAACATCGGGAAGACGAAGTCCTTCACGAAGGTCTCACGCAGGTCGTCGATGAAGATGTTCTCGGGCTTGATGCCGAGCATCAGCGCCTTGTCGCGCGCCGGGCCGAGTTCCTCGCCCTGGCCGAGATCGGCGGTGAAGGTCACCACCTCGCATTTGTAGGTGGTCTGCAGCCACTTGAGGATCACGCTGGTGTCGAGGCCGCCGGAATAGGCGAGCACGACCTTCTTCACGTCCTTGACGCGCATCGTCGGGGGGTCCCTCGGGGGTCCGGAAAAGGTGGCGGAACATGCCGCCCCCGCCTCTCCGGGGCAAGCCTTGCCGGCACAGGGACAGGACAGGGCGGCGCTGGACAGGCCGGCAGCGCATTTGCAGACTGATCCCGCAACGATCCCCGGGCTGCCCCATGCGCCTTTCAGCCGTCCTGCTCCTGGTCCTGGCCGCCTGGCCGGCGGCAGCCCAGCCGCGCAACCCGCTGCTGGAGATGCCGGGCAGTCCCGGCCTGTCGGAGGCGAACCGCGCCAGCGTCCAGCGCTTCCTGCATTACCCGGTGCCGCGGGTCCTGGCGCTTGGCCCGAACGGGGCGGCAGGTTGGCAATCGCTCGGCGGCACGCCGGAGGAGATCGAGCGCCGTGCGCTGGAGAGCTGCCAGCGCAGGAGCAATGGCGCGCCCTGCCAGGTGGCGGTGCGCGACCTATCGGTTGTGCTGCCCGGCCGCGCCTGGGCGCCGCCCGAACCGCCAGCCGGGATGCGCCTGTCGTCCTTCAGCCATGAAACGGTGCCAGATGCGCGCTTCCTGTGGTGGGGGCCGGAGCAGGCGCGCGGGGTGCTGGTCTTCGCCCATGGCCGTTCAGCCGGTGGGGCCGACAGCCGCGGCGGGCAGCCGCAAGGCTGGACGCGACATTTCAACAATGCCGGCTACGATGTCTGGCGCTTCGACCGCCATCCCAACGCGGACGACCCCGTGCGTGCCGCCGGCTGGCTGCGCGCGGACCTCGCGGAGCTGCGGCGGCGTGGCTACCGCCACATCGTCATGGCGGGCCAGTCACGCGGCGGGTGGAACACGCTGATGGTATTGGATACGCCGGGCCTGGCGGATGTGCACATCGCCATCGCCCCGGCCGCACATGGCGACCTCGGCAGCACGAACCATCTGCGGCAGCTCGATGATCTGCGCAGCATCGTCGCGGCGGCAGCTGGCGCGCCGCGCGCGCGGATCGCGATCGCCAATTTCCGCGAGGACAATTTCGACGCCGAGCCGGAGCGGCGCGGCGCCTTGTTCCGCGAACTGGGCACGCGGGCCGGCGCCTTCCTGTTCCTCGACCGGCCCGAACAGCCGACCGGGCATGGTGCGGGCAACACCAGCACCTTCAACGACCGCTTCGGCCCCTGCCTGCTACGCTTCGCCACCGCGCCGCAGCCGCCGACAAGTTGCTGAAGCTCACGGCACGAAGGCCAGGCCTTCGTGCCGTCGCATCAGTTCAGCGTCTCGCGCGCTTCCCGCCTCAGTTCACAGTAATGCGTGCTTCCCGCACGACGCGGCCCCACTTCTCCGTCTCGCTCCGCATCGTCGCGGCGAGTTCCGCCGGCGTCGAGACCACCGCATCGGCGCCCGCCGCCGCCAGGCGCTGCTGCACGCCAGCCTCGGCGAGGCTTTCGCGGATCACGGCATTGAGCCGCTCCACCACCGGGCCGGGGAGGCCGGCCGGGCCCATCACCGCGCCCCAGCTCGTCGCCTCGGCCTGCGGCAGCCCGATCTCGGCCATGGTCGGCAGATCGGGCAGCAGGCGCGACCGGCGCGGGCCCGTCACCGCCAGGGCGCGCACGCGCCCGGCCTGGATCATCGGCAGCGCGGAGGGCAGCTGGTCCAGCATGACCTGCACATTGCCCGCCACCGTGTCGTTCAGCGCCGGCGCGCTGCCGCGATAGGGCACGTGCTGCATCTCGACGCGCGCCACCAGCTTGAACAGCTCCGGCACCAGATGCGTCGAGCTGCCATTGCCGCCCGAACCATAGGACAGCCGCCCCGGCTGCGCGCGCAGCAGCGCGATGAACTCCTGCGCCGTCTGCGCCGCGACCGACGGGTGCACGATCAGCACATGGTCGGTCGCGAAGGCCATGGAGATACCGGTGAGGTCGCTCGCCGGGTTGAAGCCCATATTGGTGTAGAGATGCGGGTTGATGGTGAGCGTGCCGGTCGTGCCCATCAGGATGGACAGTCCATCCGGCGCGCTGCGCGCCACATTCTCCACACCCACATTGCCGCCGGCGCCAGTGCGGTTTTCCACCGTCACGGGCTGGCCCAGCTTCTCCTGCATGCGTTCGCCGAGGACGCGCGCGACGACATCGGTCGCACCCCCCGGCGGGAAGGGAACAACGAAGCGGATCGGGCGGCTCGGCGACCAGGCTTGCGCGCGCGCAGCGGTGGGCAGCAGGGGGGCGGCCAGCGCGGCCGCCACCAGGCTTCGGCGTGTCGTACGGATCATTGTTGGTTCCTCCCTGTCGGTTTGGCGCCTTACACGGCGCTCTGGTGTCGTCGCTTGATCTCTTGCAGGACCGCGTCCGGGTCCTCGGCCCACCAGCGCTTCGAGAGGATTTCCACCTCCGCGAAGCCCCCGGCATAGCCGGCGCGCTCCACCATCGCACGGATGGCGGGGATGTCGATCACGCCTTCGCCGGGCAGGCCGCGGTCGAAGACGGTGTCCGTGGTCGGCACCTTCCAGTCGCAGACATGAAAGGCCGCGATCCGGCTGCCAGCACGCGCGACCTGCCGCGCGAGATCCGGGTCCCACCAGACGTGATAGACATCGAGCGCGACGCCGCTGCCGGCGCCCAGCTCGTCGCACAAATCCAGCGCCTGGCCGAGGGTGGACAGCACGGAGCGGTCCGCGCAGGTCATTGGGTGCAGCGGCTCGAGCGCGATGGTGACGCCTGCCGCGCGGGCATCCGCCATGATGGCGTGCAGCCCGTCGCGGACCATGGCGCGCGCGCCGGGCAGGTCCTTCGATCCGGGCGGCAGGCCGCCGCAGACCATTACCAGGCAGCGCGCGCCGATCGCATGCGCTTCGGCGATGGCGCGCCGGTTGTCCTCGATCGCCGCGGCACGGCCCGCGGCATCGGCGGCCGGAAACATGCCACCGCGGCAGAGACCAGTGACGGTGAGGCCCGCATCGCGGATGTGCTTCGCCGCCTGCGCCACGCCCATCGCCTGCAGCACGTCGCGCCAGGGCGAGATGCCGGGAATGCCGTGGCGCACCGCGCCCTCAATGCACTGCGCAAGGCCCCAGCGTTCCTTGACGGTGACGGTGTTGAGCGAGAGGTGCATGGTCAGCGCCGCCTCCGTTCCCTCCCCCGCAGGCGGGGGAGGGCTAGGGTGGGGGTGCGAGGATCAGGGCGCGCTGAACGAAGCACCCCCACCCCGACCCTCCCCCGCTTGCGGGGGAGGGAGAGACGCGGCGCCCCCATCACGCAACACCATGCAGGGCCAGCAGCTGGCGCATCCGGCTCGCCGCCATCTCCGGGTCGCGCAGCAGCCCGGCCTTGTCGGCCAGGCGGAATAGCTCGGCGAAGTGCCGGATGCTCCGCGTGCTCTGCTGGCCGCCGACCATGACGAAATGGTCCTGGTGGCCGTTCAGCCAGGCCATGAACACAACGCCTGTCTTGTAGAAGCGCGTCGGCGCCCGAAAAATGTGGCGCGAGAGCGGGACCGTCGGCGCCAGGATGTCGTGGAAGGTCGCGAGGTCGTTGCGCTGCAGCGAGGCCAGCGCCCCGCCCACCGCCGGCGCGATCGGGTCGAAGATGCCGAGCAGCGCGTCGGAATAGCCCTGCTCATCGCCCGCGATCAGCTCCGCGTAGTTGAAGTCGTCGCCGGTGTACATGCGCACGCCTTTCGGCAGGCGCCGGCGCATCCGGATCTCCTTCTGATCGTCCAGAAGGCTGATCTTCACGCCATCCACCTTGGCGGCATTGGCGTGGATGACCGCGAGCGCGGTTTCCATCGCCGCCAGGTGGTCATGGTTGCCCCAGTAGCCTTCCAGCGCCGGGTCGAACATCTCGCCCAGCCAATGGATGATCACCGGCTGCGCCACCTGGCCGAGGATGCGGTTGTAGACACGCTCGTAATCGGCCGGGCTGCGCGCCGCCTTCGCCAGCGCACGCGACGCCATCAGGATGATGCGCCCGCCCATCTTCTCGACGGCCTCGCACTGTTCCTCATAGGCGCGGATGACATCGTCCACGGTGACATCGGGGCCAGGCGTCAGATGGTCGGTGCCGGCGCCGGAAGCCATCACCGCGCCGGGCACGTCCTTCATCGCATCGAGCGAGCGGCGGATCAGCTCCTGCGCCGCGGTCCAGTCGAGGCCCATGCCGCGCTGCGCGGTGTCCATCGCCTCCGCCACGCCAAGGCCGAGCGACCAGAGGTATTTGCGGAAGGCGATGGTGCGGTCCCAATCCACCTTCGCATCCAGCCAGGGATCCTGCTCGGCCAGCGGATCGGCCACGACATGCGCGGCCGCGAGTGCCACGCGCGGAAAAGGCGGCGTCGCCTTCGGGAAGTCCCGCGGCGCACCCAGCGCATAGGCTTCGAGCCTGCCCTCGCCATTCGGCAGCGTGATCGTCGGCATGGCGTCAGACCTCCAGCTTCGGCAGGTCGATCCAGCGGCGCTCCGCCCAGGATTGCAGGCCGGCCTCCGCCAGCTGCACGCCCTTGGCACCCGCCAGCAGGTCCCAAGGATAGCTCTGGATCTCGCCCGCGAGGTAGCGGAAGAACATCTCCCACTGCACCCGGAAGCCGTTCGGATAGGGCTGGGTGTCGGGCACTTCCTGCCAGCCTTCGAAGAAGTCGATCGGCTGCGGGATGTCCGGGTTCCAGACCGGCTTCGGCGTGTTCACGCGGCTCTGGGTCCAGCATTTCTGCAAGCCCGCCACCGCCGAGCCATGCGTGCCATCCACCTGGAAGGTCACGAGGTCGTCGCGCCGGACGCGCGTCACCCAGCTGGAATTGATATGCGCGATGACGCCGCCTTCCAGCTGGAAGGTCGCATAGGCCGCATCATCGGTATCCGCATTGTAGGCCTTGCCCTGCTCGTCATAGCGCACCGGAATATGCGTGGCGCCAAGGCAGGAGACGCTTTCGACATTGCCGAACAGATTATCCAGCACGTAGCGCCAGTGGCAGAGCATATCGAGGATGATGCCCCCGCCCTCGGCCTTCTTGTAGTTCCAGCTCGGGCGCTGCGTCGGCTGCAGATCGCCTTCGAAGACCCAGTAGCCGAACTCGCCCTTCACCGAGCAGATGCGGCCCAGGAAGCCGCTATCGATCACCATCTTCAGCTTGCGCAGCCCGGGCAGGAACAGCTTGTCCTGCACCACGCCCGCCTTGATGCCGGCGCGCTTCGCAAGCCGCGCGACCTCCATCGCGTCCTCGAGGTTCTCGGCCGTCGGCTTCTCGCAATAGACGTGCTTGCCCGCCGCGATCGCCTTGCGCAGCAGAGCCGCGCGCATCTGCGTCGTTGCGGCGTCGAAGAACACCTCATCCTTCGGATCGGCGAGGCAGGCGTCGAGGTCGGTGCTGACGCGCGCAATGCCATGCGCCTTGGCCAGCTGTTCCAGCTTGTCGCGATTGCGGCCGACCAGGATCGGGTCGGGCATCACGCGGTCGCCATTGGCCAGCGGCACGCCGCCATCCTTGCGGATCGCGGCGATGGAGCGGATGAGATGCTGGTTCATCCCCATCCGGCCCGTGACGCCGTTCATGATGAGGCCGATGCGGCGTTCCGCCATGGATGCTTCCCCCGTTAGGTAACCAGACAGTTACTTAACGGCCGCGACGGGTCAAGTCACGGTCGGAGATAGCCCAGCACGACCTCGGTGATGTGCGCCTCGCGCGCGGCGATCGCGGCCTCGGTGTCGAGCGGCGCGCCGAAGATGGTGGACAGCGTGTGCCGGTTGGCGACGTAGAAATGCCCGAGCGCCAGGATGTCGATATAGAGCTGCATCGCATCCACCCCGGCGCGGAAAACGCCCCCCGCCGCCCCGCGCAGCAGCACACCGCGCAGCGCCTCCAGCAAGGGGGAGTAGAGCGCGGGCACATCCTCCGACCGGCGCAGATAGGCGGCGCGGTGCAGATTCTCCTGGTTCAGCAGCGCCACGAATTCCGGGTGCCGCGCCGTGTAGCGAAGGTTGAAGGCAATGAGCCGCGCCATCGCCTCCGCCGGCGCCAGGCCTTCCACCTCCACCACGCGTTCCTCCGCGCGCTTGGCGGCATAGGCGCCTTCCAGCACCACCAGCCACAGCTCCTCCTTGGAGCCGAAATGGGCGTAGAGCATGCGCTTGTTGGCGCCGGCGCGCGCCGCGATTTCGTCCACCCGCGCGCCGGCCAGGCCCTTTTCCGCAAATTCGGCCAGCGCCGCATCCAGGATGCGCTGGCGCGTCGCCGTGGCGCGCGCGGAGAGTGTCCTCGGGGCGGGCGCAGAAAGGATGGGGGCCACGGGCTCTGCCTTGGCGGCGCGCGCTCTGGCCTGCCCCATGTTTCCCTCTCCTTCGACGTGGGGCAGCATGCGGCGCCGTTGCCGCTTCGCCAAGATTGGGAGGGACCTGTCATGACCTGGACCGAGAGCCTTCGCTACCCGGACCCCTCGATCCGCGCCCTCGACCCCTCCTTCCGGCGCTATCACCTGCCGCTGTCCTCGGTCGAACGGCTCTGGACGGGCGGGCGCTGGGGCGAGGGGCCGGTTTGGATCGGCGAACATCGCGTGCTGCTCTGGTCCGACATCCCGAACAACCGCGTCCTGCGCTGGGAGGAGGAGACGGGCAACGTCTCCGTCTTCCGGAAGCCGTCCAACAACGCCAATGGCCACACCCGCGACCGGCAGGGCCGCATCATCGCCTGCGAGCATCTCGGCCGGCGCGTGATCCGCCATGAGTATGACGGCTCCATCACCGTCATCGCCGACAGTTTCGAGGGCAAGCGGCTGAACAGCCCGAACGATGTGGTGGTGAAGTCCGACGGCTCCATCTGGTTCACCGACCCGCCCTTCGGCGTGCTCGGCTGGTATGAGGGCGAGAAGCACACCCCCGAGCTGCCGCACACCAATGTCTATCGCGTGGATGGCCAGACCGGCGCGATCACGCTGGTCGCCGATGATGTGGACCACCCGAACGGGCTCGCCTTCAGCCCGGACGAGAAGATCCTCTACGTGGTGGAAAGCCGCAGCGAGCCGCGGAACATCCTGGCCTTCGACGTGGATGGCGCGAAGCTGCGCAACCGCCGCGTCTTCATCCGCGGCGAGCCCGGGGAGACGCCGGACGGCTTCCGCGTGGATGTGGATGGCAATCTCTGGTGCGGCTGGGGCATGGGCGGCCCCGGCATGGACGGGGTGAAGGTGTTCAACGCCGCCGGCACGCCGATCGGCTTCATCGACCTGCCGGAACGCTGCGCCAATCTCTGCTTCGGCGGGCGGCACCGGAACCGGCTGTTCATGACCGCGGCGCATTCGCTCTATGCGCTCTACGTCAACACGCAGGGCGCGCCTGGGGGCTGAGAATTCCCCACAAGACCGCGGCGTCCCCCCTCACCCAGTCCTCTCCCCCCTGCGGGGGGAGAGGGTCGCACAGGCCGAGCGTCGGAGACTAATTTCCTAGCTCGCAACCCATGCGTGGCCCGCCATGCAGATCATGCCGGGGGACCGCGTTGACGCTCTGCCGCAGGGCACCATAAAGGTATCCGCGAGGAAGGTGCGCGGCAGCGATTCAGGCAAGAAGCTGCCGACGCGCAATAAGGAGTCGGGCGGCATGTCCAGCACGCAGGATTCACGCGAGGCGACCATGATCGGTCGTCGCTCGGACGGCACGCTCATCCGTCGCCCGCTCTCGCCGCACCTGCAGGCCTACGACATGCTGCAGATGACGAGTGCCCTTTCCATCTCCCACCGCATCAGCGGCGTCGCCTGGGTGGCGGGCGTCCTGGTGATGACCTGGTGGCTCGTCGCCGCCGCGACGGGGCCTGCGGCCTTCGGCGCGGTGCAGTGGTTCCTTGGGTCCTTCGTGGGCATCCTGCTGCTGATGGGCGTCACCGCGGCCGCCTGGTTCCACACGCTCGCGGGCATCCGCCACCTGGCCTGGGACGCCGGCTGGGGTTTCGACATCCCGACCGTCTACAAGACCGGCCGCGCGGTACTGATCGGCACTGCCGTGCTGACGGCGCTGACCTGGCTCGCGCTGCTGATTTCCTGGTGAGGGCCAAGACCATGTCGCACAGCACCTCCGGCCAGGCGCCCCGCCAGTCGCAGCTCCGCAGCCCGCTCGGGCGCGTGCGCGGCGCGGGGGCGGCGAAATCCGGCGCGCATCACTGGTGGATGCAGCGCCTCACCTCCATCGCGCTGCTGCCGCTGACCATCTGGTTCATCCTCTCGCTGGCGACCAATGCCGGGATGACCCATGGCGACGCGCTGGCCTGGGTCGGCAACCCCTTCAACGCGGTGCTGCTGCTGGCGCTGATCGGGCTGACCTTCCACCACACGGCCTCCGGCCTGCAGGTGGTGATCGAGGATTATGTTCACCAGGAAGGGCTCAGGATCGCAGCGATCCTGGCCGTGAAGGGCCTGTCCTGGCTGCTCGCCATCGCCGCCATCCTGGCGGTGCTGCGCATTGCGGTCTGAGCGGCCAGGGCCAAATTCCTAAACTAAGGGCGGGGTCCTATTCCGGGCCTCGCCGCACCAAACGGACGGCAATCGGATGAACGCCATCTCCAAGCCCTCGCGAGGGGCCTACCGGATCGTGGATCACACCTATGACGTGGTCGTCGTGGGTGCGGGCGGCGCGGGTCTTCGCGCCACCTTCGGCATGGGCGCGGCGGGGCTGAAGACCGCCTGCATCACCAAGGTCTTCCCGACGCGCTCCCACACCGTGGCCGCGCAGGGCGGCGTCGGCGCCGCGCTCGGCAATATGGGCGAGGATGATTGGCGCTGGCACATGTACGACACCGTGAAGGGGTCGGACTGGCTCGGCGACCAGGACGCCATCGAATATATGTGCCGCGAGGCGATCCCCGCGATCATCGAGCTTGAGCACTACGGCGTGCCCTTCAGCCGCACCGAGGACGGCAAGATCTATCAGCGCCCCTTCGGCGGCCATATGCAGGACTACGGCAAGACGCCGGCGATGCGCGCCTGCGCGGCGGCCGACCGCACCGGCCATGCCATCCTGCACACGCTCTATCAGCAGAGCCTGAAGCATAATTGCGAGTTCTTCGTCGAATACTTCGCCCTCGACCTGATCATGGACGATGAGGGCGTCTGCCGCGGCGTGACGGCCTGGTGCCTGGAAGACGGCTCCATGCACCGTTTCCGCGCGCAGACCGTGGTGCTGGCGACCGGCGGCTATGGCCGCGCCTATTTCTCCTGCACCTCCGCCCACACCTGCACGGGCGATGGCGGCGGCATGGTGCTGCGCGCCGGCCTGCCGCTGCAGGACAATGAGTTCGTCCAATTCCACCCGACGGGCATCTATGGCTCGGGCTGCCTCGTCACCGAAGGCGCGCGCGGCGAGGGCGGGTACCTGACGAATTCCGAGGGCGAGCGCTTCATGGAGCGCTACGCGCCGACGGCGAAGGACCTCGCCTCCCGCGACGTTGTCTCCCGCGCCATGTCGATGGAGATCCGTGAGGGCCGCGGCGTGGGGCTGCACAAGGATCACATCCATCTGCACCTGGAGCACCTCGGCGCCGATCTTCTGCATGAGCGGCTGCCGGGCATCTCCGAGACCGCCAAGATCTTCGCCGGCGTGGATGTGACGAAGGAGCCGATCCCGATGCTCCCGACCGTCCACTACAACATGGGCGGCATCCCGACGAACATCCACACGGAAGTGCTGAACCCGACCGCCAAGGACCAGGACCGCGTCGTGCGCGGGCTGATGGCGGTGGGCGAGGCGGCCTGCGTGTCGGTGCATGGCGCGAACCGCCTCGGCACCAACTCGCTGCTCGACCTCGTGGTGTTCGGCCGCGCCGCAGCGCATCGCGCTGCTGAGACGATCAAGCCGGGTGCGACCCAGCCGCCGCTGCCCGCCGGCGCTGGCGAGAGCAGCCTCGACCGCTTCGACCGCGTCCGCAACGCCAAGGGCGATGCGAAGGTGGGTGAGGTGCGGCTGGCCATGCAGCGCACCATGCAGGAACACGCCGCCGTCTTCCGCACCAGCGACCTGCTGAAGGAAGGCTGTGAGAAGATGGCGAAGGTCGCTGCCAACTACGACAATATCCGCATCGCCGATCGCAGCCTGATCTGGAACAGCGATCTGGTGGAGGCGCTGGAGCTCGACAACCTGATCGGCAATGCGCTGACCACGGTCGTCGGCGCCGAGGCGCGCAAGGAATCCCGCGGCGCCCATGCGCATGAGGACTTCCCCGAGCGCGACGATGCGAACTGGATGAAGCACACCCTGGCGTGGGTGGACGACAACCGGAACGTCAAGCTCGACTACCGCGACGTGAAGATGCGGACCCTGACGAACGAGGTCCAGGTCTTCCCGCCCAAGGCCCGCGTTTACTAGGAGCCCGCGAGAAGATGGCAACCTTCACGCTTCCCAAGAACTCCAAGATCACCGAGGGCAAGCGCCACGCCGCGCCCTCGGGCGCCAAGAACGTCAAGGCGTTCAAGATCTACCGCTTCGATCCCGACAGCGGCGAGAACCCGCGCACCGACACCTTCGAGATCGACATGGACCAGTGCGGGCCGATGGTCCTGGACGCGCTGATCAAGATCAAGAACGAGGTCGATAGCAGCCTCACCTTCCGCCGCTCCTGCCGCGAAGGCATTTGCGGTTCCTGCTCGATGAACATCGACGGGCTGAACACCCTCGCCTGCCTGAAGCCGGTCGAGGATGTGAAGGGCGATGTGAAGATCTCGCCGCTGCCGCACATGCCGGTGGTGAAGGACCTCGTTCCCGACCTCAGCCAGATCTACGCGCAGCTGCGCAGCGTCGAGCCCTGGCTGAAGTCCGACACGCCCCCGCCGCCCGATGGCGAGCGGCTGCAGTCGAAGGAAGAACGCGCGAAGCTGGATGGGCTGTGGGAGTGCATCCTGTGCTTCTGCTGCACCACCTCCTGCCCGTCCTATTGGTGGAATGGCGACCGCTATCTCGGCCCCGCGGTGCTGCTGCAGGCCTATCGCTGGATCGCGGATAGCCGCGACGAGTACACCGGCGAGCGGCTGGATGCACTTGAGGATCCGTTCAAGCTCTATCGCTGCCACACGATCATGAACTGCGCCCGCACCTGCCCGAAGGGTCTGAACCCGGCGCAGGCGATCGGCGAGATCAAGCAGATGATCGCCGCGCGCCAGGTCTGACCGACCTGACACGCCGCCCGGAAGAACCCGCCCGTGAGGGCGGGTTTTTTCATGCCCTGACGTCGGCCCGCCGCAACACCAGCGTGACGTTGTTTGCAGGCATCTCGATCACCTCCGGCGGCGCGAAATCCGCACCTGCCGCGGCAACCAGATCCTCCAGCCGCCGCAGCCCCCATTCGGCGTTCCGCGCGCGCAGGCTGGCGTCGAACTCCAGGTTGCTCGGCACCGTCTCAACGCCGGCGCGAATCCAGGGCCCGTAGAGCACCAGCGGCGCACCCGCCTCCAGCACCCGCGCCGCACCCCCCAGTAGACCGAGCGTCGCCGACCAGGGCGCGATATGCGCCATATTGATGCAAAGCACCGCATCGGCGCGCTGCACCGGCCAATCGGCGGACACCAAATCCAGCGCCAGCGCGCGCCGCACATTGGGCAGCGCGCCGCACCAGGCGTCGCAACTCGCTCGCCCCTCCGCCTCCGGCTCGGTCGGCTGGAAGGTCAGCGCGGGCAGTGCCTCGGCCAGATGCGCGCAATGCTCGCCCGTCCCGCTCGCCACCTCCAGCACCAGGCCGCGCGCGGGCAGCAGCAGCCGCAAGACGGCCAGGATGGGATCGCGGTTTCGCGCGACGGCAGGGGCGAAGCGGCGGGGGTCGTCGGACATTTCTCTCGATCCTCATCAGGCGACAAATCCAAGCAAGTTGTAATTATCTGTTAAGTTTGCATGGCGGCGTTCCAGGAACATGCTGACCCCAGCCGGCGCCACGAGAGCAGCCGGCAAGGGAGAGAACAGCACCGATGTATCGCAGGATCATGGCGGCCGGCGTGCTCGCCGCGCTGACAGCCTTCCCCGCCCTTGCCCAGCAGCAGCCCGCCGCGCCCGTCCCGGGCTGGGCGGTCGGCCGGCCGGAGGGCTCCACCCTCGCCCCGCATGCCCCGCGCATGACGGTCACGGCACCCGACCAGGTGCCGGTTGGCGCCATCCGCCTGCCCGCCGGCTTCTCGGCCGAGATCTATGCCCATGGCATGCCCGGCGTCCGCACCATGACGGAGGGCCCGAACGGGACGATCTTCGCCGGCACCCGCGCGATCGGCCGCGTCTACGCCATCAGCCGCAATCCGGACGGCACCACCCGCACGCGCGTCATCGCGCAGGGCCTGGCGCAGCCGAATGGCGTCGTGATGGTGGGCAACGACCTCTATGTGTTCGCCGTCAACCGCGTGCTGCGCTACGTGAACATCGAGGCGAACCTCGACAACGTCCCGGCGCCGCAGGAACTGACCGCGGCCTATGCCCTGCCGACCGAGCAGGATCATGGCGGCAACCATCACTGGAAGTTCGCCAGCCTCGGCCCGGATGGCCGGATCTATACGAACATCGGCGTCAACTGCAACGTCTGCAACTTCGACCGCGACGTCTTCGCGACGCTGATCTCCTTCAACCCCGATGGCAGCGGCCGACGGATCGAGGCGCGCGGCGTGCGCAACAGCGTCGGCATGGCGCATCACCCGGTGACGCGCGAGCTCTGGGCCACCAACCATGGCCGCGACTGGGCCGGCGACGACACACCGAGCGACACGCTGATCCGCGTCCGCCGCGCCGGCGAGGATCACGGCTTCCCCTACTGTGTCGGCAGCTGGGCGGACCCGCAGTACAATGCCGGGCGCAACTGCAGCGAGTTCCAGCAGCCCGCCGCGCTGCTCGGCCCGCATGTCGCAGCCCTCGGCATGCGCTTCTACACGGGCTCCATGTTCCCCGAGCAATACCGCAACCAGGTCTTCATCGCCCGGCGCGGTTCGTGGAACCGCTCGCGCCTCTCGGGCTTCGACGTGGTGGTCGCCCATCTCGACGCGCAGGGCAACGTGACGCGCGTTGAGGACTTCATGACCGGCTTCCGCGACGACGCCGGCCAGCGCTTCCTCGACCGGCCGGCCGATGTGCATGTGATGCGCGACGGCTCGCTGCTCGTCTCCGGCGAACAGATGGGTGCGATCTACCGCATCACCTATCGCCGGTGATCCTGGCGCGTCTCCTGGCGGCGGCCCTTATGGCCGCCGCCTTTCCCTTGGCCGCCACAGCGCAATCCGCCGCACGCGGCAACGAGCTCGCACAGCAGGCCTGCACCAGCTGCCACGGCGCCGATGGGCGCAGTCAGCAGCCGGACATCCCCTCGCTCGCGGGCCAGCAGCCGGATTTCATCACGCTGCAGATGATCCTCTTCCGCGAGGGCGTCCGCCAGCAGCCGGTGATGAACCAGTTCGCGCAGGGCCTGCCCGACCGCGACATCGAGGATCTCGCCGCCTTCTTCGCCAGCCTGCCGCCCGGACCGCCCGATGACCGCTCTGCGCGCGACGCGGCGCTGTTCGAGCGCGGCCGCGCCCTCTCGGCACGGATGAATTGCGGCGTCTGCCACCTGCAGGACTATCGCGGGCGCAACCAGGTCCCGCGCATCACCGGCCAGCGGGAGGAGTTCCTGGCCCGCACCATGGCGGAGTATCGCGACGGCCGTCGCATCGGCGCCGACCCGCAGATGAATGGCGCGGTCTTCGGCGTGAGCGACGCCGACCTTGGCGCCATCGCGCACTACCTCGCGCATCGCGACTGAGACCTGGCGCCGGCGCCATGCCGGCGCCGCACCGTTTTGCGACGCAGGCGAAGGTTTCACCTTCGCCCCCCTCATACGCCGGGCGGGCCGCATCCGCGGCCCTTGGCTTCGCGGCACTTGCCGCGGCGGCCGTTCGGCCGCTCGGCCCTTCGGGCCGCAAGATGGAACTTCGTGCGTTTAGTGTTACCGCAGCCCGATGCGGCCATCCGTGCGCGGCGCGAGAGGCGAGCGCGCCGCCAGGAAATCAGCCACAACCTCCTCCAGCAGCGGCCCACTGTCATAGGCCTCGAGCGCGTGGTCGCGCAGCGGCGCATAGCCGTCGCCGCCAAGCCGCAGGAAGTTGTTGGTGACGATGCGGTAGGCGCGCTCGGGATCGAGGCGCCCGCGCCGCTCCCCCGCGGTGATCTCCGCCGCGACGATGCGCTGCCCGGCTGGGCGCGCCATATCCACCTCCAGCCTCACCCCCGCCACCTGCGGGAATCGCGCCGAGCCGGGCTGCGCAAACCCATGCTCCAATGCCGCCAGCAGATGCCCGCCGCGGATCATCGCCGTCGCCACCGTGTTGCCGAAGGGCAAGGTGGTCAGCACATCGCCATAGGTGATCGTGCCCGCGGGCAGGCCCGCGCGGATGCCACCGGCATTCTGCAGCGCGACATCGGCGCCGGGCACCGCGGCCAGCATCGCCTCCGCGATTACATTGCCGATCGCGCATTCGCGCTGGCGGCAAGTGTCGTTACCCATCGCCGCCTGCGCAGTCGCCACCTGCCGCGTGCGCAACGCCGCGATGGGGGCGCCGAAGCGCGCGACGATTTCGCGCGCCCCGACATCTTCCGGCAGGTCGGGCGTGATCTCCTGCGCATCGCCGTGATGCGCCGCCACGCGCCCCTGATCCGTCAGGTCGAGATCGAGCCGGCCGAGGAACCGCCCGAGCGCGCCGGCCTGCACGATCCGCACCGGGCGGTCCGGCCCCTCCACCACGACCGGCGCTGGCCCCGCCGCGCCCGCGCGGTTCGCGAGGATGGTGTGCGAATGCCCGCCCACGATCACATCCACGCCGCGCAGCCGCGCGGCCAGCCGCCGATCGGCGCCATAGCCGCGATGCGACAGCAGCACCACCGTCGCCGGCCCCGCCGCGCGCGCTTCCGCCACCGCGCGCTCCGCCGCCTCCTCGGCATCCAGGAAGCGCAGCAATGGCCCGGGGGAGGCGATACTCGGCGTCTGCTCCGTGATCAGCCCGATCACCACGATCCGCGCACCAGCGCGACGAAACTCGACGGAGCCGCGCACCAGCCCGGCCAGCGCCGGCTCCTCCCGCGCATCGATATTGGCCGCCAGCACCGGCACGCCGAGGGCGCGGATGTAGCGCGCGGCATTCTCCGGCCCGTGGTCGAATTCGTGATTGCCGAGCGCCATCGCCTCCACGCCCCAAGCCTGCTGGATCGCCGCTTCGGCGAGGCCCCGGTGCTGCGTGTAGAACAGGCTGCCCATGAACTGGTCGCCCGCATCGAGCGCCAGCGTCGCGCGACCCTCCCGCGACGCGCCCTCGCGCGCGGCCTTCACCGCGGCGACCAGCCTGGCGCTGCCGCCGAGGCAATCCTGCCCGTCGCGGCAGGCCCCGCCATTCGCCTCCGCGCCCTCATGGCGGCTGTGGAAATCGTTCAGGTGGATCAGGCGAAGGCGCGAGGCGGCCTCGGCCGGCGCCGGCCGCAGCGCGGCCAGCGGCAGGCCAAGGCCCAGGCCCAGGCCCAGGGAGGAAGCAAGAAACCGGCGGCGCTGCAGCATGGCCGGCGTGATAGGGGACGCCGCCCGCCCCTGTCACGCGCAGCCTGCACCTCGCCCCCGGGGGTACATCAGGACCGCGCCGCATTCCCGCCACGCCGGGGTGCGATTTTGCCTCACCAACGCTGCTGCGTGATTCTGCCCGAATCCATCCGGGCGTGTCATTCTGCAGGACGAATCAGGTCCGGATGCGATGCAGGTCTATCTGCCGATCGCCGAGATGTCGGTGGATGCCCTGCTGCTGCTGGGCATCGGCTTCGGCGTGGGCTGGCTGTCGGGCCTGTTCGGCGTGGGTGGCGGCTTCCTGCTGACCCCGCTGCTGATCCTGATCGGCATCCCCTCCGCCGTCGCGGTGGGCTCGGGCGCGAACCAGACGCTGGGTGCCTCCGTCTCCGGACTGATCGCCCAGTGGCGGCGCGGCAATGTGGATGTGCGGATGGGGCTGGTGCTGCTGGCCGGCGGCTTCGCCGGTTCGCTGCTCGGCGTGCAGCTCTTCGCCTTCCTGCGCCGCATCGGACAGGTGGATCTGGCGGTCGCCATCTTCTACGTCGTCGTGCTCGGCACGGTCGGCACGCTGATGGTGCGTGAGAGCGTCGGCGCCATCCTGCGCCGCGGCAAGGGACGCTCCACGCGGCTGCACGAGCACTTCTGGATCCACGGCCTGCCCTTCAAGGTGCGCTTCCGCAAGTCGCGGCTTTATATCTCCGTCATCCCGCCGCTGCTGATCGGCTTCCTGATCGGCCTGCTCTCCGCGGTGATGGGGGTCGGCGGCGGCTTCATGCTGGTGCCGGCGATGATCTACCTGCTCGGCATGCCGACCGCAGTCGTCATCGGCACCTCCCTGTTCCAGGTGGTGTTCGTCACCGCAAACGTGACCTTCCTGCAGGCGGTGCAAGTGGGCAGCGTGGACATCGTGCTGACAATGCTGCTGCTCGCCGGCGGCGTGGCGGGCGCGCAATTCGGCGCGGCGATGGGCGGCAAGCTGCGCGGTGAGGAAACCCGCGCCCTGCTCGGCGCTCTGGTGCTCTCCGTCGCGGTCGCGCTGCTGTGGGACCTGCTCCGCGTGCCCGAGCAGCTCTTCGTCATCGGCCCGGCGCCATGAGGTGGTGGCGCGGGCAGCGCCGGGAGGGACGCTGTCCCTCCCGGACCCTCCCTGCCAAGGGGCAGTGGCCCCTTGGAACCCATGAGTCATCGGGTGGAGAGGGAGGGGGCATGGCGCGCCTGT
>JBIKSZ010000245.1:0-5279 GCA_044348345.1 Roseomonas sp. | reverse complement strand
CCTCGAGCCGATCATGGATGTGGAAGTCACGACGCCGTCCGACCATGTCGGCGACGTGGTGGGCGACCTCAACCGCCGCCGCGGCGTGATCCAGAGCCAGGACATGGCCGGCACCTCGGTCATCGTGCGCGCGCATGTGCCGCTGAAGGAAATGTTCGGCTACATCTCGAACCTCCGCGGCATGACCAAGGGCCGCGCGAGCTTCTCGATGCAGTTCCACCACTATGATCCGGTGCCGCGCAATGTGGCGGACGAGATCATGAAGAAGTCGGCCTGATCTGCCTTCCTCCCTCTCCCGCTTGCGGGAGAGGGTCGGGGTGAGGGTGGCGAACGGCCCGGGGGAAACCCCGGGCCGTTTTGCGTTCCGGGATCAGCGCTTCAGGAAATGCGTGGCCAGCGCGTCGAGCACGACGGTGCCGTCGCGCTCCGTCGCGACGCGGTAGCGCAGCCGCGCAATGCCCATTCCCGGCTTCGAGCGGCTGGGACGCAGTTCCTCCACGGTCACGCGCATCGTCACCGCCTCGTCGGGTGCCAGCGGCGCGGGCCAGGCGAGCTCGACACCGCCGCCGCCGAGATTCACCTCTGCCAGCAGGCCGCTGCGGATCAGATGGCCGAGCGCGGCGGAGAAGGTGTGCGCGCCGCTCGCCACGAGGCGACCGAAAATCGAATCTTGCGCCGCAGCCTCGTCCAGGTGGAAGGGCTGCGGATCGTAGCGGCTGGCGAAGTCCAGCACCTCGGCGCGCGGCAGGCTGAAGCTGCCAAGCTCGAAGACCTGGCCCGGCGTGAGTTCGTCGAAGGAGCGGATCGGGGTCATGCCGCTCATGCGGTCGCCGCGCGCGGTGCGGGCCGAAGGGCCCGCAGCAGCATAACCGCCCAGATCAGCACCGTCGCCGCGCCCAAGGCACCGGCGATCGGGCGGCTGAAGAACTCCAGCAGCGCACCATCGGTCTTGATCATGTTCTGGACGAAGGTCTGCTCCAGCATCTCGCCCAGCACGAGGCCAAGGATCAGCGGCGCGACCGGGATGCCGTGGCTTTCCAGGAACCAGCCGACCAGGCCCATCACCAGCATCAGCGTGACGCCATAGAGGCTGTTGGTCATGGCGAAGCTGCCGACGATGCAGAACAGCAGGATCACGGGCAGCAGGATGTTGCGTGGCGTGCGCAGCATCTGCCGAGCGCTCTTGATCGCGGCCCAGCCGAGTGGAAGCATGATCAGGTTGGCGAGGATGAAGATCAGGAACACCGCATAGATCAGCTGCGGGTTCTCGGTGAACACCGTCGGACCGGGGTTCATGCCCTTCATGTAGAGCACGCCGATGACGATGGCGGTGATGCTGTCGCCCGGAATGCCGAAGACCAGCGCCGGAATCCAGGCGCCGCCGAGCGCCGAGTTGTTGGCCGAGGTGCTGTCCACGATGCCCTCGACATGGCCGGTGCCGAATTTCTCCGGTTCCTTCGAAAACCGCTTGGAAACGGCATAGCTGATCCAGGCGGCGATATCGGCCCCCGCGCCCGGTAGTGCGCCGATCACCGTGCCGATCGCGCTGCCGCGGAGGAAGTTGAACCAGTAGCGGCGCCAGATGGCGCCGAGGCCGCGGAACATGTTGCCGACCTGCTGGACGACGACCTGGCCCGCATCCCGCACGCTGACAGCGCCACGCAGCAACTCGCTCACCGCGAACATGCCGATCATCGTCGCGACGAAGTTCACGCCCTGCATCAGCTCCACCTCGCCGAAGGTGAAGCGCGGGAAGCCGGCCGAGGGGTCGATGCCGACGGTCGCCAGCAGCAGCCCGAGGAACAGGCTGAGGAAGCCCTTCACCGGGTCGGCATTCGTCAGGAACACCGCGCAGGTGAGGCCGAGGCAGGCGAGCCAGAAATACTCGAAGGAGGAGAAATTGATCGCGACCTCGGCCAGCGCGGGGGCCAGCACGATCAGCACCGCGACGCCGATCAGCCCGCCGGCCACCGAAAAGACCAGGTTCACCCCCATGTTGAGGTTGAGCTGGCCCTTCTGCGTCATCGCATAGGATTCGTCGGTATAGGCGGCGGAGGCGGGTGTACCCGGCATGCGCAGCATCGCGGCCGGTATGTCGCCGGCGAAGATCGCCATGGCGGTTGCGGTGACGATGGCACCCAGTGCCGGCACGGGCGGCATGAAGAAGGTGACCGGCACCAGAAGCGCGGTCGCCATCGTCGCCGTCAGCCCAGGCATGGCGCCGACGAACATGCCGAACACCGCCGAGACGGCGATGACCGCCAGCACGAAGGGATCGAAGACGAGGCCGAAGGCCTGGATCAGCGCGTCCAAGAGCCGTCCCTCACAGAAAGCTGTCCATCACGCCCCGCGGCAGCGGCACGCGCATGAGACCAGCGAAGAACCAATGCACGAGCAACGTCATCCCCGCCGCGACCGGCAGCGCCACCGCGACGCGCGCGCGAAACCACAGGAACAGCGTCACCAGGATGACGAAGGCCGTCGGGATGAAGCCGAGCCGTTCGGAGAGGAGGATGTAGGCGAGCACCGCAGCGGGCAGCAGCAGGAAGGAGAGGAGGCGCGCGGGTTGAGACACCCAATCCTCGAACACCACAAGTCGACCGCCGGCGCGCAGGCCGCGGACGAACAGCGCCAGGCCGCAGAGACCGATGCCGACCGCCAGGATGCGCGGGAACAGGTTCGGTCCATAGTCTTGCCCGGGGAAGACCGGGAAGAATCCGGTCATCCACCATATCCAGCCTGCAAAGCCGACCAGCAGCACGCCGAGCAGCGCATCGTTCAGCCGCATTCCCGGCGCCCCGTTTCCTGCAGTGAGATCCGATCCGACGGACCAGCCTTCGTGGTCCGCCGGCCAGACCCCATCACTCAGCCGCGCGCGAGCCCGGCGCCGCGCATCGCCTCGCCCATGGCGCGGTCACCGTCGGCCATGAAGGACGCGAACTGCCCGGCATCGCCCCACACGGTGCCGAAGCCGCGGCTCGCCATGAACTCCTGGAACTCACGGCTCTCATAGGCGCGCTTCAGCGCGGCACCGAGCGAATTGGCGATCTCGGCCGGCATGTTCCGCGGGCCCGCGATGCCGCGCCAGGCGCCGACGGAGTAGTTGATGCCGAGCGTCTCGTTCAGCGTCGGCACCTGCGCGAACATCGGGTTGCGCGCGGCGGCCATGATGGCGAGCGCGCGGGCGCGGTTGGCGTCGATCATCGCGCGCGCCTCGGGGATCGAGCAGGTGACGATGTCCACGCCGCCCGCCGCGAGTTCCTGCATCGCAGGTGCCGCGCCATTCGAGGGCACCCAGCGCACATGGTCGCCGCGCAGCCCCATCGCCTGCAGCCAGCCCACCAGCGCCAGGTGCCAGATGCCGCCCTGGCCCGTGCCGGAGGCGCGGAAGGTGCCGGCGGGACGCGTGCGAATAGCCTCCGCCAGCGCGCGGATATCCGCGAAGGGAGAGTTCTGCGCGACGGTGACGCCCGGCGGGTCGGAGTTCATCAGCGCGAGCGGCGTGTAGCTGGTCGGGCGCAGCTCGGTCAGGCCCTGCCAGTGCATCATGGTGATCTCGACCGTGATCATCCCGATCGTGTAGCCATCCGGGGCGGCGGTCGCGATGGCGCTGTGGCCGACGACGCCCGAGCCGCCGGTGCGGTTCACGACGTTGAAGGGCTGGCCGAGGTCGCGCTCCAGCAGGCTCGCGACGATACGCGCGGTGGCGTCCGTGCCGCCGCCTGCGCCCCAGGGGACAACCACCTGCACCGGGCGGTTCGGATAGCGGCCCTGCGCCAGGCTGGGGCGGGCGAGCGTTGCGCCGGCAGCAGCGAGGCCGGATGCGGCCAGGATGCTGCGGCGGGACAGGCGGGTGTCACGGATCATCGTTTCTGCTCCCTTGCGCCGGCGTCGTTGCGCCGCGCTTAGGTGGAAGGCTAGGCCGTAACGGCCGCTGGCATCAAGCGCCTGTGTCGGGCTGCACGACCAGGACCGTGCCGTCCACAGCGACCACGCGGACCGGATCGCCATAGCCGATGGCGGCTGTTCCATCCGCTGTGCGCGCCGGCCAGTCGCGCCCATCGAGCCTGACGAGCAGCTGGGCACCCTGCCGTCCGATGGCCATGGCGCGACGCCCGGCGGGGCCTGCGGGCTGCGGCGTGTCCTCGGCCGCCTCTGGGCGTGAGCGAAACCAGAGGAAGCCCGCCGCAACGATGCCGATGAAGATCACCAACGCCGCCATGGCGCCAGCCATGGCCGCCGCTGCCAGGGCATTGGCCGTGGCAAGCACCAGCACCAGCGGTCCCATCCGATTCATGCGCGCGCCCCGCTCTTCGGCGGGCAGCATGCGGTGTTTCGGCGCGGAGGACCAGCGCGGTTCCTGCTGCGCCGAGGCAGCGGGCCGCGTCAGCGCAGATCGTTGTCGCGGAGCGAGGGGCCGCCCTTGTGATCGGTGCGCCCGGCCAGAGCTTTGTCCAGCGCGCGCCGCGCCTTCTCGATCGCGCCGTCGAGCGCCTGCGGGATGCTCTCGGCCTGATGGGTCACGGCGACCGGCTGGTGGTGGGTCGGCCGCGCCTCGATCATGCAGCGCTTATCCGCCGGGCCGCCCTTGCCGGCGTTGATGTCGGCCAGATGCACCTCGACGCGGGTGAGCTGGGCGGCAAAGCGCTCAAGGCCGGCGGCGATGGCGGCCTCGACCCGGCTGGTGAAGGCATCGTCGCCGGCGGTGGCGTGGGTGTTGATCTGGATCAGCATGACGCGCGAACGCAGCCGCGCGCCCGCGGTTCACATCATCCCCATCGTCCGCGGCAGCCAGAGCGCGATGGCGGGGAAGACGATCACCAGGGCCAGGGCGCCGGCCATCGCCAGCACCAGCCAGATCACCCACGGGATGGTGGATTCCATGGACACGCCGGCGATCCGACAGGACACCATCAGGTTGACCGCCATCGGCGGCGTGAACTGCCCGATGGCGATCTTCATCGTCAGGATCACGCCGAACCAGGTCAGGTCCCACTGGAAGGCATTGGCGATCGGGATCAGCACCGGCAGCAGGATCAGGAAGATCGAGATGCCGTCGAGGAACATCCCGATGAAGACCAGCGCCACCACCAGCAGCGCCAGCGTACCGTATTCGCCAAGGCCGAGTCCCACGATCCAGGCCGCGATCGGCTGCACGATGCCAAGCGTGGAGGTGGACCAGGCGAAGACGGACGCAAGCGCGACCACGATCAGGATGACGGCGGAGATCTCCCCCGCCTCGACCAGCATCTCGTACACGTCGCGCAGAGTCAGCGAAC
>JBIKSZ010000244.1:0-5302 GCA_044348345.1 Roseomonas sp. | reverse complement strand
ATCGGCGGGCAGATCGACATGGCGGTGGATGGCGCGGCCGTCGCCTGGCCGCATGTGCAGGCAGGCTCGGTCCGCGCACTGGCGACGACCGGCGCGCGGCGCGCCTTCTTCGCACCCGAACTGCCCACCCTGGCCGAGACCTGGCCGGATGCGATCGTCGATCCCTGGCACGGCTTTGCCGCACCAGCCGGCACGCCGCGCGCGGTGATCGAGCGGCTGTCGCGCGAAATCCAGGCCGTGCTGCGCGATCCGGCGACGGAACAGCGGATGCGCGCGCAGGTGATGGTGCCCGCGCCGATGGACCCGGACGCCTTCGCCGCCTTCGTCGAGACGGAACGGCGCCGCTACGGCCCGGTGATCCAGCGCGCCAACATCCGCCCAGACTGACCTGGCTCCGCGCAGCCCTGGTGGGCATGACGATCGAGCAGGCCAGCGCATAGGCCCTGGTTGGGCGATCGATGCCCGTGACGGCGACGCGCGCCGATTTCGGCCGAACGGCCGCCAACCCATCAGAAGCGGTGCCGGCCGCGCGCATCAGCGCGCGATTGCATAGGCCTGCATCAGGCGCGGTGTTGCCGCCGCGACGACGAAGCCGTCGCGTCGGCCCGCGGCACAGACGCGTCCGAGCGACCAGGCCGGCTCCACCGAGATCCCGTGGCCGCGCCGCTGCAGGGCGGCGATGACCTCTGGCCCGAACCGGTCTTCCACCAGCAGGCGCCCCGGCTCGGCGATGCGCGGGTAGAAGGATTGCGGGAAGTGACGGCTGGTGAACATCGGCAGGTCGATGGCCGCCTGCAGGTCCAGCCCATGGTGCAGGTGGCGCAGCAGCACCGCGAGCGTCCACTGGTCCTGCTGGTCGCCGCCGGGCGTACCGATCGCGAGCCACGCCTCGCCATCGCGCGTCACCAGCGTCGGCGTGAGTGTGGTGCGCGGCCGCATGCCCGGCCTGAGGCTGCTGGGATGGCCAGGCGCGAGCCAGCACATCTGGCCGCGCGTCGAGATCGAGAAGCCGAGGCCCGGCACCGCCGGCGAGCTTTGCAGCCAACCGCCCGATGGCGTCGCGGACACCATGTTCCCATGCCGGTCCACGACGTCGAGGTGCACCGTGTCGCCCCATTCCACCGGCAGCGGCGCAAAGGTCGGCTCACCATGCCCGAGGCCGACGGGCGTCTCTGCGCCCGACATCGCGAGCACCTCCCGCATGCGCTCCGCGGCGCCGGGCAGGTTGCCGGGCACGAGCGCGAGGGACGCATCTTCCCCGACCAGGCGCCGGCGTACCGCCGCGTAGTCGGCGGAGAGCAGCGTCCCGAGCGGCACGTCCACCACATCCGGGTCGCCGTAGAAGACCTCGCGATCGGCATAGGCGAGCTTCATGCATTCCACGACGGTGTGCACGAAGCGCTCGCCGGCCGGATCCATCGCGGCAAGGTCGAAGCCCTCCAGCAAGGCCAGCGCCTGCAGCAGCACGGGCCCCTGGCCCCAGGGGCCAGTCTTGTGGACCGTGACGCCATGATAATCGCGCGCGACTGTTGTCTCAGTCCGCGCCGCATAGCGCGCCATGTCATCCGCCGAGAGCAGCCCGCCGTGACGACGACCGGATGAATCGATCAGCGAGGCGTTGCGATAGAAGCGGTCCACCGCCTCCGCCACGAAGCCGCGGTAGAAGGCGCGGCGCGCCGCTTCGATCTGGGCCTCTCGCTGACCGCCCGCCGCCTCCGCCTCGGACAGGATGCGGCGGTAGGTGGCCGCGATCGCTGGCGTGCGCAGCAGCGAGCGGGGGCGGGGAACCTCGCCGCCCGGCAGCCAGACCTCCGCTGAGCTCGGCCATTCGGCGGTGAAGAAATCGCGGGCCGCGAGGATCGAGCCGGCGACCTTCGGCAGCACGGGAAACCCGTTCTCGGCATAGCTGATCGCCGCTTCCAGCACCGCACGCGGCGTCCAGGTGCCGTGGTCGCGCAGCAGGATCATCCAGGCATCGAAGGCGCCTGGCACCACGGAGGGCAGCAGGCCAGTGCCGGGCACCTGTTTCAGGCCGAGTGCTGCGAAGCGCTCTGGCGTCGCGGCCATCGGCAGTGGGCCCTGGCCGCAGATCACGTCCGGGGCGGGCGCGTCGTGGCGCTTGAGGATGATCGGCACCTCGCCGCCGGGGCCGTTCAGGTGCGGCTCAACGATCTGGAGCACGAAGCCGGCCGCGACGGCGGCATCGAAGGCATTGCCGCCGCGCTCCAGGACCGACATGCCGACGGCGCTCGCGATCCAGTGCGTGCTGGCGATTGCGCCGAAGGTGCCGCGAAGCTCAGGGCGGGTGGTGAACATGCGACGTCTCCCCGTTGCGCCGCAGCCGATATTGCATTCGGCGGTGGCCGTGCACAGTCTTCCGCAGCCTCGCCGATCGGTGGAGATTTGGCACCACCGGCCAGGACGGGCCGCGAGGCTGAGGGGAGCACGCAGACCATGACCCAGACCTTCCGCATGACACGCCGCGCGGCGCTGTCGGCAACCCTCGGCGCCGCGGCCGGCATGACCGGCCTGCTGCCCGTAGCGCAAGCGCAGGAGCGCTATCCGGCCCGGCCGGTGACTATCATGGTGCCCTGGGCGACCGGCGGGACGACCGACATTCTGGCCCGCATTCTGGCGGAGCCGCTGCGGCGCTCCATGGGCCAGCCCTTCGTGGTGGAGAATCGCTCCGGCGCGTCCGGCAACCTCGGCTCCAACGCCGTCACCCGGGCGCGGCCGGATGGCTACACGCTGCTGTTCGGCTCGATGAGCACGCATGCGATGAACGACGCGCTGTTCCGCAACATGCCCTTCAATGGCGTGGACGACTTCACGGCGATCGCGCGGCTGGCCTTCGCGCTGAACACGATGGTCATCCACCCCTCCGTGCCGGCGAACAACGTGGCGGAGTTCATCGCTTATGCGCGCGCCAACCCTGGCCGCATCGCCTATGCCTCGGCAGGGCCGGGCTCTACCAACCATATCTGCGCTGAGATGTTCGCGCGCATGACCGGTATCGAGATGGTCCATGTCCCGTATCGCGGCGGCGCGCCGGCCGTGCAGGATACGGTCGCGGGGCAGACCCAGCTGTTCTTCAGTGCCGCGACCCAGACGCTGCCGCATGTCCAGGCCGGGCGCCTGCGCATGCTCGGCGTCACTGAGGCGACCCCCTCGCGCCTGTTGCCCGGCGTTCCGACAGTCGGCCAGACGGTGCCCGGCTATGAGATGACGGTCTGGTACGGCGTGCTTGGCCCGAAGGGCATGCCGCAGGACCTCGTCGCGCAGCTGAACCGGGAGATCAACGCGGCGATGGCGCTGGCCGAGGTGCGCGAGCGTCTTGCCGCCATCGGCGTCGAGGTCCTGGCGGAAAGCGCGGACGCCTTCGCGACGACGCTCAGGGCCGATGCGGTGAAGTGGAGCCGGATCATCCGCGAGCTCGGCATCGCCATGACCGATGCCTGAGGCGGTGCCAGGCCCGCTGCTGACCGCCGTGCAAGTCGCGCGGCTGGCTGCAGCAGCGCGGCTGCCCGGGCCACTCGCCATGGTGCGCGTCGCCGACGCGATCGGCGCGGAGGTGACGGGCCACCGGCTGTGCACCGCCATGCGCTTCGATGCTGCGGCGATGACGGTGCAGCGCCTCTACAGCTCTGATCCGATCGCCTATCCGGTCGGTGGTGCCAAGCCGAAGCGCGACACTGCATGGGGGCGGCAGGTCCTACTCGAACGCCGGCGTTACTGCGGCCAGGGTGCCGAGGATCTGCGCCGCGACTTCGCTGATCATGCGGTGATCCTTGGCCTCGGCCTCCGCTCGGTCGTGAACATTCCTATTGTGGCTGGCGGCGAATGCCTTGGTACGCTGAATTTCCTCTGGGCTGAGGAGCGGGTCGGGCCGATGCAGGTGGCGCTCGCTGAACTGCTCGGCCTCATCGTCACCCCCGACTGGATTCCGCGTTCTGCAGCCACAAGCGCGGACGCTCTCCTTCCGGGCTGACCGGTTTCCGGCCCACCGTTGCGATCTGTCGGGGCTGGCGCTGCCGCCAGTTTTTGTCCGGGTTCTACGCAACTCGTCGGGTCTGCGGTCCAGGCGGCGGGCACATGACCGGCGGATCGCTTCTATGGCGGCAGGTCAGTCGGGCACCGCCGCCTCCACCGTCACCAACAGCCTGTCGCGCGTGCCGGTGTTGACGGAGTGCTTTCCATCCGCCGCCCCGCCGGAGACGCCGAGCGGCCCGGCCTGTATCAGATGCGCCCGGATCGCGGTGATGCGCTGGCCGGTGGTTGGTGCGCCCGGGCTCATGGCACGCTCATCTCAGCGTCGCAGATAAGCGTCCCCAAGCACGCGAGCTCCGCGCGGTACCGCGCCTTCTCGACCCGGCGGCGACGTCACGGTCGTCATCCGCCCGCGAAGGGTCGAAGGATGGCTGGAGCGGAATGCTGCGCCTCATGTGGCAGGACCTTGGCGCGGAGCCATCATCACCGGCCCTTTGGTCCCTGGCGGAGGCCCTCAGGGCATGTGCAGACCGCCATTCACCTCGATCACCTGGCCGGTGACGAAGGAAGAGAGCTCGCCGGAGGCCAGGTAGAGATAGGCGCCGACACACTCCTCCACCGTTCCCTGGCGGCGCATAGGCGTCATGCGCAGCGCGGCCTCGAGTTGGTGCGGTGGAGTCGTCCAGCTCTTGTTGGGCTTGTCGATCACGCCGGGCGCCACGGCGTTCACGCGGATGTTGAAGCGCGCCACCTCCTTCGCGAGACCTCGCGTAAAGGAGGAGACGAAGCCCTTCGCCGCGGCATACAGAACCGATCGGCCGCCCCCGCCGTTCCGCGCGGCAAGTGAGGTGGTGGAGATGATCGCACCCCCGCCGGCCGCTTCCATGATCGGCAGCGCTGCCCGCGAACAGGCGAAGACCGAGGTCGCGTTCAGCGCCATCACCTGATCGAACAGGAGATCAGCCGCATCGCGGATCGGGCTGCGATCCACCACACCGCCGGCATTGTTCACCAGGACATCGAGGGCGCCGAGGGCCGCATGCGCCTCCTGCACCAGCCGCCCGCAGGCCTCCCGATCGCGCAGATCGGCGCGCAGCACCACGGCGGTGCCGCCCGCGGCGCGGATGTCGGCCGCCACTTCCTCGGCCTGCTCCATATTGCTGTTGCCATGCACCGCGACGCGCATGCCCTGCGCGCCGAAGCCGCGCGCGACGGCCGCCCCGATTCCCGTTGAGGAGCCCGTCACCAGCACGGCCTTCCCGGCCAGATCGCCAACCTGCACCGCCACCCGCTTTTCCCCCCGCTGAAGAATCCG
>JBIKSZ010000055.1:0-17324 GCA_044348345.1 Roseomonas sp. | reverse complement strand
ATGCGGGCGCCCTATGACAGCGCTGATGGACGCCGTCACGCGCCTGACGGAGACGTTCCGCGCGCTAGACCTGCCCATCTACTACAGCCGCCGCGACGACCGCACGCACCCCACCTATCGCGGGCTTTGGAACGAGAAGCTCGGCACGGCGGGCGACTTCCAGTATAGCCGCGACAAGCGCGCCGATGAATGGCCCGACGCCTATGCGCCGCGACAGCAGGACCGGGTGATTTTGAAGAACAAGCCCTCCTGCTTCTTCCAGACGCCGCTCGACACCTTCCTGCGCTATGACGGCGTGGACACGCTGGTTATCTGCGGCATTTCCACCTCGGGCTGCGTGCGGCACGGGGCGGTGGACGCCTTCTCGCACAATTTCCGCCCGATCCTGGTCGAGGAGGCCTGCGGCGACCGGAGCCCGCAGGCGCATCGCGCCAACCTCTTCGACATGGACATGAAGTTCTGCGACATCGAGCAACTGGACTATGTGCTGGCGCAGCTTGCCGGCTACGACGGCCGGCGCCAGGCCGCGGACTGACACCACGACGGGAGGGCGCGTGCGCCCTCCCCCGCCCGCCCTACCCGGTGATCCCGATCTGCCAGGGCGCGAATTCGTGGCGCCCGAGGCCCAGCTCCTCGCTCTTGCTCTTCTCGCCCGAGGCGATGCTGAGCAGCAGATCCAGGATGCGCTCGCCCATCTCCGGCAGGCTCGCCGTGCCGTCCAGCACCTCGCCGCAATTGATGTCCATATCGTCCATCAGGCGGCGATACATCGGCGTATTCGTCGCGAGCTTCACCGAGGGCACGGGCTTCGCGCCGTACATGGACCCACGGCCCGTGGTGAAGGCGATGATGTTGGCGCCCCCCGCCACCTGTCCCGTGGCCGAAACCGGGTCGAAGCCCGGCGTGTCCATGAAGACGAAGCCCTTGGCGGTGACGGGTTGCGCATAGTCATAGACGCCCATCAGCGGCCCCGTGCCGCCCTTCATCATCGCGCCCAGCGACTTTTCCAGGATGTTCGCAAGCCCGCCGGCCTGGTTGCCCGGGCTCACCACGCCGTTGATCTGCGTGTCGCGCCCGGCGGCATAGACATCCTTCCACCAGCGGATGCGCTCCAGCAGCTTCTCGCCGATCTCGGGGCTCGCGGCGCGGCGGGTCAGCGTGTGCTCCACGCCGTAGATCTCGGGCGTCTCCGACAGGATCCCCGTGCCGCCATGGCGGGCCAGCAGATCCACCGCCGCCCCGAGCGCCGGGTTCGCGGTGATGGAGGAGAACCCGTCCGAGCCACCGCATTGCAGCCCGATGGTCAGGTGGGAGGCATCCACAGTGCTGCGCGTCGCGCGGTTCGCCTCCGGCAGCATCTCCTTCACAGCGGCGACGCCGGCCTCGATGGCCTTCTTCGTCCCGCCCACCTCCTGCATCACCAGCGTGCGCAGCATCGGGCCAGCCGCGAGGCCCTGATCGGCCAGCATCGCAGGGATCTGGTTGCGCTCGCAGCCGAGCCCGACCACCAGCACGCCCGCGACATTGGCGTGGCGCATATAGCCGCCGAGAGTCCGCCGCAGCAGGTCCATCGGCTCGCCCGACAGCTCCATCCCGCAGCCGGTCGAATGGGTGAAGGCGGCGACGCCATCCACATTCGGGAACTCGGCCAGGCGTTCCGGCGTGAACCAATCCGCAATGGCATGCGCGACCGTCGCCGAGCAGTTCACGGACGACACGATGGCGATGAAGTTGCGCGTGCCGACGCGCCCATCCGCGCGCACGATCCCCCGGAAGGTCTTGCGCTCTACAACGGGCACCATCTCCATGGGCCGGTAATCGGCACCGATCGCCGGATCGCGGTGGAACTCCTGGAAGGCGATGTTGTGGCCATGCACCATCGTCCCGGCGGGCAGATCCTCGGCGGCGAAGCCGATGGTGACCTGGTACTTCAGCACCGGGTCGCCCTTGCGCAGGTGACGGGTCGCGATCTTGTAGCCCGCCGGCGCCTTCTGGCGCGCGATGACATTCTCGCCGGGGATCGGCGTGCCTTCCTCGATATCGACGCGCGCGACGACGACATTGTCATCCGGGTGCAGCCGGATCACCGGCCCGTCCAGGCGCTTGGCGTTGAGGTCGATCATGGGCGTGGTCCCCGGCGTATTGCAGCGCGCGATGATCGCCGCCGCGGCGCGGATGTCCACCCCCGGTGCCCGTCGCCCTACTCGGCCGCGCCCGGCGTCGCGACCGGCACGCCGACGGCATTCACCAGCCAGGCCAGCCGGTGGCGCTGCGCCGCGCGCACATGGGCGCGCGCCACCTCCTCCGCGGCCGCGCCGTCGCGGGCCTGCAGCGCGGCCAGCAGAGCGCGATGCTCCGCATGCGCCGCCGGCCCACGCCCGCCCGTCGCGAGCAAGGAGGGCAGCAGCGCCATCGTCGCCGAAAGCTGTTCCAGGCTGCGCAGCAAATAGCGGTTGCGCGCCGCCAGATATATCAGCCCGTGCAGGCGGATGTTGATCTCCGACAGCCCGCGCGGGTCATCCAGCCGCCCGGCCTCGGCCGCCACCAGCTCCGCCAGCGCGCCGAGCTCCGTCTCCGTCGCATGCTGCGCCGCCAGCCGCGCCGCGGCGCCTTCCAGGATCTCGCGCATCACATAAAGCTCGATGACCTGCGCGTGGTCTGGGCGCGTCACCGCCAGGCCGCGGCGCGGCTCATGCGTCAGCAGCCCCTCCGCCTCCAACCGCGCGATCGCCTGGCGCACCGGCGTGCGGGAGACGCCGACGCGCGCCGCGAGGTCCGTCTCCGTCAGCCGCACCCCGGGCGCGAGCGACCCGTCGCGGATCGCCGCGCGGATGCGCGCATAGGCTTCCTGCCCGAGCTCGCGCGGGAATTCGGTGGCGTCCATGCCAAGGGTCTAGCCGAAGCGGGGCGGCCCCGGGAAGGGGTTCTGGACATCCCTGTATCCCGACGGATACAAGATTGCGCATGCAGGATCTCGAACGCCTCTGGGATGTGCTGGTGGTGGGCGGCGGCAATGCCGCGCTCTGCGCCGCCATCGAAGCCCGCCGCGCCGGCGCCAGTGTCATCGTGCTGGAGCACGCGCCGAAGCCGCTCCGCGGCGGCAATTCGCGCCACACCCGCAATATCCGCGCGCTGCATCCCGCGCCGACCGAGGTGCTGACCGACAGCTACCTCGAGGAAGAATACTGGGACGACCTGAACCGCGTCACCGGCGGCAAGACGGATGAGACGCTGGCCCGCCTCTGCATCCGCGCCAGCCAGCACGCGCCGGGTTTCCTGGCCAGTTGCGGCGTCACCTTCCAGCCCTCGCTCTCTGGTACGCTCTCCCTCTCCCGCACCAACGCCTTCTTCCTCGGCGGCGGCAAGGCTCTGGTGAATGCGCTCTACCGCACGGCGGAGAAGCTCGGCATCGCCATCCTCTACGACACCGAGGTCCAGCACATCGCGGTCGAGGACGGCTTCGCGAAGGAAGCGATCATCTCCCATCGCGGCTTCCCCGCGCGGCTGCGCTTCAAGGCGGTGGTCGCGGCCTCCGGCGGCTTCCAGGCGAACCGGGACTGGCTCCGCCGCTACTGGGGCGATGCGGCCGACAATTTCCAGATCCGCGGCACCCCCTATGCGCAGGGGCGCGTGCTGCGCGACCTGCTGGACCAGGGCCTGCATGAGGTCGGCGATCCCACCCAGTTCCACGCCGTCGCCAACGACGCCCGCGCGCCGATGGAAGATGGCGGTCTCGCCATGCGGCTCGACTGCGTGCCCTTTGCCATCGTGGTCAACCGCGACGTCGAGCGCTTCTACGACGAGGGCGAGGATGTCTGGCCGAAGCGCTATGCCATCTGGGGCCGCCTGATCGCCCAGCAGCCCGGCCAGCAGGCCTTCGCGATCACCGACAGCCAGGCGGAGATGAACTACCTGCCGAGCGTCTTCCCACCCTATCGCGCGGAGACGCTGGCCGAACTCGCGGCCATGGCCGGGATCGATGCCGGCAAGCTTGAGCGCGTGGTGGCCGAGTACAACGCCGCCGTGCGTCCCGGCACCTTCAAGCCGATGGTCCCCGATGATTGCCGCACGGAAGGCCTGACCCCGCCGAAAAGCCATTGGGCACGACGGATCGAGAAGCCGCCCTTCCTCTGCCATCCGCTGCGGCCGGGCATCACCTTCACCTTCCTCGGCCTCAAGGTGAATGAGCGTGCGCGCGTGCTGATGGCCGATGGCAAGCCGAGCGCGAACATCTTCGCCTCGGGCGAGATCATGTCCGGGAACATCCTGGGCCAGGGCTACCTCGCCGGCTTCGGCATGGCGATCGGAACCGTGTTCGGCCGCATCGCAGGCGAGGAGGCCGCGCGCCATGTCCGCAACTGATTTCTCGCTGGTGAAGCTGGCCACCGGCCCGATGCCGGCCGAACTCGCGCAATCCGACGCTGTGTCGGAAGCCGCGCGCCAGATGGCCGTGTGCAATGCTTGCCGCTATTGCGAGAGCTACTGCGCCGTCTTCCCCGCCATGGCGATGCGCCGCGAGTTCACCGCGGGCGACCTGACCCACCTGGCCAACCTCTGCCATGGCTGCAAGGGCTGCTACCACGCCTGCCAATACGCGCCGCCGCATGCCTTCGGCATCAACATCCCCGCGACCTTCGCGACCATCCGCAACGAGAGCTACGCCGCCTTCGCCTGGCCCGCGCCGATGGGACGGCTGTTCGAGCGCAACGGCACCATCGTCTCCCTGCTCGCCGCGCTGTTCGCCACACTTGCAATGGTGCTGGCGGTGGCCATCAAGGACCCGGCGGTGCTCTGGGGCTCCCACACCGGGGCCGGCGCCTTCTTCCGCGTCATCCCGCTCTGGCTGATGAACCTGCTGGCGGGCAGCACCTTCGCCTTCGCCATCCTCGCCTTCATCATGGGCGGCATACGCTATTGGCGCGGCACCGCATCAGGCGGCGCGCCAATCGGACTCGCGCCGGCACGTGACGCCGCGGTGGATGTGCTGACGCTCCGCAACCTCGGCGGCGGCGGGCATGGCTGCAACGACCTCGATGACAGCTTCGCGCAATGGCGCCGCTGGCTGCACCACGCGATGTTCTACGGCTTCGCCATGTGCTTCGCCGCGACCAGCACGGGCGCGATGTACCACCACCTCTTCGGCTGGCATTCGCCGCACGCCTTCTGGAGCCTGCCGGTGCAGCTTGGCACCTGGGGCGGCGTGCTGCTCTGCATCGGCACGGCGGGGCTGGCGGTGGTGAAGACCATCACCGATCCCGCGCCGGTGGCGAAGAAGCTGCTGGGCGGCGAATACGCGATGCTCGCGCTGCTGTTCCTGGTCTCCTCCACCGGCCTTCTGCTGCTGGCGGTGCGGCACACCGGCGCGATGGGGCTGATGCTCGCGCTGCATCTCGGCCTCGTGCTCGCGCTGTTTGTCGCCGCGCCCTACAGCAAGATGGTGCACGGGATGTATCGCAGCCTCGCGCTGCTGCGGAATGCGCGGGAGAAGCGCGCCGGCAAGCCCGGTCAGGCCACTGCCTGACCGGGCCGGCGGCGCGGTTCAGCGCACCGGCATCGCGTACATCAGCCCGCCACGGGTCCAGAGGTCGTTCAACCCCCGCTGTAGCCCGATCGGCGAGCCGCGGCCGAGGTGGCGTTCGAAGATCTCGCCGTAATTCCCGACCGCCTTGATGGCGTTATAGGCCCAGCGCCGGTCGAGCCCCATGAACGGCCCGTGGTCGCCCGAGACACCCAGCAGTCGCCGGATTTCCGGCCTTTCGCTGCGCAGCATCTCATCCACATTGGCGCGCGTGATGCCAAGCTCCTCCGCCTCGATCAGCGCGTAGATCGTCCAGCGCACAATGTCGAACCACTGGTCGTCGCCATGGCGCACGGCGGGCGCCAGCGGCTCCTTCGAGATGATGTCGGGCAGCACGATGTGGTCGTCCGGCCGCGGCAGCGCGCTGCGGATGCCCGCAAGCTGGCTGGCATCGGTCGAGAAGGCGTCGCAGCGCCCGGCCTCATAGGCGATGCGCGTCTCGTCATTCTGCTCGAACACCACGGGGCGGAAGCTGATGCGGTTGCTGCGCGCCCAATCCGCCAGGTTCAGCTCATTCGTCGTGCCGGAGGTGACGCAGATGGACGCGCCGTCGAGTTGGTTCGCCCGCTGCACCCCGGCATTCCGCCGCACCAGGAAGCCCTGCCCGTCATAGAAGGTCACGGCGGTGAAGTTCAGGCCGTTGGCCGTGTCGCGCGACTGCGTCCAGGTGGTGGTGCGCGGCAGCAGGTCGATCTGCCCCGATTGCAGCGCCGGCAGCCGCGCGGCGGAGGTCAACACCGTGAAGCGCACGCGGTTGCCATCGCCGAAGATCGCGGCCGCGACCGCGCGGCAGGTGTCGGCATCAAGCCCCTGGTAGTTGCCGCGGCTGTCGGTGATGCCGAAGCCCGGCGCGCCGGGATGGGCGCCGCAATCCACCTGTCCCTTGCTGCGCGTCGAGGCGAGCGTCGGCCCCGGCGCCGCCATGGTCTGCCCGAGCGCCGGCAGCGCGATCACCAACGCCGCAGACGCGGCCAAGAACATCCGTCCGAACATGTTTCCCCCGTTTTCGTAGAAGGAGGAGCTTGCCGCAGCGCGCGGCAAGCGGTCATGGCCGGAAGGTTGAAAGCCCGCAATATGCGGGCTGGCGTCCTCGGGCTGGGCGCCGCTCAGCCGCCGCGGGCGGCGGCCAGGAAGGGGCGCGCCGCATCCATCGCCGCCGGGCAGGAGGGCGCTGCATCCCGCAGCACCACCTCCGGCGCGACCAGCCCCGCCCAGGCCCGCAGCGCCGTCATGATGGCCCAGACCGGCTCCGCCGCCGCGCGCTCCACCAGCCGCGGTGCGGCATCGGCGGCGCAGCGCGTCACCTGCTCCACCACCTGCCGCCCGGCCTGGCCGGCCTGGAGCCGCTCGGCCAGCTCGGATTGCAGCGGCCCGAGCAGGAAGGTTGCGACGAGGAAGGCCAGCAGGTCGTTCAGCATGTCAGACCTGGCGCCGGCCGAAGGCCAGCGCCCAAGCCATGGCCGCCAGCGCCAGGATCGCCGCCAGCGCCGTGCTGGCTCGGGATGCGGTGGCCGCCCCGGCCTCGCCGGCCAGAAGCGCCGGCAACTGCGGCAGCGCCGAGCCCCCGCCCATCAGCGCGACCGCGCAGACCACCGCGCCGAGCGCCGCCGCCACAAAGGCATTCCGCGCGAAGGAGGCAGCCAGCGCCAGCAGCCCGAGGGCTGCCGGGATCAGCGCCGTCCAATGCACCGTCCCTGCCGGCAGCAGGTAGCCCGCCGCCCCGATGACCAGCAGCGCCACGCCCAGCAGGCGCAGCACGCGCGCGACGCAATTCACCGACCAGATTGCCTGAAGCGCCATGGCGCCTGTCTCCCTCCGGATCGCAGCGCCCCTTCGGCACTGCGCGCTGGAGATCCGACATCGCGCGCGGGACTCGGTGATCCGAGCTGTCCCGCGAGGCGCCAGAGGGGCCCGCATCTCCGGCCCTGAATTGGCCGCAGCGACGGACCGCTTCAAGTCCGGGCGGCGGCCGCACGCCCCTGCGCACCCCCTGCCCGCCCCGAGGAGAGAAAGCATTCAAAGTGTCGAATTCACCATCCGCGCATTTTTTAGATTGCGCCGCCCTGCCCCCCTTCGCTACACGCCGCCCCGTTGAGGAAGGCACATGCGGGCCAACGCGCCCCATCCATCGGGATGCATGTGCCATGACGATCGCCGCCGTTCTCCGCACCAAGGGCCATGACGTGATCTCCGTCGCGCCGGACACCCCGGTCGCGGAGGTCACCCGCCTGATCCAGTCCCGCCGCATCGGCGCGGTGCTGGTGCGCGACGGGCATGGGCGCGTGCTCGGCATCATCTCCGAACGCGACATTGTCCGCGCGCTCGCCACCCGCACCGGCGGCATCGAGGGCCTGGCGGCGGAAGCCCTGATGACGCGTGAGGTCATCATGGTCGGCCCCGCGACGCCCGTGGATGCGGCGCTGCAGATCATGGACGAAGGCTATTTCCGCCACCTGCCGGTGGTGGATGCCGAAGGCGTGCTGCTCGGCCTGGTCAGCGTGCGCGACCTGGTGCGCCACCGGCTCGCGCAGCAGCAGCAGGCCGTCGAGAGCCTGACCGCCTACGTCACCCGCAGCTACATGCACTGAGCCACCGCGGACGCCCTGCGCGCACGCCCCGCGGCCCGGCTTGCCGATTTGTCACACCTTAACCTTCCGAAATTGTGACGGAAGTGTTGCGTGATCACAGGGCAAGCTGATATCGAGCCCGCAGTTGGGGATGTGCAGGCAAAACAAGCCGCGACCTGGGAGGCCGCCCCCCAATGAGCATATCCGCTTCCGTGCCTGCACCCTTTGCCGCCATCTCGCCCGAAGAACCCGCCACCGAAGCCGCAAGGCTGATCGTGTCCCGCCATATCGGCGCCGTGCCCGTGCAGGACCGCGCGGGACGGTTGATCGGGCTGGTCAGCGAACACGACATCGTGCGCGTCATCGCCAGCCGTGCCATGGGCCTGCGCGGCCTCGCCGTCGAAGAAGTTATGACCCGCGAGCCGGTGACCGTCGGCCCGGACACCGCGCCTGAGATCGCGCTGGAGCTCATGCACCGCCGCGGCCTGCGCCACCTGCCGGTCTGTTGCGAGGAAGGCCGCCTGCTCGGCCTTGTCGGCCTCGGCGACCTGGTCGGCGCGAGCTGAGCGCGCCGACTGATCCCACCCGGCGCCCCCGGGTTCGCGTCACGGTGGATTGAGCATCGCGCGCCGCATACCTCGACTAGAACTTGGCGCGCATGAGCAACGTGCCAAGTTCAATCCGGTTGACGGCTGCAACGGCCAGGGCGGCGCCCACGCAGCCAGCCTCCTCTGGCCGGCTGCATGCCTTCGACGTCTTCGACACGCTGATCACCCGTTGCGTCTGGCGGCCGGAGGACCTCTTCCTGCTGCTCGGCCTGCGGCTGGCCGAAGCCGGGCTGATCCCGGCCGACGCCGCGGCCTTCGCGCAGGCCCGCGCCGCTGCCGAAGCCACGCTGCGCGCCCGCCCCGGTGTCGAGGAGGTCACACTCGACGCCATCCACCGCGCCCTTGCCCCTGCCTTCGGCTGGACCGAGGCGGCCGCCGAGATGGCGGCCGCGATCGAGGTCGCGACCGAGCAAGCCGCCATCCGCCCCATCGCGGCGAACGCCACGCGCCTTGCGCGATTGCAGCAGGACGGCGAAGCCGTCGCGCTGCTCAGCGACACCTATCTCGGGCGCGCGGAGCTGCTGCGCCTGCTGCGCCAGGGCGGCGTCTCGGTGCCGCCAGAGCGCGTCTTCGCCTCCGCCGAGCATGACGCCACCAAGCGCAGCGGGCGGCTGTTCGGCCTGGCCGCTGCGGTGCTTGGCATCCCGTTGCAGCACATCATCCATCGCGGCGATCATCCAGTTGCAGACCTTGCCGTGCCGCGCCGCCTCGGCCTCGCCGCCGAGCGTTGCGAAGCGGCGCAACCCAACCGGCACGAGGCGACGCTGCATGCCGCGGGTGCGGCGCATCCGCCGCTGCTGCGCTCGCTATTGGCCGGCAGCGCGCGCGCCGCGCGGCTGTCGGCGGATCCGGCGACGCCGCATGAACGCACGCTCTGGCAGGTGGGCGCGGGCGTGGCGGGGCCGCTGCTCGCCGGCCTCGTGCTCTGGACCTTGCAGGAGGCCGAAGCGCGCCGCGCGCGGCGGCTGCATTTCGTCGCGCGCGACGGGCAGATCCTGCTCAGCATCGCGGAGATTCTGCGCCCGCATCTCGGCCTCGACATCGAGTGCCGCTACCTGCTCGGCTCCCGTCAGGCCTGGCACCTGCCGACCTTGCAGAAGCTCGATGACGCAGCGCTCGCGTGGCTCACGCGCGATGCGGCGCGCGAGAGCGTCGCGGCGGTACTCGCGCGCGCCGAACTCGACCCACGCGACCTCGCCGCGCCACTGGCGCGACACGGCCTGGCCGAGGCCGCGCAACGCGGCCGGCCGGCTTCGCCCGCGCGCCTCGCCGCGCTGCTCGCCGACCCCGAGGTCGCGCCGCTGGTGCTGCAGGCCGCCGCGCGGCGGCGTGCGGCCGCGCTCGGCTATCTCGCGCAGGAAGGGCTGCTCGGCGCGGATAACGTGCTGATGGTGGATCTCGGCTGGCATGGCCGGCTGCAGCACTCGCTGCAGCAACTACTCGCGCTCGGCGCGGCGGCGGCGCCGCCGCAACTCGCCGGGCTTTATCTCGCGCTGCGCAGCCGCCCGGATGGCTTCGCGCCAGAGGCGATGGGCAGCTTCCTCACCGCACCAGCGGCGCTGCACGGGCTGAACCCGGTGCTGCTCGAGCTGTTCTGCGCGGCCAACCACGGCACGGTGCGGGGCTATGTGCAGACGCCGGATGGCCGCTTCGGCGCGGAACTCGCCGAGCCGCGCGACGACCGCGTGCTGGCCTGGGGGCTCGATGCGCTGCAAGGCGGCGTGCTGGCCTTCGCCCGCGAACTCGCCCACGCGATGGCACTCGCCGGCGATGCCGCCGATTGGACCGCGCTGCTGCGCGACGCAGGGCTTGCCGCCTTCCAGGCCTTCCGTCGCGATCCCGACACGGCGGAGGCCGAGGCCTTCGGCAGCTTTCCGCATGCGGATGGCCAGGCGCATGCCGAATGGGGGGAATGCGCACCGCGGATCGGCGCGCTGATGCGCCTCAGGCTCGGGCTTGGCTTCGGCGATCCCGGCTATGCCGGGCATTGGCCGGAAGCCTCGGTCCGCCGCGGCGGCGGGCGGATGGCGGCCGGCCTTGTCGCGCTCAAGCGGCTGCGCTGGCGCGCGGGCGGGACGGTGCGCGCGCCCTTCAGCACGGCTCCGCGCGGAACACACGGCTCGGCGTGACGAATTCCTCCTGCGCGGCGACCGTCAGGATCTCGCGCGAGCCGGCCTCGGCCGTCCGCCGCAGCAGCCCATAGATGCTGGACGCCGCGGCCGAGAGCGCGACCCGCGCCTCGCCCCAGCGCAGGCGATGGAACAGGAACAGCGCCGCGATCGCATCCCCCGCGCCATTGATGGACAGCGGCAGCAGCGGCGTGCGCAGGCGCCAGAACTCGCCCCCCTCGCCCGCCAGCAACTCGATCGCATCCGCCGGCGTATCTTCGGTCCGCAGCGAGGTGACCAGCACGCAGCGCGGGCCCTTGGCCTGCAGCGCGGCGATGGCGGCCTTCGCATCGTCGAGCGTGGCCACCGTCCGCCCCGTCAGCCATTCCAGCTCGAACTGGTTCGGGGTCAGGATGTCGGCGGCCGGCACGGCGCGGTCGCGCATGAAATCCGGGATGCCGGGGCGCACGAAGACGCCGCGGCCGACATCGCCGATCACCGGGTCGCAGCAATACATCGCCGCGCCATTCGCCGCCTTGGCCCGGGCCGCGGCGGCCAGGATCGCGTCTCCGATCTCGGCCGAGCCCATATAGCCGGACAGCACCGCGTCGCAGCGCGGCAAGGCCCCGCGCTCCGCGATGCCCTCGACCAGTTCGTGGATCAGCTCCGCGCCGAAGACGCTGCCGCGCCAGGCGCCATAGCCCGTGTGGTTCGAGAACTGCACCGTATTGACCGCCCAGACCTCCGCGCCCAGGCGCTGGAGCGGAAAGACGGCCGAGGCATTGCCGACATGGCCGTAGCTGACCCAGGACTGGATAGAGAGGATATTGAGCGGCCGGCCCGCATCCGATGGCGATGTCGCCTGATTCACGCGCGCAACCTCCGGATAGCGGAACGCCCCTTTCCCTAGGACCGGCCCCGATGGGGGTCAATTCGATCCCCCGGCACGCACCCAAGGCAGGCCGCCGGTCGGGGCAGCGCAAGGACGCGGTTGCGCCCGGCCCGGGCCTCGCCTATACGCCGCGCTCCCGTGCCTGCCGGTCGCCGTCGGCGGGCCCATCCTGCGCGAGCCCTTCCATGAAGCCCGACACTCATCCCGAATATCACGAGATCAACGTCATCATGACGGATGGTACGGCCTTCAAGACGCGCTCCTGCTATGGGAATGCGGGCGACACGCTGCGCCTCGACATCGACCCGAAGTCGCACCCGGCCTGGACCGGCCAGCAGCGCGTGATCGACACGGGCGGCCAGATCGCCAAGTTCAACAAGAAGTTCGCCGGCATCGGCGTGAAGAAGGGCTGAGCCCTCCCCCGCCCACCGGGCGGGGTCCTCAAAGCGTTTCGGCGGCGCGCCTCCCCCCAGGGGGGGGCGCGCCGCTTCGCGTTTTGGGCCTTGTTGCAGCGGCCTTGAAGCTGCCCTGCAAACTGTCCATGTCCAGAAGGCCGGAGGCGCCCGATCGGGGCTTCCGGCGCGGACCGGAGGGATCGCCCGCATGGGGGTCCAGGAATCCGGCTCCGCCGGACCACAGAGCTTGCTCAGCGAAGGAGCTCAACCATGCATGCGTTCGACCTCTCCCCCCTCATGCGCGCCGCCATCGGCTTCGACCGGATGGCCCGCCTGGCCGAGACCGCCCGCGCGGCGGCCGAGGGACCTGCCTACCCCCCCTACAACATCGAGATGACGGCCGAGGACAGCTATGTGCTGACCATGGCGGTCGCCGGCTTCGGCCCGAACGACATCGAGCTGACGGCGCAGGAGAACACGCTCGTCGTCGCCGGCAAGGCGCCAGAGGGGCCGCCTGAGGGCGCGGATGAGCGCCGCCTGCTCTATCGCGGCATTGCCGGCCGCGCCTTTGAGCGTCGCTTCGTGCTGGCCGACCACATCGTGGTCGAGGGCGCGAGCCTGGAGAACGGGCTGCTACACGTCACACTGCGGCGCGAAGTGCCGGAGGCGCTGAAGCCCCGCCGCATCGCCATCGCCGCCGGCGACCCGCAGCCGCGCGCCCTGCCGGCGAATGGCACTGGGCAGACTGCCCAGGCAGCCTGAGCCGAGCGGATCGGTGAAGACCGGGGCCGGCGGGGCGACTCGCCGGCCCTTGACGTCCGTCGACGTCAGCCCGGCGGCTTGAAGAACAGGTCAGCCGCCGCCTTGCTGGCCTCGCGCTTGGCGATCTCGCGCTCGGCGCGGCCGATCTCCTCGCGCAGCTCGGCGATATAGGCGCGGAGCTCCTCCGCCCCCCAGCGTTCGATCACCGGCGGGGTGAAGCGGTTTCCCGGCCGCGGGCCCTCTGGCTCCTCCATGCACTATCTCCCTCTCCGCATTGGGCTTTGACCGCGCCCGGCGCGATCCTTATACCGCAACCAGACGAGGCGGGGGCGCCGCGGCGGGCGGTTCTGCTCGCCCGCATCCCGGCCCTATGCGGAATTTCGCGAAGGCTCGCCATGAAGACGCCCCTGATGCCCAAGGCCACCGCGGTGTGGCTGATCGAGAAGACGTCCCTGTCCTTCGACCAGATCGCCGATTTCGTCGGGATGCACCCGCTGGAAGTCCAGGCCATCGCCGATGGAGAGGTCGCGCAAGGCATCGTCGGCTACGACCCGATCACCAACGGCCAGCTGACGCGCGAGCAGATCGAGAAGGCCGAGGCCGACCCCTCCTCCCGCCTCAGCCTGCTCGAGACCTCGATCCCGCTGCCGAAGTCCCGCGGCAAGGGCGCGCGCTACATCCCCGTGGCCAAGCGCACGGAGCGGCCGGACGCCATCGCCTGGCTGCTGCGCAACTTCCCGCAGCTGTCGGACCCGCAGCTGGTCAAGCTGCTCGCCACCACGAAGGAGACGATCCAGAAGGTGCGCGACAAGACCCATCCGAACACCGCGAACATCAAGCCGCGGGACCCGGTGACGCTCGGCCTCTGCACCCAGACCGCGCTGAACGAAGCGGTGGCGGCCGCCAATGCGCGCACCGGCGCAACGAACACCGCCCCGGCCATGCCGGCCGACGACGCCGCCTGAAGCTAGCAAACTGAAACCCGCGAGCCGGGGCGCGTGCCGCCCCCCGGCTCGTAGGGGATCAGTGCACGGTCTGCCCGCGCCGCAGCCGCTCCATTTCCTCCTTCAGGCGCAGCTTTTCGCGCTTCAGCCGGGCCAGCGCCTCGGTATCCGGTCGCGGCCGGTTGTCCTCCGTTGCAATTCGGCTCTCAAGCGCAGCGTGGCGCTCCTCAAGGGCGCGAAGGCGGGCGAGCTCGGCCATGCGGGGTATCCCTGTCCGTTGTTCGCAGGGGCGGCAACGGTGTCGGAGGGGCCGCGCGCGCAGCGCGTCGCGACCCAGCCGCGATCCGTCACTTCTGCCCCCACGGGGTCCATGTTATTCCCCGTGGCGGTGGGGTCCAGGATTTCTTCGGCCCTGCTGCCGGACTTGTCTCGCGCCTGCGAAGGCCGGGACGCGCCGGATGCCGCAACGCTTGCTTGAAGATCCGGGGGCGCATGCTGGCCGACCGCGACAGCCTCCTCCGCCGCCTGCATGAGCTGCGCAGCGAGCACCGCGACCTCGACACGGTGATCGCCCGGCTGGGCGAAAGCGGGGCCGATCCACTGCAGTTGCAGCGGCTGAAGAAACGCAAGCTTCTGCTGAAGGACGAGATCGCCTGGCTGGAAAGCCGGCTGATCCCGGATGTGATTGCTTGAGGACATGCCGCGATGACTGATCCCGCGCCGCTGGTCGGCGTGATCATGGGCTCGACCTCCGACTGGGAGACGATGCGCCACGCGGCGGAGATCCTCGAGGCGCTCGGCATCGCCCATGAATGCCGCGTCGTCTCCGCCCATCGCACGCCGGACCGCATGTATGACTACGCGAAGGACGCCGCCGGCCGGGGGCTCAAGGTGATCATCGCCGGCGCCGGCGGCGCGGCGCATCTGCCGGGGATGGTGGCCGCCCTCACCACGTTGCCGGTGCTCGGCGTACCGGTCGAAAGCCATGCGCTGAAGGGCCAGGACAGCCTGCTCTCCATCGTGCAGATGCCGGCGGGCATCCCAGTCGGCACGCTGGCCATCGGCAAGGCGGGCGCGACCAATGCGGGGCTGCTGGCGGCGGCGATCCTCGCCACCGCCGACCCTGCCCTGGCCGGGCGGCTCGCGGCCTGGCGAGCGGCGCGCACGGCGGCAGTCCCGGACAGCCCGGCATGACCCCCCTTCCCCCCGGCTCCACCATCGGGATCCTGGGCGGCGGGCAGTTGGGGCGGATGTCGGCGCTCGCTGCCGCCCGACTCGGCTATCGCTGCCACGTCTTCGCCCCCGAGCCCGACAGCCCGGGCATGCAGGTCGCCGCGGCGCGGACGGTCGCGGCCTATGAGGACACCGGCGCGCTGACCGCCTTCGCGGCGGCGGTGGATGTCGTCACCTTCGAATTCGAGAACGTCCCGACCACGACCCTCGATGCGCTGGCCCCGCTGGTGCCCTGCCGCCCCGGGGTGGAGGCGCTGCGAATCGGCCAGGACCGCGTGCTGGAGAAGCGCTTCTTCGAAGCCTGCGGCATCCCCGTCGGCCCCTGGCGGGAGGTCACCAGCCGCGACTCGCTCGACGCGGCGGTCGCAGCGCTCGGCCTGCCGGCGGTGCTGAAGACCACGCGGCTTGGCTATGACGGCCGCGGCCAAGCGGTGCTGCGCACCCCAGCCGACCTCGACGCCGCCTGGGAAAAACTGGCGCCGCGGCCGCTGATCCTGGAAGCCTTCATCCCCTTCGCTAAGGAGGTCTCGGCCATCGCGGCGCGCGGGACGGATGGGGCGCTCGTCACCTTCGAGGCGACGGAGAACCGCCATGCGCGGCACATCCTCGACCTCTCGATCGCCCCGGCGCAGCTCCCCGCCGGCGTCGGGCTCGCGGCCCGCGCCCATGTGGCGCGGCTGGCCGAACGATTGGGGCTGGTCGGCCTGCTGGCGCTTGAGATGTTCGTGCTGCCCGACGGCACGCTGCTGGCCAATGAGATGGCCCCCCGGCCCCATAACTCCGGCCATTGGACCATGGATGCCTGCCTCTGCGGCCAGTTCGAGATGCATGTACGGGCGGTGGCCGGCCTGCCGTTGCCCGATCCGGGCCGGCATCACGATGCTGTGATGAAAAATCTGGTCGGTCCCGAGGATTTCGCCCGCTGGGCGGTACTGGCCGCCGCCCCAGATGTGGCGCTGCACCTCTACGGCAAGGCCGAGGCCCGGCCCGGCCGCAAGCTCGGCCATGCCACACGGCTTTTGCCGGTCGGCAGCCTCGCTGCGGCGGGCGATGCGGCGGCGCTCGGCCCAGTGTGACTCCTTCGCCATGATTGGGTGTTGCGCTGCGGCAACACCCCCCTGATTCTGTTCCGATCACGGTGTCGGCGAACCGAATCGGTGCTAGTAATCCTTCATGCATTGCCTGTGGCGCGAGGCATTTGTTGCGACTTCCGCACGGATGGTTGCACTGAATGGCCTGGCACAACGCGGCGATGCCCCGAGTAGAGTTCGAGGAGAATTTCCATGAGCCTGAAGAAGGCCCTTCTTGCGGCGACGATGCTGGCCCTGCCGGTCGCCGCCCAGGCCCAGCCGGTCACCGGCCTCTATGTCGGCGCTGGCGCCGGCCTTAACATGCTGCAGGAAGTCGAGGGCGATCTCAGCAACGCCTTCGCCACACCGCGCGGCGTGAACGTCGAAACCAACTATGGCTGGGTTGGCGTTGTGAGCCTCGGCTGGGGCTTCGGCAACGGCGTCCGCGCGGAGATCGAGGGCAGCTACCGCTCCAACTCTGTGGACAGCGTGGTCAATGGCACCAACCGTGGCGCCAGCGCTGGCACGGTGGGCAGCTATGGCGTGATGGCCAATGCACTCTATGACTTCGACCTCGGCCCGGGCATGCCGGTCATGCCGTATGTCGGCCTTGGCGCTGGCTATCTTTGGCAGAATTGGGACCGCGCCCGCAACACGACCGTGGCCGTGGATGGTGGCGACGGCTCCTTCGCCTATCAGGCGATCGTCGGTGCGGCGCTGCCGCTCAACGACGTCGCCCCGGGCCTGGCGCTGACCGCCGAGTACCGCTTCGTTGGCACGCTGGCGGCTGATTTGGACGCGAGCCGCGCCGACCACGGCACGACCACCCGCGGCTCTGCCGAGGTGACGACGTTCAACCACAGCGTCCTGCTCGGCCTGCGCTACGCCTTCAACGCGGCTGCCCCGGCCCCCGCGCCGGTCGCCGCACCGGCCGCCGCGCCGGCCCCGGCCCGCACCTTCCTGGTGTTCTTCGACTTCGACCGCGCCGACCTCACGGACCGCGCGCGGGCGATCATCGCGGAAGCCGCGCAGAACGCGCAGCGCACCGGCTCGGCGCGCATCGAAGTGGCCGGCCATGCCGACCGCTCCGGCACGCCGCAGTACAACCAGCGCCTCTCCGAGCGCCGCGCCCAGGCGGTTGCCGCCGAGCTCGAGCGCCGTGGCATC